>URQW01000055.1 GCA_900550105.1 uncultured Pelosinus sp.
AAAAAACTTGTGCCTTATGGTTTTGATACAATGATACAAACGATTCGTGGCACAGGTTTTTCATTGAGGGAGAAGAGGTAATGTTTAAAAATATACTGCGACGATTGACTGTCTTGAATTCCCTTGTATTCCTATTAATTTTCGTAGCATTCACCATGATACTATACGAATATATGGCTTTTCGCTTGTTTGATAAGATTGATTATGCTATGCAGTTACAAGCGAGTTCCTTTAGAGTACCTAGAGGCGCCCATAAACCTCCGCCTAAGCCACCGCAACCGCCCGACCCACGGATATTCCTATTGCTACAGAGCACCGATGGACGTATTATTCATCCAGGACCAGCTAAAATTGAGGAAATCAGCAATATGGAAGAATTCAATTCACTGACCAAGCCAGGGGAAATTCAAACTAAGAATTATGAAGAACATATTTATCGAACGGTCCGTATTCCTTATTCAGATACGGATAATTCTTTTAATGAGGTTAATGACTTTCAGGTGCAGTATGTGATTGCAGTAAGTAATGTGGATGCCGAAGTTGCATTACTTAATAATTTACTATGGATTACCTTGGGCGGCGGAGTAATTGGAACAATCGCCATTATCCTGGCAGGATATTTTCTTGCAAAACGAGCGATGATTCCCATTCAAGCAGCGTGGGAAAAGCAGCAACAGTTCGTTTCCGATGCATCACATGAACTTCGTTCTCCTATTACAGGAATTTATACGAATGCCGCATTGATGCTAAAACATCCTGAAAACAGTGTTGAAGCGGAAAGTTATAGGCTTCATATTATCATAAGAGAGTCAATGCGACTGAAGAACTTAATATCTAGTCTGCTTACGCTAGCTAGATCTGACGCCAATAAATCGGAGTTGCATCTGGAACTGATTAATATAAGTGCAATCATTGACAATGTTTTGGAACAATTCAAAGGGATGGATGAGTTAAATGGAATTAGCCTTTTCAGTGATATCCAACCCAATTTAGCACTAATAGCTGACAAAGAGCGGCTACATCAGTTATTCGTTATCTTGCTTGATAATGCTTTGAAGTATACACAGGCAGGCGGACAAGTACAAATCCATTGTTTTCAAGCTAAAAAAAACGTTGTAATGACTGTAGCAGATACTGGTATTGGCATAGCGCCGAATCATTTACACCGCATTTTTGAGCGGTTTTTTCGGGTAGACAAGTCACGTTCGCGTGAAAGTGGCGGAATCGGACTCGGATTAGCAATTGCTAAGTGGATTGTAGAAAAGCACGGAGGAAAAATAAACGTTGAGAGCGAGCTAGGAAAAGGTACAAAATTTATGATTTCTATGCCTGCCTATATACCTAATAAGGAGTAAATACTTTTCAAAAAAATCTCAAAAAATAAGGCTTCATAATATGAATATAGTTCCATTTATTTCATCAAATTTTGAAGGGTGGTACATCATATTATGAAAAAACGTATTTTAACAATGAGTATTGTGGCTATCATGGCGGCTAGTAATTTGGCAATAGGTTTTGCCATTCCCAATCAGCAAAATGATTTTATTGAACAAAGTTCAGCTCCTGTAAAGGATCATCCAATACCTGGGAAAGGTCATCCAAAACCAGGGGGAGGACCAATGGAGAACCCAAAACTTCTTACATTACTACAAGTAGATGAAAATACTTTAAGAGCTGAGCGAGAGGCAGGTAAAACCTTAGTTATTATAGCAAATGAACATGGTATTTCAGAGGAATCGTTGAAGGAATTCATGATTGCTGAAAGGACGCAGCATATCGATGAAGATGTAAAAGAAGGCCGCATTTCTGCATGCCAAGCGCAAAGAATAAAAGCGGATCTGGAAGAGCATATAGTAAGAGAAATTAATGATCCCGGTCCGCTTCCAGGAAAACATCGGCCGGGGCCTCCATTACCGAGACCAGACCTAGATGAGCCAGACGAATCGACCAATGATTAGGCTTTCAGAAAGAAAGCGTGCCCTAACTGTTTGTCAGATAGTTCGTTTTATGAACAACTGTGTCAAACAAGGTAACTTGTGCAGTCGTATGACAGCGCCGCTTACTGCCTTGGCGGCGCTTAACTTTTTTCTTGCTGATGCGCGGGACGGTCTTGGACCTTTCTTAGATGCGTATCTTATCACTAAAGGCTGGACGCCCTTTGATTTAGGTGTGCTTGCTACTATTGGCGGAATTGTTGGTATCGTTGGCGGCGCTCCGGCGGGCGCTTTCGTCGATGCAACCTGTCATAAGCGTACGCTCGTCGTTGTTCCGATTACATTGATTACGATCCTTGCTTTCGTAACTCTTATCTATCCAATTGGCTTTACTGTTTTTACCACTCAATTTATAACTAGTGCTGCCGGTTTGGTGATTGGACCAGCTGTTATGGCGATTACTCTTGGACTGGTCGGAAAAGAGCTATTCGGTCGGCAGATTAGCCGGAATGCAGTGTGGGACCATACTGGTAACATATTACTTATCGGAGGAACCTATCTCGTAAGTCAATGGGGTGGTATCAGCGGCGTTACTGCACTAATGGTTGTGACTACACTTGCTACAGCTATGGCCGTTTTAGCCATTGACAGATCGAAGATTGATCATGCTGTCGCCCGTGGTCTTAACCGAAGAACGGAAGGGTTAGGACCATCACAATTTAAACGGCTGCTGTCGAATAAAGCGTTATTTTTACTTGCGGGGACGTTAATGATTTTTCATTTCGGGAATGCGCCGATTGCAAGGTTGATATCCCAACAATTTGCTAGAGAGCTGCAACAGCCGTTTCAGACGACTGCGATCATTATTGGTGTAGGTCAGATTTCATCGATTGTCGGTGCTGTGTTGGCTCCCTATGCTGTTGAGCGGATTGGATTACGATGGACCATACTTTTGTCGCTTGGGTCATTGCCAATTCGTGGCATTCTTGCTGCCCAAATGTCCGGTTTTGCAATGATCTATCCTGTTCAGGTCTTAGATGGTGTTGGCGCAGGTTTACTTGGCATTTTAACGCCATTAGCTGTTGAACGGCTATTAGTAGGAACCGGTCATTTCAATTTTGGTCTTGCTGCCGTTCTTACAGTGCAGGGACTCGGGGCTACATCAAGCAATATAGTAGCAGGATTCATTGTGGACCATTATGGCTACGGTACAGCCTATCTTTTTCATGGGCTTGTCGCAGTTTTTGCTGTTGCGCTCTTTATAATTGTTGGGAAGAAAATCGAACGGTGTGATGGGATAGATTAATATTTGGCTGGCTAAGTAATATTTCGAAATAGCGCAAAACGAGGTAGGAAATGGAACATTCTTTACATATGGTATTGGCGGGGATAATTTTGGGAGTTGTATTAGTGATTTTTACATTAGGAAAAAGCCCCATTTTCAGAGTGGATCGTGCAGGAGCTGCTATCATTGGAGCGGTAGCAATGACAGGAACCGGTGTTTTATCATATGATAAAGCCGTTTCGGCGGTAGATTATAAGACAATCATCATTTTATTTTCAATGATGATTCTAGTAGCAAATTTGAAATTAGCCGGATTTTTTGAGTTCGTAGGCAACCATCTGATACGGATGGTGCACAATAAGAAAAACTTGTTGTTTGCCATTATTTTGGTAAGTGGGGTTCTCTCCGCTTTTACGATTAATGATATTGTCTGCCTGCTCTTTACGCCTATAGTACTACTTATTTGCCAGAAACTTGATTGTAATCCGGTACCACATCTCCTGGGAGTTGCCATAGTTTCCAATATAGGCAGTGCTGCGACTTTACTGGGAAATCCACAAAATATACTTGTGGGCAGTCTGTCAAAAATGACATTTTTATCTTATTTTATGGTTGCAGCTCCTATAGCAATCTTAGGGCTGCTTTGTACTTTTAGCGTGATTGCATTTTATTATCGTAAAGAACTTTGCGGTGGTTGGGATAGTCGCCAACAAATTCCTGTAAATGTCCATATGTATTTGATTATCAAAAGTTTATTGATATTGGCAGTTATCTTAATTACGTACTTATTCGGTTTTGATTTGGCATTAGTAGCTAGCTTGGGAGCTACGGCATCTTTACTGACTCGGCGGGTAGAACCGAGCAAAGTCTACGCTAGTGTGGATTTTAACCTATTGGTTATCTTTATTGGTCTTTTTATTATTGTGGCTGGAGTCGAAGAAAGTGGTCTGGTAAATTATTTTTTTGACCAATTTTCTTTTTTGAAATTGAGCACATTAGGACTTTTTGCTATATTCACCGTTGGTTTATCTAATCTGGTAAGCAATGTTCCCGCAGTGTTATTAATGCGTTTTCTTATTCCAGATACCGAGGCGGAAGTATGGTGGAAGGCCTTAGCCTTATTTTCGACTTTGGCCGGAAATCTCACGATTGCGGGATCTATTGCGAACTTAATTGTAGTTGAGATTGCCAAACAAAATCATGTCTATATGACTGCGCGAGAGTATTTTCGCATTGGTTTTCCTCTAACGTTAGTTGTTACTTTTATTGGATATTTATGGCTGATTTAAGAAAAGTGTTATTATATGGCTGGAGTTGAATTTTTGAGTATTTTCTATTATCTAGGTAGGAGGGCAGGGTATGTTTGGATCATCCCTTTATGTTCGTAGTATTGAAATGCTTTGGGATAAAGTTGATAATCGACAAGAGTATCCCTTTAATATTCCTATAATCCAAGATTTGAAAGAAATACAACTGAATACATCAGTTACTATGATTATTGGCGAAAATGGTTCGGGCAAATCTACATTGTTGGAAGCTTTAGCGGTAAATTTGGGATTTAATCCTGAAGGCGGTACAAAGAATTTCAATTTTAGCTCGCGGGATTCTCACTCTAAACTCAGTGAGTACATTAGGGTTACTAGAGGTGATCAGCGAAACAAAAATGGTTTCTTTTTCCGCGCTGAAAGCTACTATAATGTAGCGACCAATATCGATCAACTTGATGAGGAACCAGCATTTGGACCACCGATAAAATGTTCCTTTGGAGGTCGATCTTTACATGAATTGTCACATGGAGAATCCTTTTTAGCTGCCTTTAAAAATCGATTCGGCGGGCTAGGTCTTTATATTTTGGATGAACCAGAGGCAGCGTTATCACCATTAAGCCAAATGTCCATGATTCCGCTCATCCGTAATTTAGTGCGTAAAAACTCGCAATTTATTATAGCTACTCATTCACCAATAATTATGGCTTATCCTGGCGCCGAATTATTGCAATTATCTCAAGGCAGGCTTAAACGGGCTTCCTATGAAGATACTGATCACTATATCATTACCAAGGAATTTATGAATAATCGTGAAAAGATGCTAAAAATACTTTTATCCGAAGAATAAATCTAAGGGTAGAAAAATAAAAAAATATCAAGACCATGACAGTCATCAATGGCCTTGATATTTAAAAAGGAGAGTATCCCCTCGTAGTTTGTATCCCAATTGGACGTTTTATACACTACAATTAGCGGTTTAGCCTTGTTCTTCAAAGTGCGTTACCGAGGAGTATGAAGCTGATTAAGCTTGCTTTCTGGTTCCTCACCATTTTCCACACGTTTAATATTATTCACAAAGAAGTCATATCTTTTTTTATGAAATTTACGACTGTCAGGCATGCCTGCGGTGTGAGGAGTCAGTATCACGTTACTTAGGTTCCGTAGTTCACTGTCCATTGGCAGCGGTTCAGATTCAAATACATCTAGACAGGCGCCTGCGATATCCTTGTTTTTTAATGCGCTGATCAAGTCCTGTTCATTGACGATCCCGCCGCGGGCGGTATTAATAAACAGCGCTGAACTTTTCATTTTCTTAAATGTCGATTGGTTGATCAACTGTTTGGTTTGTTGATTCAAGGGGATATGTACGCTTACGATGTCGGAGGTGCTGATAAGAGTCGTGAAATCCGTCATTTTTACAAAACCGTCAGACTGTGCCGTAGCATTTCTAGCATAGGCCTGTACATTCATATCAAAAACTTTACAAAACTCAGCGACTTTTTTGCCGATGGCGCCGTAACCGATAATCCCAATTGTTTTGCCTGCTAATTCACTCCCCCTATAGGCCAGTTGATTTTCAGCGACCTTGTTTTTCATGAAAGTATCAAGAAACGGTATGTTTTTATAATAAGCTAAAAGCAGTGCCATTACATGTTCAGCAACTGCCTGGGCATTGACTCCGGCAGCATTAGCCGCCCAAACGCCGAATTGCGTACAAGCCTCTATATCTACATTATCAAAGCCTGCGCCTGTTTGTACCAACTTTAACTTTTTTGCGATGGAAAGCAGGCTGCTATCTACTTTAATATGTTCGGGGATGAGTACCTGACAATCTGCTATATGCTGCGTTATTTCTTTTCCCGGTGGGACAATTATAATGTCCCAGCCGGTCGGAAAATGATTTGCAATCGTTGTTTTTGCAGTCTCAGTAAAATAGCCAACAATGAGAATCTTCACGGCTAAACCCCCTTTTCAGGTTTTATACTATGTTTGGCAGAAAATCTGTTTGTGGCTTACCGTTTTATCCTTTTAAGGAAGCCGTAATAATTGCCATATTATATACTTCATCTGCGTTACAACCTCTTGAAAGGTCATTGATTGGTGCATTAAGTCCTTGCAGGATTGGACCATAGGCCTTAAAGTTTCCGAGACGTTGCGCTATCTTATAGCCAATATTGCCGGCATTTATATCAGGGAATATGAAAGTATTTGCGTTTCCAGCGACCGGCGAGTGTGACGCTTTAATTTTGGCGACATCTTTAGAAAAGGCCGCATCAAATTGTAATTCGCCATCAATAGGAAAAGCAAGATTCATACTCTTTAATTTGGCAGTTACATTTCGCATTTTATCAACTGATTCTCCTGCGCCTGAGCCTAAGGTGCTGTACGATAATAAAGCAACTTTGGGATCAATGTCAAAAACCTTTGCTGTTTTTGCCGTTTCAACAGCAATCTCAACAAGGTCATCTTCACTAGGATTCAAGTTGATTGCACAATCAGCCATGGCGTATTTTTCCTCAACATTCTCTATATTACGATATAGAATAAAGCTGCTTGAAACAATTTTATTTCCAGGTGATGTTTTTATAAGTTGAAGTGCCGGGCGAACGGTGTCGGCAGTAGAATAGGTTGCACCACCTAATAGGCCGTCAGCATACCCCATTTTTACAAGCATGGTACCAAAGTAATTCGTTTTCATCAAAGCCTCTTGGCAGGTGGCTTTATCCATTTTTCCTTTTCGAAGCTCAACCATTTGCGTAACCATGGAATCCAGCGCCGGATAGGTTTTAGGCTCAATGATTTCAATTTCATTTATAGGAAAACCATACTGTTGCGATGCTGTGCTTATCTCTTGGGGATTTCCTAACAGGATCGGTTCGAGAATTTTTTCTGTTTTTAAACGACTGGCCGCCTCAAGAATTCTAGGATCAGAACCTTCGGTAAATACGAGTTTTCGCTGGTTATTTCTTAATTTTTCAATCATGCTTTCAAACATTTTGGCACCTCCATTTTTACATATAGGATTTT
Source organism: uncultured Pelosinus sp. (assembly GCA_900550105.1). Lineage (GTDB taxonomy): Bacteria > Bacillota > Negativicutes > UMGS1260 > UMGS1260 > UMGS1260. Next base: position 7,515 of record URQW01000055.1, read on the forward strand.
ATTTCGCTATTTTATATCTTTCTAATCGTTGCAGGAGTGTTCCTGTATGGATTTCAAACAAATGATTGTCAAAGTCATAAAAATATAATGATCGGCCTTCGCCCTCTACGCGTGGTCGCGGCGGCTTAAAATCTACACCGAGTTTTTTAATGCGTGATTCATATACTTCGAAATCTGCTTCTGCTATTTTAAAGGCGATATGGTTATAGGTTCGAGTGGGCAGAGAATCACCTTCCATAATGGCAATCCATTGTCCGCCAATGAGGAAAAATTTCTCTTTTGATAGCGAGAAGGTATTATTACCGCTAGCGTAAACTTCTTCTGCTTCAAATATTTGCTTGAAAAATGTAGTCGCAAGTTCAAGATCTTTAACGATAAAAGTTACGTGACTGATGCCTTCGATCATACTATTAACGCCTCCTTTCTGCAGGGTATTGCTATCCTAGCGACAGCGCGCCTAAACCAAGGAGCATCGCAATTGCTCCAATGATACGAATTCTTATATTTTCTTCTGATAGCAGCTTGGCTCCCAGGGCAGTGCCGATTAGAATGCTGATTTCTCTCGCTGGTGCGATATAACTTACCGGACTAAATACCATCGCAGTTAAAACTAAAATATAGGCCAATGGACACAAAATAGCCACACTAATAGCCTCCACTTTATGACTCTTCCATTGGTCTTTTACTTTGTTCCAATTTTTGATTGCATAAGGAGTTAAGAGAAATATTCGTCCCAAGTTAGTTGCCCAATCCAGCAGTAACGGGGGGATTAGCAAGGTAGTAACAGCTAATTTGTCTGAGAGCGTATATCCAGCAATCATAGTGCCGCACAAAACAGCAAATATCACTGATTTGCGGGCTGTAGGTTCGGCTATGTGCAAAGGATTTCCGGTGATTACAATAATTCCTAGTCCAATGCATAGCGTTCCCATAAGTGCTATGGCAGAAGGTTGTTCGCCTAATAATACAATGGCGGCAATCGTCGAGATCATAGGACCTGTGCCACGAGCGAGAGGATAGATGAGCGAGAGATCGCCAATTCGATATCCTTTGTCCAACAAGATATAATATAAAGAGTGCAATATGGCGCTGCCTAGCATAAAACCTAGTTGATACCAGCCAATTACCGGGCTTTGCGTAACGATGATCCATAGAGCGAATGGAAAATAAAGCAAGGTCGAAAGCGCGGCGAACAGCCAAATAAAGGCGGTACCTCCGCAGGCTTTTTTGGCTAAATAATTCCAGGTGGCATGAGCGAAGGCGGCAATCAGAATAAGAATAAGAGCTGATTCTGTTATACTATCTCCTCCAATGCAAAGAATGATTTGACTAGCAGCTTTGTTAATGTTAATTTTACATATATAGAATACTGATGTAAATGTTAAGTATTTTGTAATAAATATTAACTTTTTCTATATATAAGAGGTGATTTTATGTACTTTCCTGGGATTGAAGCTTTTTTAGCGATTGTGAAGACGGAAAATTTAAGCAAGGCGGCGGAACTCTTGCATTTATCGCAAGCTACAGTAAGCTATCGGTTGAAGACCTTAGAGAAGGATATGGGCGGCCTCTTGGTGGAGCGACGAAAAGGGGAAGCCAAAATCAGCCTGACGCCAAAAGGGGAAAGCTTTTTTTATATTGCTGAGAGATGGGATGCTCTTTGGCGGGAAACGCAAATCTTGCAAGCTAATGACTCTCAATTCAGTTTGGCCATTAGTGTTGCTGAAAGTATAAGTCACTTTGTTTTACCGCCTTTATATCGCCTGTTAAATGAGCACAATCCAGCAATACGGCTGCAAATTCGAACACAGCATACGCAGGAGGCCTTTGATAGTATAGAGAGACGCGAGATGGATGTGGCCTTTGTGGTACGCGAGATCGCATCGCCCTGTGTCACCGTGAAGCCGTTTTTTTCGGAAGAAATGATGTTGTTGCGTCTTGCCGCACCGGGGCGTCAGGCAGGAGACACTGTTGAAATAAAGGAATTAGCGCCGCAGCACGAAATATTCATAATTTGGAATAAAGAATTTCAATTTAAACATGATCAGTGGTGGGACCCCCATTGTCCTTCCCGCATTCATTTAGATTCGGCAGGGCTTATCACTACTTTTATGAAGGACGTTCAGCAGTGGACTATCGTTCCAGCTTCGGTAGGTGCACACATGGTACAGGGTGGACAGTTTGTCCTTCAGCGGCTAGCAGAACCCATTCCGCCTAGAATATGCTATAAGGCGACCCACAAGTTTCCTTATCAGGATTTAAACAAAACACTTTGTATTCTTGATCAGTATTTGCAAACGATATTTGGTGTATAAGGTCGTTGCTTAATACGGATTTAGCAGGTGACGGTTAGCGACTAGTAATTTATTGGGAGGATTATATGGAGAACACGAACTACATAAAAGAGAAAATACTTCAGCTTATTCAAACGCCGCCCGTATTTGGCGAAGAACGAATTCCAGGAGGCCTTGCCGATTATGAGCGCCTAGCCCCTGAGTGGCTGAGCAGTCTGAGCGGTATTGATCAGTTGGAAGCTGACGCGTGGCATCGTAACGATGCTTTTGTTCTAAAAATAAAATATTTGCGGGAAGCTATTTTTCGTCTTGGCTCCTTGGAGTGTGCGGCGGGAGCAAGCGCAGAGCGGTGTCGCCTATGGTTTGCTTGTCTCGCGCTCCTTCTTTCCCAGAAGCTAGTAGGCGAAAATTATCCTATCGATTCAGAAGAAACTGTTACGTTTTTCGCCTTGACACGGGATTTTTCTTTAGAACATTATCGAGATTGGCCGGAAAAATCTGATTATGAAGGTGTTGCTTCCCGAATCCTATATGGCTTAATGACAGGATATCCCGTGGTCTTACCGACAGAAAATCCTGCCTATGATGATCGTCATTGGCTGCAACTGTATCGAGCCATTATGCAAAAAAATGCAACTGACCTTAAGCAAGCGTGTATGGCTTTGGCTGATTATTGGCTCCATGACTATGCGGTTAATGAAGTGCCGGTATTTGACCAAGAGCAATTTCCGTGCTTTGAGGCAGACTGCAATGCCATTTTGGCCATTGCGCTTTATCGGGAACAGATTTCTGTTGTATTTGAGGAGGAAAAATATCGGCAGTTTTATCTTGCTGCTTTGCTATAATAGGATTTTAAAGTTAGTGATAATTCATAAGGCTGCTTTATGAGTTAATGCTTTTGTGATATGATCAAATTGTAAGAGAATCTGCTTTTAAAAGGAGATGTTGTTTTATGTTGCATAGTAGTGCAATGGATATTGTAAGAACCTGGGAGGTGCATACAAAATAAAATAATGTATATACCTCCCAAAAGCTGAGTTCACAAACTTTTGGAGGATATAAAATTGAGCAAAATTGATATGGAAAATATGGGGCTCAGTCAACGGTTTATTACTGAGTCTAGTTTATATTCTGGTTTTTATATTGGGCGAATTATTGCCCAATATAAAGATTTATACAAGGTAGTAACCGAGAACGGTGAGTTAACAGCAGAAATTGCCGGAAAGTTTCGTTTTGATGTCCGCGCGGTATCGGATTATCCGGCAGTGGGCGATTTTGTTATGCTGGATCGAAATGATGATACTAGAGGGAATGCCATTATTCATCAGGTTTTGACACGGAAAAGCGCTTTTATTAGAAAGGCGGCGGGACGTTCAAATGAGGAGCAAGTTGTAGCTTCAAACATTGATACCGTGTTTATCTGTATGTCACTGAATAACGATTATAATCTTCGCAGGTTAGAACGTTATCTTGGCATTGCCTGGGATAGTGGAGCTGTTCCGGTTATCGTTCTTACGAAATCTGATTTATGTGATAATCTACCACGAAAATTGTTAGAGCTTAATACGGTTGCTTGTGGGGTTGAGGTGCTTGTTACTTCGAGTTTGATTGAGGCTGGTTGCGGATCTGTGCAAAGCTATCTCGTTAGTGGTAAAACCATTGCATTTATCGGCTCATCCGGTGTGGGAAAGTCGACGTTAATCAATAGACTCACAGGCCAAAAAGTGCTACAAACCCAAGGGATAAGAAACGATAATAAAGGCAGGCATACTACGACTAGGCGCGAATTGATCACTATTCCAAGTGGCGGTGTTGTTATTGATACCCCAGGAATGAGAGAAATCGGAATCGAGAGCGCTGATTTTACGAAAGCCTTTGCCGACATTGACGAGCTCAAAGCAAAGTGCAAGTTTCATGATTGCACTCATACTAATGAGCCGAACTGTGCAGTACAAAGGGCTATAAAAGACGGGTTGCTGTCGGCAGAACGGCTTGCTAATTATTTAAAGTTGAAAAAAGAAGCCAAGTATGAGGGCTTAACTTCAAAGCAGATTGAACAGGAAAAGAGTACGACTATGTTTGCGCAAATGGGCGGCGTGAAAAACGCACGAGAGTTTGTCAAAGAAAAAAATAAAAGACGGCGTGGCTTTTAAAGCATCTCTTTGGAGATGCTTTTTTGCAAACGTCGCAAAGCTGAATGAACCTCAATGATTATCTTGGCGATAAGGAAGGAGAATCAAGCGCATGAAAGCCAAAGTATATGCTGCTTATGGCAGTAATATGAATATACAGCAAATGAAGCGGCGTTGTCCGAATGCTCAGGTAATTGGTACGGGTGAGCTAACAGGCTATACTTTGACTTTTCGCGGCAAACAAAACGGTGTTGCTAATGTGGAACGGCAAAGCGAGGGCGTTGTCCCGGTTGTCCTTTGGCATATTACGCAAGATTGCGAAAAGGCTCTTGATCGTTATGAGGGATATCCAAGGCTGTATGAAAAGAAAAATGTTACGGTAGGGACTAAGATCGGCGAGCAGGAAGCCATGCTTTATGTAATGGCTGAAGAGTATGAAGCCATGCCGGCGTTACCGCATGAACGGTATCTTGAAATGATTCGGCAAGGTTATCGGGATCATGACCTTAATACTATGGTGTTAGAACAGGCAGTGGAAAATGCTAAAGCGAAAGTGGATTCGTTGTAATAGTTGTTAAGGTTACAAGCCATTCTTTAAGCTTTGAATAACGCGGTTTGTTATGTTTTTTGCCGTTAACCGCAATATTTAAGGCTTTTTTTTGTCCCACGAGAATGACTAGTTTTTTGCCGCGAGTGACTCCTGTATAGATGAGATTGCGTTGCAACATCATAAAATGCTGCATCATGATCGGGATGACGATAACCGGATATTCTGAGCCCTGACTTTTATGAATGGTACAAGCGTAAGCAAGAACGACTTCATCTAGTTCGTCAAAATCATAAATTACCGTGCGATCATCAAACTGAATGGCCAGCTCTTTTTCGCCTGTGTCAATGCTGGTGATAAAGCCAATATCACCATTAAAGACTTCTTTGTCGTAGTTGTTTTGAATTTGCATCACCTTATCGCCAGTGGCGAGGGGAATCCCGAATTTTACTACTTTTTCTGTAGCATGAGGGTTTAGTACCTTTTGCAGTTCGATGTTTAAAGATTTAGCGCCAATACCGCCGATATTAGCCGGACAGAGAATTTGAACGTCAGTGATTGGATTATAGTGCCAGCGTTTTGGTATGCGGTGCTTTACAATTTCAATGATTTTTTGTACAGCATCTTCTGGGGTTTCCGAGCTAACAAAAAAGAAATCGCCGTCAAGCTGATTGGAGAGATCAGGCATATTGCCGCTATTAATCGCATGAGCGCTAGTAATGATCTTACTTGTTTTAGCCTGACGAAAGATTTCATTTAATGTAACAACTGTCACACATTCAGAATCAATAATGTCAGCTAAGATTTGCCCGGCGCCCACAGAAGGAAGCTGATTTACATCGCCGACGAGGATAATCGAAGCGTTTTGCGGTACAGCTTTTAGCAGGGAATTCATTAACTGGGCATCTACCATGGATGTTTCATCAATAACCAACAGTTGACATTCGAGCGGATTCATTTCGTTTCGTTTGAATTGATGTTCTGACGGATCATATTCCAGCAAGCGATGAATGGTTTTGGCTTCTAGGCCGGTAGACTCTGAGAGGCGTTTCGCAGCTCGACCTGTTGGGGCAGCTAAGAGGATTTGTAGTTGCTTGGCATTGAGAATTTTGATGATAGAATTTACGATCGTAGTTTTTCCTACACCAGGGCCGCCAGTAATGACCATAAATTTAGACTGTATCGCTGTAGCAATGGCTTTTTTTTGATTCTCCGCCAGTTGGATGCCTAATTTCGCTTCAACCCAGGGAATTGCAGTAGCTGCATTTATTTCACCCCATAGGGGCGAACCTGAGGCGACAGCGACAATTCGTTCGGCAATATATTTTTCATAATAATAGAGGCTGGGGATAAAGAGACACTCCTCGTCGCCGATGGTATCTATCATAATACCTTGTGTCTCAATTTCTTCGATAATGGCTTGTTCTAAGATATCAAGCGGGATTTCTAATAATTCTACTGCTTGGGGCAGCAGAGCGGCTTTGGGGTAGGCGCAGTTGCCGTTGGAAACTTCTTCGAAAAGGGCATGACGAATTCCCGCTTTGGCACGAATGAGCGAGTTTTTTTCAACACCGATTTTCTGAGCAATTGTATCAGCTGTCACAAAGCCGATCCCATATATATCTTGCGCTAAACGGTAGGGGTTTTCCTGAATCAGAGAAATCGCTTTATCGCCGTAGGTTTTATAAATTCTAACAGCTTTTGATGTGCCAACGCCATTTGAATATAAAAAAAGCATAATTTCTTTAATTTTCTTTTGGGCATCCCAGCCCTTCACAATCTTTTCACTGCGGACTTTGCCGATTCCATCAACTTCTCGTAAACGGTGCGGTGTCTGTTCGATGACGGTAAAAACGTCTAGACCGAAACAGTTGACTAAACGCTCGCCATAAACAGGACCAATTCCTTTAACTAGGCCAGAGGAAAGATATTTTTGAATGCCTTCCAACGTAGTAGGCGGCGTGGATTTTAAAGAAATACAAGATAATTGAAGCCCGTATTGGGGATCGTTTTTCCATAGTCCGATGGCTTCAATGAATTCGCCACTCGTGATTGTGGAAGCATGTCCGACAACAGTTACTAAATCGCGAAAGCCCCTTGCTTTTACTCGCAGGACGCAAAAACCATTATCGTCATTATGAAAAGTAACACGTTCTACGGTTCCGCTGAGAAATACTTTTTCTTCAGTAGAATCGGTAGGGATTGTTGTAGGAATCTCTGCCATTAAAAAAATGCCTCACTTCATAAGAAAGTACGGTTCATTGAAAAAGAGCAGCAGGGAGGAAAAAGGCCAAAGACATAAAATAAGTAATACAAGGCTTTGCAATATGATCTTTATTCCTTTACTGACAGTATATTTGAACACTTCTGGAGGAGTTTAGATATTCCTGTATTTTATTATCATTTTATGAGGTGATTGCATTGAGTAACAAAGGTAAGAAGAAGCCCCTTTTGGTGGCAATGACAGCTATCATGATGAGTGCAAGCGGACTTTGCAGTGCCGCTGCTGCGCCGACAGAAACATTAGTTGGTATGCCAAATCCAATTGTTGAATATCAGACTGATGAAGACATGATCAATACAATTGGCTTTACGCCGCTGTATCTTCCTAAGATCTCTGGCTATAGCTGTGACTCTATTTCTGTAATTAGTAAGAAAATAGCAGATGTAAGGTTTCAAAGATTAGGCGATAGAAATTCTAAACTTCGTATCCGTACAGCACAACAAGATGATTTTTCTGGCGATGATATTAGTGGCATTTATAGTGTAACTTGGGAAGAAAAACACATCAATGACACTGCCATCAGTATTGCAAAAATGAAAGATCACTCTTATGCCGCCCATTGGAAAACTGGCAAATATCTTTTCTCGGTACAGGCCGATGGAATTTCTTATTTAGAATTTATGTCCTTACTTTCCGATTGTTTGGTTGATCTAACCGCACATTATTATCAGTGATTTTTAACAGGATCAATTCGTTATGCGTTTTTCAAGCGAAAAAAGTTCTTCCACTTTTTGTGACATTAACTGCTGGGCATCAGAAATTGCTTGATTATAAATATACACACCGGCATTGTTCAGAATGAAATCCAAAAACAGCGAAGCTTGAAAAGAACTGATTTCCTCATCGCGTTCTTTCAAAAAGAATTCTTGGATGCTGCTTAGTAAAACTTGTTTTGATTCGTCCGAAAGCTTAATCATGATGGTACCTCGAATTTTTAAGTTTTGGTTCATTATAGCATTGCCTTTTTCAGAAAAAAAGATTGGTAATAAGAAAGCCAGCGCTTTGGGCGCTGGCTGATCATTTTTTATGAAGGATTTTCGGCCGAATATTGTCTTGCCGTAATTGCTGTAGTGGTATGACGAGCGCCATAGTGTTTTAAGAAGAAGGCAATGATTAAATTAATAACAAAACATCCGGCGAAGAAATATAGGGTCAGTGTGTAGCCGCTGGTTGATTCTCTAAGTAATGACACGACATAAGGACCAGCGACACCGGCCATTCCCCAGGCAGTCAAGATCCGACCATGGATGGCGCTTAGTTTTCTGGTGCCAAAGATATCGCTGAGATAGGCTGGCATGCAGGAGAAGCCACCGCCGTAGCACGTAATAATGAGAAGAACTAGTACTTCAAATCCGAAAGCATCTGCCGTTGTGGCAAGCTTCCAGAAAGCGAAGCACTCTAAACCGAAGAAGAGTACATAAGTATAACCGCGGCCAATATAGTCAGAAATCGTTGACCAAAAGATACGGCCTGCGCCATTAAATAGTCCAATGATACCTACTAATGAGGCTGCTTCGGCAGGAGACATGCCGACAACTTCTTGGGCCATGGGCGACGCGACTGCTAAAAGGCCGATGCCGCAAGTAATATTTACGAAAAAAATCCACCATAAAGCACTGAACTGCCAAGTCTTTAAAGCTTCGTTTTCCGTAAAGCCTCGCTGTAAACAAGAATTTTTCGGTGCTACAGGATTATTACTTGGCTTTTCTGGGGGAGCTTTTAAATAGGAAGCCGATAATCCCATAACAATCATATAAATGATGCCTAGCACCAGAAAGTTATCTACTAATCCGTAGGCTGTCGTTAGCCGTTGCATCAAAGGGCCGGCAATCAAACTAGCAAAACCGAAGCCCATAATAGCAAGGCCCGTGGCAAAGCCCCGATGATTCGGGAAATACTTGACTAGTGTTGAAACAGGGGTAATATATCCAATGCCTAGGCCAATGCCGCCGATTACGCCGTAAAACAAATACAGTAGTGGCAAACTATGCAGATAGAGAGCTAGAGCTGTGCCGAACATTCCTGCACCCCAGAAAGCGGCGGCGATGAGTCCACTCTTTTTGGGACCGTATTTTTCTACGAAACTGCCTAAAAGTCCAGCGGATAAACCTAAAAACAAAATAGCTAATGAAAATGTCCAGGTTGTTTCTTTCAAGGAAAAGCCTTGGGTTGCCATAATTGGACGAACCAATACACTCCAAGCATAGACGCTGCCAATACAAATATGAATTCCCACAGCAGCAAGCGCGATAAACCAGCGATTTCTCATATAAATCCATCCCTTCTAAGAAAAAATCCGAGAGATGCTGCCAAAACGCAAAAACCGTCCAGGCATGAATCTCTCTGCCCAGACGGTCGGCTTATCTTTGCTCTGCAGTACATGTGGTCATTTCCACTTATCCGTCAGTCCTGCATAGCCTATGAACTTTTTATTACAGGCTCATTATAGCAACAGGGAAAAAAGGTGTCAAGATAAAATACTGCTAAAATACGATGGACGAGGGGAAAAATAAAAGA
>URQW01000056.1 GCA_900550105.1 uncultured Pelosinus sp.
GTTTTAATAATACCTTCTTCTTTCATGTGTCACCGCTCCCCCATCATTATCAATTGAGTATTTCGGCAAAACCGGATCTTACACCTAGCTGCGCCGATTAAAAAGACTTCCCCTGTACAAACAAAGGAAGTCATCATTGACTTTATACTTATTTATTTTACATTTTAACTATTAATTTACTACAAAAGTATAACATGTTCTAAAAAAATATACAAGAATTCCGTCAGCAAAGAATTTAAAAGGAAGGAGTAAACTCTCGTATCATAATCATAGACTCTTGATTGTCTAAAAAACCAACTTTCACAGTATCACCGGCCTGCAACAGCGGCAAGCGCGGGGAAATCTGAGCCGTACCAGCAAATACGCGCGGGTCGCCTTCTATCATAAAGTAGGTATAAGATTCGCCGCCTTTGACAACAGAGTTTACTCGCAATACTTTTCCATTTAGCCAAATATCGTGGTTTTCACTACCAGGAATGAATTGATTCCCCTGGCTAGCGAGCATTTGGCGATAGTTTCTAAGCCCGGTTTCCACATCAGGTCCAACCCCGACAAGATTATAGTTTTCTACCGATACAAAAGAAACAGCCTTTAGTAGCCCTTCTTTATCTTTTAGCGAAGCAATATAAGTTGGTACGCCATAAATATTGTAGAGAATCGGATTGGCTGAGCGATACCCTTTTTCCTGTACCTGCCCCTCTGCCGACTTCTTGGCCCCTTCCTCCGTCGCGCCGGCAACTTTATACCATTTAGCTTCTTTCGTCCGCGAATTCACGAGAACAAAACCAACGGTGCTTTGATCCTTACCGGAAGAAGTGATGCCTGTATACCAATACACACTGCCGTCTTCGCCATAAATCAAATGTACTGTGTCACCAGCTGGCTTTAAGGTTCCCGCCTTCGTAAAGAGAGCATTCCAAAAGCCATTAATATACTCGCCCCAATCAGCAATCTGCTTATAGATTAAATTACCTGGCTGCACACGGTCAATCCATTGCGGCGCATTTTCTAAAGAATAACTAGAAATTTCACCGCTTTCGGCATCGACAACAGCCACCCCGACTGCGTCTGGACCGGAAAATCCGACTTTATTCTTATATAGCGTAACAACCCAGTATGGGTGATAATTATCATCGATTTCAAAAGAAAAGTCGGTCATTCCTACATTATAGAAACCATGAAAATAAAGATAACGCGGCAGATAATCCCACAAAAACCCCTGCGGTTGCACTTTAATATGAACCTCATCGCCATCAACATTTTGTATTAGACGCACATCTTGAGGGTTTGTCGCCGACACCAGAACATAGCCTTTACTGCCAAGTTGATGATTGCTCAACCACTGAAAAAAACCGCGATGTTCGAGCGGTGCGGCATAGTACAGCTTGTCTTGAATTTTTTGCAATACTAATTCGCCTAGCTGTACTTCACTGCCTAAAGCAGGTACTTCGCCAATTTTCTTTTCCGCTAGTTTACGGGCCGACTCACTATCAACAATCCGAATCTGCGATAAAGCAATCGGCGCTACATCAGCCGTAAAGGAACTTTCTGTCACAGGTCCTAACAGATTGCGGTAAGCTTGATTAAACAGCAAGGGATTACTTGTAAGAAAGGGGAGAATAAATAAGTTTACTACGCCGATCCCAATAAGAATTATGCCAGCTATAGCAAATCCTTTCATTTTTCCCAAAGCTAAAGGCTTTTTATAATAGGAAATATCAATCACTGGGCCTTCGCCATTTACGCGAAATCCCAGCAGGCGCAAAAGAGCCAGCAACCAACGGTTCGCCTCCAGCAGTCGAGCCATATTTTTCAGTCCCCGCTGCAACGCATAAAACAGCAAGGCAACGCCCCAAATAATCGCTAACAGGGACCAGTCGATAAAACCGAAAGCAAATACTGGCAAATGAGAAAAAATATAAACTGCTGTAAATAAAACAACAAGAATTCCTACTCGCACAAAACGTCTCTCCTTATGCCTTCTATTTAAGAAAAGTGTAGCATAAAGATTTTCATAGCGCAATGAAAGGCATTCTGTATCCATTGCCGAAATTTTGCCAAATAATAATTTTAAAATTAACTAAAACGGAAAGAGGAAAAGATCTTTAGATGTATAATTGTAATTAGAATATCTTTATGAAGGAGGCTAATATGGTTGTATTAGAAAAGATTGCGAAACTCATTACAAAACTTTTTCCACTCTGGGTCATCATTTTCTCTCTCTATGCTTTTTTCTCCCCTGAGCCACTAAAGCCCCTAGCTCCTTATATTTCTTATCTGCTCGGTGTCATTATGCTTGGTATGGGACTTACAATGTCTATTGATGATTTCAAGCTCGTATTGACCCGCCCCAAAGACGTACTTTATGGCGTAGGCTTTCGTTATCTGATTATGCCTTTTGTTGGCTTTGCTGTCGGTAAACTTCTTGATCTACCGCCAGCCTTGGCTGCTGGTATTATTCTGGTTGGCTGCTGTCCAAGCGGCACTGCCTCTAACGTTATGACCTTTTTGGCTAAGGGAGATACGGCCCTTTCCGTTACGGTATCCAGCGTCAATACCATTCTTGCTCCTTTTTTGACGCCTTATATTTTTCTTATGCTAGCCGGAACTTTGATTCCCATTAAAGCGGAAGCTCTACTCCTTGATATTTTGAAAATTGTTCTTGTACCTGTAGCAATTGGCGTAGGACTTCGTATGGTGGCTTCCGCCTTTGTTGATAAGATTATGAAAATCGTCCCAGTTGTTTCTGTTGTTGTCATTATATTAGTCATTGCTATCGTCATCGCCTTAAACGCAACGAAGTTAGCCGCTGTAGCTGGTGTTGCTTTTTTAGCTGTAGCATTGCACAACGCTTTTGGCTTAGCCTTAGGATACGGCGCTTCCAAAACAGTTGGCCTTACTGAAAAAAAATCAAGAGCTATCACCTTTGAAATTGGCATGGAGAACTCAGGACTAGCTGTAGCCTTGGCCCTAGTTCATCTCGACCCGTCAGCAGCAATTCCCGGCGCGATCTTCAGCGTATGGCATAATCTTACCGGTTCCGCTTTGGCCGGTTTTTGGAGCAATCGTTCCGCTGATTAAACTTCATAAAAAAGGTAGGACGCCTCGCAAGGAGGCTCCTACCTTTTTTGTTACAAGCTAAACAGCATTTTAAGGAGTAATTCATATTTCGCGCTTTGATAGATTTTGTTTATATCAACAAGATACCATTCGCCATTGATTTTTTCCAAACCAACTGGCTTTACTTTTACAGCAAAACTATCTTGTCCCTGCAACGTCGCAACAACAACGCAGTAGTTTCCCTGACTAGCCGCTTCTTTGACATGAATCAGCTTCTGACCCTTAAGATCAGCAATGATTTCACTGCCATTTTCACCATCATTTGCTTTGGGCAAAAACTCAGGAGAAACATACTGACTGGCATCAGCAAGATGATTTGCCTGAACCGCATTAAAAAAAGCCTTAACAGTATCTTCCGGCGCCAGTCCCGGCACCCGCGGCGTTAAAATCTGCGGTGTACAGCCTCCTAGTAGCACAACAAGCAGCAAACCCAACAACCCTAAGTATACATTTTTACGCAATAGACATCATCCTTTCAGTAAGTTTATAATTATGTTAACTTACTAAGCCTATTATAAAGAAAAAATGAAAAACCGTCATAGGTAATTGCTGGTACAAAAAAACTTCCCTCTTTTGTGATAAGGATCACATTCGAAGGGAAGTTTATATTTTACAATCATCTTAGATCAACATATAGGAGGAATTCACATGAACCAAGGTTTCTTTAAAAACATAGAAGCAAGTAAAATTAACACTTTTGCCGACTTAGTCGAATACCAAGCTGGCCGCGTTGTCAGTCTAACCCTTGTCCAAAAAGAGTTTCTAACAATGACCCTTTTTGCTTTCTCACAGGGAGAAAGCATTAGCACGCATTCCTCGCCAGGCGATGCTTTTGTCTATTTATTAGACGGAGAGGCCTCAATCACAATTGGCGACGTAACCCATCAAGTAAAAGCCGGTGAGTCTATTTTAATGCCAGCGAATACACCACACGGTCTGCAGGCTGACAAAAACTTTAAAATGCTGCTGCTCGTTCTCTTTGCTTAATTGGCGGCACTAGGATCAGGTCCTTGCTGTACTTGATTTCGTCCTGATTTTTTCGCCAGATAGAGACCTTCGTCAGCCCGACGCAACACCTGGTCAAAATCCTTGTCATTAATATAAAAAAGTGTAAAACCAATACTAATTGTCACTTTGATGATTTGCCCATCAGGTAAATGAAAACAATAGGCTTCCACGGCTTGGCGCATTCTTTCTGCTAGAGAGAGTGCGCCCTTATTATCTGTCTGCGGCAACAATACAGCAAATTCTTCCCCGCCAATACGACCGATTACATCTACCTCGCGCAGGATTTGGCTTAAACACTGCGCCAGCTCTTGCAAAACAATATCGCCAGATTGATGTCCATAGGTATCATTGATGCCTTTAAAATGGTCAATATCTAATACAAGCACTGCCAATTGTTCTTGATAGCGGCTCGCCTGCTGAAAAACCCGCTCGGCAATTTCCAAAAAGTAACGACGATTATTTAATCCAGTCAAACCGTCGCTTGTCGCTAAACGCCGCAAGTCTTCTTCCAAACGCTTTCTTTCTGTTAAATCAATTTGCATGGTAAGTAAACAAGACTGTCCTAGTACAGAAAGCGGTCTTGCGGCAATCATTACCCATCGTACCAGTTGTGTACGAAAAGTGCGAATTTGGGCTTCAAAGCCATCGACAGCCCCTTCCATCGTAAGGTTATGAAGCAGGCGTCGCCGCACCGAGCTGTCCAAAAAAAAGTCTAATGGATAGAGCTGTTCTAAATCGTCTTCCTGCAACTCGTAAAATTCCATAAAACATTTATTACCGTGCAAAATTTTTCCTGATTGACTAATAACAGCTACAGGAAATGGCGCAACTTCAAAGATACTACGAAAACTTGTTTCACTTTCTTTGAGGATCTGTTCATCCCGCTTCATTTTCGTTATATCGGTATAAGTGCGTAAAATAGCGCCACTGGCAAGCGGACGGTTTTCCACGTAAAGCCAACGCAGCTTAGCGAGAGAATCTTGCCAGCTGTATTCTATTTCGTATGACTTTTTCTTACTGATAGATAAAAGATTTTTCTGGAGCAATTCTTCCGGTTGGTTACTACGCCGACACCAGAGCGACAATAAATTCTCATATTCCTGTCCAACATAAACCTCTGACGCTTTAAAGCGCAACATGCGAACGAATTGACGATTATATAGTAATACCTTGCGTTCACTATTTAACAACAATACGCCCTGGCTCATCGCGTCAAGCATTTGCTGCAGCAATTCCGGGCCAGCGACCGTTCCGCTAAGCTCTGCTAATAAACGACGGAACTCTTCTTCTTTTTGGATCATTGCTAAATCCATCCCCCAAAATTCAAATCTAAAGCATACCCGTCCGCCGCCATCGGACCGAATAAAAAACGACAGCTTTCCTGTATTATCCTTAATAATACAGGAAAGCTGTCTTGCTGCCTAGCATTAATTCCTTTGATCTTACTTTCTTTACACAATTTTTACCTGATAATGGGTCAACCACGTATAGACTTGTAAAAAATAAGCAAACAACTGCGCTTTTGTCATCAATTGACCAAACCAGGGAACGCCCGGACCTGTTTCATTTTGAGCAGCATAGGCAAAAAGTTTTTCACTATCAATCAATTGATGAAGCGGACAAAGCGGATCTTTTAATAGCGAAAGCAGTTGATTCTTAACGAGTTCGTAGTAGCCAGGATGATGTGTTTTGGGATAAGGACTCTTACGCCGCCAAAGTACATCATCAGGCAAAATCCCTTGCAAAGCCTGTCGCAGCAGTCCCTTCTCACGTTTTTGATGATATTTCATTTGCCAAGGAACATTCCAGACATACTCAACAATTCGATGATCACAGTAAGGAACCCGCACCTCTAACCCAAAGGCCATACTCATCCGATCTTTACGATCAAGCAGGGTAGGCATAAACCGCGTTAAACTAAGATAGAAAATTTCCCGCATTCTAGCACCATAGCGTTCCTCGCCCGCCAAAGGGGAGACTTCAGCCAAAGCTTCTTCATAGCGATCCTGCACATATTTTTCCGGTTCTAAGTAGTCGCGAATCTCCGGTTTTAAAAAAGCAGCGCGATAGTCAAGATGATTCGCCCAAGGAAATGTAGCTGCTTCAATCATATCAGGCCGCTGAAACCAAGGATAACCCCCAAAAATTTCATCAGCGCACTCACCAGACAAAGCCACTGTGGCCCCTTTTCTAATTTCACGGCAAAACAAATACAGCGATGTATCAACATCAGCCATTCCCGGGAAATCCCGAGCTATCGTGGCAGGCCCCAACGTACTGGCTAACTCTTCATTCGAAAGCAGAACCTTGTGGTGGTCTGTCTGTACAAAGCGTTGCATTTTTTCTACCCAAGGCGCGTCGCTGTTAGGCTGAAAATCATTCGCGGTAAAAAACTGCTCGTTATCAATATAATCGACCGAATAGGTACCTAAAACGCGCTTTTCTTGACGATACTTTTCCGCAGCAATCGCAGTGAGCGCACTAGAATCAAGACCGCCTGACAAAAAAGCACAAACAGGAACATCCGCAACAAGCTGACGAATTACCGCATCGGTGACAAGTTCCCGTACTTTTACCGTCGTTTCGGCAAAAGTATCTTCATGTCTTGCCGAAATCAGTTGCCAGTAGGGATACACCTCTAACCCGTTTTGACTAAAGCGCCCGCAAAATCCTGGTTTCAACTCGCTAATGCCTTCATAAATACCTTGGCCTGGCGTTCTAGCAGGCCCCATAAGTAAAATTTCAGCAAGCCCCACTTTACCAACGCGCGGTGCAACGTCAGGATGCTGCAAAAGTGCTTTGACTTCTGAAGCAAAGAGCAGCCTCTTATCATTTAATGCATAAAAAAAAGGTTTTACGCCAATTCGATCACGAGCAATAAATAATTCCTGTGCTTGGTCATCCCAAATAGCAAAAGCAAAAATGCCGTTAAATTTTTCAAGACAGCCCTCCCGCCATTCTATGTAGGCATGGAGCAGCACTTCTGTATCACTGTGGCTCATAAAGCTATGGCCTTTCGCCTCAAGTTCACGTTTTATTTCCAGCGTATTATAGAGCTCACCATTATAAGTAATCGCATATTCCGCTTCGCCTCGTCGACAAATCATAGGTTGGGCGCCACCGACCAAATCAACGACGCTTAAGCGCCGATGCCCCAAAGCCGCATGACCTTTCACATAAAAACCTGCTGCATCAGGTCCCCGCACTGCCAAAGTATCCATCATCGCTAATAGCAGTCTTTCCTGCTCTGGAGCAGGTCTCTGCCAATCGACCCAACCGGTAATTCCGCACATTAAGCTCATCTCCTTTGCACGAACCGCCTTGTCGCGCCATCTTGCCTTGATAAAATAAACTATGCCATAAAAAAATGCTTTGCTACAAAAAGAGGCTGTTGCATAAACTTATTTGCAACAGCCTCTTAGTCTAATCAAACCAAAATCTTTTTATTTATTTTTTTGTGTAACAGTAAATTCAATCGTGGCAGCAGCATGCATAAAAATTGTGCTTTCGGCTGCAATGTCTTCGGCAATCAGGAGTTGACTCAGCTTGGTTTCTACCGTTTTCGTAATAAAGCGGCGGAGCGGCCGAGCGCCAAATTGAGCATCATAGCCATGATCCGCTAAATAGGCTGTCACAGAGTCATCCCATTTCAGCTCCAGCTGCCGTTGCTCTTGCAACCTCTCCTTGAGTTTTTCCAGCAATAGTCCAGCAATCTTACCAACTTCTGGTTTGGTCAATCCCTTAAACACAATCGTATCATCAATTCGGTTTAGAAATTCTGGTCGGAAATATTTTTGCAATAGAGCCGCAACGGCCTGTTTCGCCTCATCAAAATCCTTCGCCAAAATTTCAGACGATCCCAAGTTTGACGTCATAATAATAATCGTATTTTTAAAATCTACAGTACGCCCCTTACTGTCTGTCAAGCGTCCGTCATCTAAGATTTGTAGTAAAATATTAAAAACATCAAAATGAGCTTTCTCAATTTCATCAAGTAAAATAACACTGTAAGGCTTACGGCGTACTGCTTCCGTCAGTTGGCCGCCTTCTTCATAGCCGATATAGCCAGGAGGAGCCCCAATCAATCTAGCTACCGTATGTTTCTCCATATATTCACTCATATCTAACCGGATTAAATTGCGCTCGTCATCGAAGAGGACTTCCGCCAAGGTCTTAGCAAGTTCTGTTTTCCCAACCCCGGTAGGCCCCAGAAAAATAAAGGATCCAATCGGTCTGCCTGGGTCTTTCAGTCCAGCTCTTGCCCTGATTACCGATTCTGCTACAGCTGTCACAGCTTCTTCCTGCCCAATGACCCGTTCATGCATAATATCAGCAAGATGCAGCAATTTTTGTCTGTCGCCTGTAAGCATGCGCTGTACGGGGATTCCCGTCCACCGACTCACTATTTTAGCAATATCGTCTTCGTCAACTTCTTCCTTTAAGAGGACCGACTGCGCCGCAGCACTGCGCAAAGCCTCTTCCTGAACTGCAAGATTCTTTTCCAACTCTGGCAGACGCCCATATTTTAGTTCAGCTAATTTATTTAAGTCATAGGCCCGTTCCGCCGCTTCCATCTCCGTGCGAACCTTATCAATTTCCGCCTTAATCGCACGCAATTTCACAATTCCGCTTTTTTCATTCTGCCACTGTTCTCTTAGGCTAGCCGATGCACTTTCTAGTTGTTGCAATTCTTTTTGAATCACTGCCAGTCGCTCTTTTGACGCAAGATCGGTCTCTTTTTTCAGTGCCTGCTCTTCAATCTGAAGTTGCAATGTTCGGCGTGACACTTCATCAAGCTCCGCTGGCATAGAATCAATTTCCGTCCGCAGCTTCGCTGCTGCTTCATCGACTAAATCAATGGCTTTATCCGGTAAAAAGCGATCGGAAATATACCTCTCAGCCATCATCGCAGCCGCTACTAGAGCAGCATCTTTAATTCTAACGCCATGATGCACTTCATAACGTTCTTTGAGACCGCGCAAAATAGATATCGTATCATCTACCGACGGCTCGGCAACAAGAACTGGCTGAAACCGTCGTTCAAAAGCGGCATCCTTTTCAATATGCTGTCTATATTCATTCAGCGTCGTCGCCCCAATACAATGCAATTCACCGCGAGCCAACATCGGCTTTAATAAATTTCCGGCGTCCATAGCGCCTTCCGCGGCGCCAGCGCCGATTAGCGTGTGCATCTCATCAATAAATAAAATAATCTGTCCCTCGGAATGAACAATTTCATTTAAAACTTTCTTCAATCGTTCCTCAAACTCACCGCGATACTTAGCGCCAGCAACAAGGGAACCTAAATCAAGCGAATAAAGGAGCTTGTCTTTCAAATTCTCCGGTACATCTCCGGCTACAATCCGTCTCGCTAGCCCTTCAACGATGGCGGTCTTCCCAACACCAGGCTCACCGATTAATACTGGGTTATTCTTCATGCGGCGCGACAGAATTTCCATAACGCGGCGAATTTCTTCATCACGACCAATTACAGGATCAATTTTGCCGTCTTTAGCTAGTTTCGTCAAATCCCGCCCATATTTTAATAGCAGTTTATATTCACCACTGCCTTCACCTTGTTCTTGTTGATAGCTATCAAGCTGCTGTTGTACGCGGCCATAGTCAAGTCCTAAAGACCGACAAAGTGCAATGACTTCCTGCTCACCTTCGGTGAGTAACGCTAAAAACAAATGTGTCGGCGCTATCTGGTCTTCATGAAAAGATTGGGCCAGCTGTTGCGCCTTAGCGCTGACGCGAACCATGTCAGTCCCCAGCCGCAAAGCGCTTTCCGCCCCACGAACAGCGGGAATTTGTCCAACAAGACGTTCTGCGCCACGAACAAGATCGCGCTTTTTAACGGCCAAACTTTTTAAAACATAATCTAGCCACTCCGGTTCTGCTTTTACCAAAGCTAACAGCAAATGCCTTGTCGTCACTTCCTGATGATGGGCTAATGCCGTAATTTGCTGCGTTTCCTGGATCAGAGCTAACCCTTCATCCGTATAATTTTCTTGTGCCATTTCAATCACCTCATCAATAGTTTTCTCCAAAATAAAAAAACTTGCTGCAGGCTACACAGCAAGTTCCTAGTTAAAATTAAATTGCTGCTTTTAACAGCCTGATCAAATTACCGTAAAGACTTTTGTTAAGCGGGTCAATTCAAACAATTCTTTGACGATTCCCTGTAGATCTTTAATTACTACGCCGCCGCCATTTTGCAGAGCCCGTTTTTGAATTGCTACTAACACACCTAATCCAGAGCTGTCAATATAATCAACTTGAGCCATATTAATTACAAAATCTTTATGGCCTTTTTCAATGTAATCTATGAGATTCTGTCTAAGTGTCGCGGCTTCCTCTACATAAATTTTTCCAGACAAACTCACTTGGACTTCATTATTTACTACAGTTACATTTTGTACCATCTTTACTCCTCCTTTAATTCTCAGAACGGCTTGTCTCATCGCAACTTAGCACTTCGATCGCTACAACAGTTGCATCATCAGTCCGTTCCTCTGAGTAAGCCAGGTTTTGCAGTCGGGCCATCACATCAGCAAAAGTCGCTTCTTGCGATAAATCGTCCTGCCACAAATCGTAAATCCCATCAGTAAAAAAGTAATATTGTTCGCCTGCCTGAATCTTTTGCTGCTCTTCCTCAAAAACCGTATCTTCTAAGAGACCTAAGAAAGCGCCGGAAACGCGGTGCATTTTAGCAGCTTTTCCTGGTTGCTTCATGAGAAAATAATGAATCCCACAAGAAACATAAGTCAGTTTTTGCGCTTTAAAATCAAATTCAAAAATAATAGCTGCAGCAAAAGTATCCTCCGCAAGGTAAGGGATAATTGCTTGATTTAACCAAGCCATCTTACTGGCAAGCGATCCTTTTCTTTCTCTAGTCTGCTCAAACAAAACGCGAATTGCCATCGTTTGCAGCGCCGTCGCTAAGCCGTGGCCCATTACATCGAGCACACAGCCCTTCAACGTATCATCTATCGGATCATAAGAATAGCCAAAAAAATCACCACTTACATGATTTAATGGCGCATAAATCATATCCATGCTGACGCGATGATTTTGAATAGGAACGGGTAGACTTTCTCTTTGTATTCGACTCGCCAACAAAAAATCCTTTTTTAAAGACTCTTCTGATCGTTTGCGTTCTGTAATATCCTTAAAATTTTTAATCGTACCAGCAAGCTCGCCTGTTGCATCAAAAAAGGGAGTTGTTGAAACAATAAAAGATCGCCATTGTCCATCGCGCCGCTGAATATCGACATCTCTTTCGCTATGATAGGAGCCATCAGCCATTGGCAAAGGTCTATAGGAATCCATCCAGCAAAAAGCGTTGTTAAAAACTTCGTAGTCTTTTTTGCCAACGGACTCTTCCCTGGCAATTTGAAAATATTCCATAAAAGCATTATTAATCCGCAAAATCGTAGCATCCGAGGAAACTACGCACATAGCGTCAGCTGCTGAATTGAAAATCCGTTCCAACTCTTCGTGAGCAAGATATAATTCCTCTTGCTGTCGTTTCTGTGTCGTAACATCTTCCTTCACCGCCAAATAGTGGGTTACTGCACCTGAAGAATTGCGAATAGGTACAATGAGCGCATATTCCCAATAAAAGCTGCCATCTTTACGCTTATTCTGAAATTCACCGCGCCATTCCTTTTCAGCCAACAGCGTGTTCCAAAGTTCCCGATAGAAATCCGCTGGCTGTTCCCCTGACTTTAAGATACGAGGGTTTTTGCCGCAAACTTCCGCAAAAGTATAGCCAGTAATCTGCGTAAAGCGCGGATTGACATATTCAATGTTTCCCTCTCTATCAGTAATAACAACAGTAACTGGGCTCTGCTCCACGGCCCGAGTCAATTTAAGAATTTTCTCACGTTGCAAATACTGTTTTGTCACATCGCGAAAAGTTACTATGGACAGCATTTTTTCTTCATATAAAGCCTGGGCAACAGAAAGCTCCATCCAAAAAATCTTTCCCAGTTGATCAGCGTCTACAGGCACAACATTTCCTGACTTAAGTTCATAAGGAAAAACTTGTCCTAGTTGTAAGGCTGACGAAAAATTCAACCTTTTTTTAGCCGCTTTATTGATAAAAAAGACTTTCTGTTCTGAATCGACGACCAGCATCGGGTCAGAATGGAATCGGATAAATTGCCTGAGACTCGTGTCTTTAGACATAATTTGCTCGCTTTCCTTGCATTAATTTAATCTAGTAAATTTCGCCATTTTTTCAGCTAAGTCCTGCTGATTATAAAAGCTTTTTCTTTTTTCATAAACAAAAGAGGAATATCTGCCGTCAGAGCGAAATGTACAACTTTACACTATTTTTATTTCAACATATTGAATTGTTTGGTTAAGGAGGATTACTTATGTTAAGTGATGAAGTGAAAATTGGTCCGACGAGAGCTGCGCACCGCTCACTCTTTTATGCTATGGGATATACCGATGATGATCTTAAAAAACCATTAATTGGTGTTGTAAACGCCAAAAATGAGATTATCCCAGGGCATATGCACCTTGATACAATTACGGAGGCTGTAAAATATGGTATTTTAGCGGCTGGCGGTACGCCAGTAGAGTTTCCGGCGATCGGAATCTGCGATGGGATTGCCATGGGCCATGAAGGAATGAAATTTCCTTTAGCCTCGCGGGAACTTGTAGCAGACAGCATTGAAGCGATGGCAATCGGCCATAAATTTGACGGTCTAGTACTGATCCCCAACTGCGATAAAATTGTTCCTGGCATGCTTATGGCCGCAGCCCGCATCAATATTCCGGCCATTGTCGTCAGTGGCGGCCCCATGCTGCCTGGTCGCTATGAAGGCCGCGATATTAGTGTCAGCACGGTCTTTGAAGCAGCAGGTAAATT
This sequence comes from uncultured Pelosinus sp., assembly GCA_900550105.1. Taxonomy (GTDB): domain Bacteria; phylum Bacillota; class Negativicutes; order UMGS1260; family UMGS1260; genus UMGS1260. Next base: position 13,013 of record URQW01000056.1, read on the forward strand.
TGCCTCTGGACAAATCGACAAGAAAGAATTACAAAATATTGAGAAAGCTGCTTGTCCTGGCTGTGGATCCTGCGCCGGTCTCTTTACGGCAAACACCATGAACTGTTTAACAGAAGTGCTCGGCATGGGTCTTCCCGGCAATGGCACTATTCCCGCCGCTTATTTTGGCGCCCGCCGCGCTTTAGCCAAACAAGCGGGGCATATCATTCTTGATTTAGTAAAAGAACAGCTACTACCGCGACAAATCCTCACTAAAGAAGCCTTTGAAAATGCCATTGCTGTCGATATGGGTATTGGCGGATCTTCTAATACGGTGTTACATTTAACCGCGATTGCCCATGAAGCAGGTTTAACGCTCCCCTTAGAATTATTTGATGAAATCAGCGCCAAAACACCTTATATTACAAAATTAAGTCCTAGCGGCGCCCATCATATGGTTGACTTGAATGAAGCTGGTGGAATAAACGCTGTCCTTGGTGAACTTGCTAAAGCAGGTGTCATTCACCAAGACTGTCAGACTGTCGCTGGCACCATTGGCGACCGCATTACCCAAAGTGCTATTATCAGACCTGATGTCATCCGCTCCATCGAAACTCCCTACCGTAAGCGCGGCGGAATTGCTATTTTACAAGGCAATTTAGCACCCGATGGCGCTGTCGTCAAAGAAAGCGCCGTAAAAGAGTCTATGCTAGTATTTACTGGTACAGCCAAAGTATATGATTCAGAAGAAGCCGCGATTGAAGCGATTATGGGCGGAAAAGTTACTGATGGTAATGTTGTCGTAATTCGTTACGAAGGTCCTAAAGGCGGCCCTGGTATGCGGGAGATGCTAAATCCAACAGCAGTGATTACCGGTATGGGCTTAAACGTAGCCCTGCTCACTGATGGGCGCTTCAGCGGTGCGACTCAAGGCGCTTGCATTGGTCATATCTCGCCAGAAGCTATGGAGGGAGGCCCGATCGCGCTAATTCAAGAAGGCGATACGATTCATATTGATATCCCCAATCGTCAACTGGATCTTAAAATTGCTCCAGAGGAACTGGAAAAACGCCGCGCTGACTGGAAAAAACCTGAACCGAAAGTAAAAACAGGCTATCTAAGCCGCTACGCTCGCCTAGTAACCTCTGCGAACACGGGCGCCGTTTTAAAATAAGTTCACAAGAAACAAATGAGAAAAGGCCCTCAACTGCCGCAGGATTCGTTACGGCAAACGAGGGCCTTTTCTCATTCGGGCTTTACAAAACGTCGTACTAAGCGCCGTAAGCCATTCATGCCTTCCTGCGCATAAGTATCGTAAAACAACAGAGTTGTCACTTGTGAAAAAATATAGTTTCTTAATTGATAAAAAGGTCTACCTTTTAGATCACTGTCGCTGAAACGATATTCCTGCACTGCTAGTCTTTCTAACAGCGGACTGCTCCACTGGCTGGCTGGTAAACTAACCACCCAATTATGATCTCCCAAATGAGTCATGCAGTTTTCTAGCCGTCTGGGCCGATTCAAAATTCGTCCGCTCGGCTCAAGATATTTTTCTTTTACAGGATCTTTACCAGCAAGAATCGCTGCTGCCCGCAGCCAACCGACAATAAGCGCCTCCGCTTCCTTTGCCGCCAAGTGATTATGGGCGCAAGCCTGCGCAATAATCACTTCCGGCGGAAAATTGCGCGTCATCGTTTCTGCTAGACCAAAGACATGATGACTGCCTGTAAAAGCTAGTGTAGCCTGAGGAAAAATCCGTCCATTTTCCAGCCATTGCAATACCCAAGGCTTTTGGCAATCATGGGCGATCTGCGCCGCAATCAAAATATCTTGATTCGTCGATACAGCATAACTCTCTTCATAAATAGCCGAAAGAGCCAAAGCCGAGCGTAAATTAACTGACGTATGAACAGCCAATCCGCCAGGATAGGCATGATGGCGAAAGTAACCGCTGCCGGGAGCGCTGGAAAAAGGCTGAGGTGCAACTCGATAATCCTTTGCTGGCGGAAACAACGGCAGATTTTTCCCTGTTCCGCTGGAATTTTTGTCATAGAGTCCCGCCGAAACTAGACGATCCGTAATTTTTGCTTGTTCAACAGTTCGACTCAACTTTACCATAAAAGTTGGTGCCGGATTTTCTAAAAGCTGCAAAGTCTGTTTTTTAAGAGCGGTATCGGCAATGGATTCAGCCTGGCTCATTAAATACTTCATATGACAGGCGACGAAAGGCGAAGCGGTAGCCATTTCCTGCGAGGTCATTGCAATAACTTCGCTCAAAGTTTTCAAAGGTATATGATGTAGGTCATCTTCTTCACTCATGTTCACAGGTATCTCTCCTTACCACTTCGATCCATATAGCTTTAACTATTAATATAATACAAAAACGGCTGATATACTCTTTATTTCGCCTTAACCCAGGCAAAGTTCCTGCGTTCTGCTTAATAACACATTGACAATTTTTCATACATTAAAAAAATAGGCAGGCGTTATTCACGCCTGCCTCCTAGTGTATAGTTACGTTTTTGTAATAATCCGCACAGCTCGGTCATAAAAAACATAATCCCAAGCCCACTTAAAGAAAACAAAAACGCGATTGCGAAAGCCCATCAGCGCCATAATATGAACAAAAAGCCACAAAAACCAAGCAAAGAAGCCTGATGTTTTAAAGTTGCCAATTTTGACCACAGCGGCATTGCGACCAATCGTAGCCATAGTACCAGGATCTTTATAGCGAAAAGTTATCAGTTCTCGGTCTGCCAACAAATTTTTAATATTTGCCGCCACAACAACGCCTTGCTGAATGGCCACAGTGGCAATTGTCGGCAAAGGTGCGCCATCTTGGATAAACGCAGCCGCATCACCAATCACAAAAGCTTCTTCATGGCCTGGTATCTGTAGTTTTTCATTAACTACAGCCCGCTTTTGCGCCCCTTGCTCAATCGTTAGTTGATCAAGCAGCGCTGCGGAACGAATCCCAGCTGCCCAAATCAAGGTTCTGCTAGGAATCACTTCGCCGCCTTTTAACAGAATCTTATCGCCTTCTACATCAATGACCTGTGCCGCAAAACGAACATCTACTTTTTTATCCCAAAGTATTTTTGCTGTTACCTCGCTTAAATCCGCAGGCATACCTGGCAGTAAATGGTCTACTGCTTGAATCAGCATAATGCGGACCTCTTTGAAGTTAACATTGGTGTATTCTTTCACAAGTACATGATGTACCAACTCTGATAAAGCGCCAGCGCATTCCACGCCTGTAGGACCACCGCCAACAATCGCAAAGGTGAGCATGGCCCGCCGTTTTTCCAAATCCCGTTCATGTTCAGCCAGTTCAAACATTGACAAGATGTGGTTACGAATTTCAATCGCTTCATTAACTGTTTTTAAGCCAAACGATTTCTCGGCCACGTTCTTCATGCCAAAATGATTGGTCTCGCCGCCGACCGCAAGAATCAAATAATCATAGGAAAAATCACGAGAATCGGTCTTTACCACTTTATGATCCCAGTCAATCCCCTGCACTTCAGCCATGCAGAAAATCAAATTCTTTTGTCCCCGTAAAATAGCCCTTACAGGCTTTGCCACATCGTCAGGGGCCAAACCAGCTGTAGCTACTTGATATAATAGAGGTTGAAACAAATGGTAGTTATGACGATCAATCAAAGTAACATCTACTGGCGCATCCGCCAAAGACTGCGCTGCTTTAATCCCGCCGAAACCTGCACCGATAATGACCACATGGGGCCGCTTATTTTGTGAAGGATTATTCATAGTATCACCTTCAATTCATACTAATTTACTAGGAATACTTCCACATGTAACTGACACTTTCCTGCTATTCCCTTCTCTTAGCAAAAAATAATTCTATGATTCGACAAATTATTTGAAAATAATAATAATAGCTAAAAAACTGTCTTTAGCCGCATAAGAATCTTTTATCGATTCCTGCCGCCAAAGACAGTTTCCTGTTTTAGTGTATAGATTATGGTTCAATAAAGCCGCTGTTTAAAAAGCAGGA
>URQW01000057.1 GCA_900550105.1 uncultured Pelosinus sp.
AGTTCAATATTCATGCGAATGTTGTCGCCAGGCATTACCATTTCTACGCCTTCTGGAAGCGTAACAACTCCAGTTACGTCGGTTGTTCTGAAGTAGAACTGTGGACGGTAACCATTGAAGAACGGTGTATGACGGCCGCCTTCTTCTTTGCTCAATACATATACTTCAGCAGCATATTTCGTATGAGGGTTAATCGAACCTGGTTTTGCAAGTACTTGACCGCGTTCGATATCTTTTCTTTCAACACCACGCAGCAGTGCTCCGATGTTGTCGCCTGCTACAGCGCTGTCAAGAAGTTTGCGGAACATTTCTACGCCTGTTACAACCGTAGATTTTGCTTTTTCCTGCATGCCGACGATTTCAATTGTATCGCCAACTTTTACTACGCCACGTTCTACACGGCCTGTTGCTACTGTACCACGACCCGTGATCGTGAACACGTCTTCGACTGGCATTAAGAACGTTTTGTCCGTATCACGAACAGGGGTAGGAATGTATTCATCTACTGCATCCATCAGTTCATGGATTTTGCCGCACCATTCGCAATCGCGTTTGCCACAAGCGCATTCCAGAGCTTTTACTGCAGAACCTGCGATTACAGGGATGTCATCGCCAGGGAATTCATAACTGGAGAGAAGTTCACGAACTTCCATTTCTACGAGTTCGATCAGTTCTGCGTCATCTACAAGGTCCATCTTGTTCAAGAATACGACCATTGCAGGTACGCCTACCTGACGGGAAAGAAGGATATGTTCGCGAGTCTGAGGCATCGGGCCGTCAGCTGCACTTACTACCAAGATTGCTCCGTCCATCTGCGCTGCGCCAGTGATCATGTTTTTTACATAGTCAGCATGGCCTGGGCAGTCAACGTGGGCATAGTGGCGTTTTTCTGTTTCATATTCTACGTGAGCTGTGTTGATTGTGATGCCGCGTTCTCTTTCTTCAGGAGCTTTATCGATCATGTCATATGCCATGAACTCTGCGCCGCCTGCTTTTGCCAGCGTCATCGTGATTGCTGCTGTTAAGGATGTTTTACCATGGTCAACGTGACCGATGGTTCCAATGTTAACATGCGGTTTTGTTCTTTCAAACTTTTTCTTAGCCATTAGTTTTGCCTCCTAAGACTTATTTTTTTTGCTCCGATTTAGCCTTTCACTTTCGTGACAATAGCTTCGGAAATATTTTTGGGAACATCTTCATAATGATGGAATTCCATCGAGTAGTTGCCACGACCTTGCGTCCGAGAACGAAGATCTGTTGCATAACCAAACATTTCAGCAAGAGGAACATAGGCTTTGATGCTTTGAGCACCAGCACGAGATTCCATACCTTCAATGCGACCACGACGAGAATTCAAATCACCGATAACGTCGCCCATGTATTCTTCAGGAACAATGACTTCGACTTTTTCATAAGGCTCTAACAGTACTGGATTTGCTTTTTGAGCACCGGCTTTGAAGCCCATGGAACCAGCAATTTTAAAGGCCATTTCTGAGGAGTCAACGTCATGGTAAGAACCGTCAAATACTTGAACTTTGATATCTACCATTGGATAACCGGCTACAACGCCGTTTTCCATGGCTTCTTTGATACCAGCTTCAATTGGTGAAATGTATTCTCTAGGAATCGCACCACCAACGATTTTGCTTTCAAAGCTAAAGCCAGTACCAGGTTCTTGCGGAATAAGTTCAAGCCAGCAATGACCATATTGACCACGACCACCGGACTGACGAACAAATTTACCTTCCGCTTTAACTTGCTTGCGGATTGTTTCACGGTAAGCAACCTGCGGTTTACCCACGTTGCATTCTACCTTGAATTCGCGAAGCATACGGTCAACAATGATTTCTAAGTGAAGTTCACCCATACCAGAAATGATTGTTTGACCAGTTTCCTGATCAGTATTCATCCGGAATGTAGGATCTTCTTCTGCAAGTCTTGCCAGAGCAATACCCATTTTTTCTTGGTCAGCTTTGGTTTTCGGTTCAACGGCTACAGAGATAACCGGCTCAGGGAATACCATAGACTCAAGAATAATAGGGCTCTTATCATCGCAAAGCGTGTCGCCAGTCGTTGTGTCTTTCAGACCAACAGCTGCAGCGATATCGCCTGTATACACTGTGTCAATTTCTTCACGATGGTTGGCATGCATCTGAAGGATACGGCCAATGCGTTCTTTTTTACCTTTAGTAGAATTGAACACATAAGAACCGGAAGAAATTTTACCAGAGTAAACGCGGAAGAAAGCAAGTTTGCCGACATAAGGGTCAGCCATAATTTTAAAGGCTAAAGCTGAGAAAGGAAGTTCATCGCTCGATGCACGTTCGTCCTCTTCACCCGAATCAGGGTTTACACCCTTAATAGCCGGGATATCGATTGGAGCTGGCATAAAGTCGACAACTGCGTCAAGCAGCGGCTGAACACCTTTGTTCTTGTAGGAAGAACCGCAAAGAACAGGAGTCATTTTGCAAGCGATCGTTGCTTTACGAATCCCTGCTTTGATCTCTTCAACAGTAAACTCTTCGCCTTCGAGATATTTCATCATTAATTCGTCATCGCTTTCAGCAACTGCATCAAGCAAGTTCTGACGATATTTATCAGTCAATTCCTTCATATCTTCCGGAATGTCTGCTTCTTCATTTGTTTTGCCAAGATCGTCGGTGTAGATATGAGCTTTCATTTCTACAAGGTCAATCAGGCCAACATAGGTATCTTCAAAGCCAATTGGCAATTGAATAGGAACCGCATTAGCATGGAGACGGTCTTTCATCATATCGACAACGCGATAGAAATCAGCACCGATAATATCCATTTTATTTACATAAGCCATGCGGGGAACGCTGTATTTATCAGCCTGACGCCAAACAGTTTCAGACTGAGGCTCTACGCCACCCTTTGCACAGAAGACAGCTACCGAGCCATCAAGAACGCGCAGGGACCGTTCTACTTCTACTGTAAAGTCCACGTGTCCTGGTGTGTCAATGATGTTAATGCGATGGCCTTTCCACTGGGCTGTAGTGGCCGCCGAGGTAATCGTGATACCTCTTTCTTGTTCTTGCACCATCCAGTCCATCGTCGCAGCGCCATCATGTACTTCGCCAATCTTATGCACTCTGCCTGTATAGAACAGAATACGTTCTGTGGTAGTGGTTTTTCCAGCGTCGATATGAGCCATGATGCCAATGTTACGCGTATTTTCAAGTGTAAACTTTCTGGCCACTATCTTTCACTCCTCACTGTTACCACCGATAATGAGCAAACGCCTTATTGGCTTCCGCCATTTTATGGGTATCTTCTTTTTTCTTAATTGCTGCACCTGTGTTATTTGCTGCATCCATCAATTCGGCAGCCAATCTTTCGTGCATGGTTTTTTCACCGCGTTTACGGCTGTAATCAACCATCCAACGAATTCCCAGAGTCAGTCGACGGTCGCTGCGAACTTCCACAGGAACCTGGTAGTTAGCACCACCAACACGACGAGCTCTTACTTCTAGTACAGGCATAACATTTTTCATTGCCTGATCAAATACTTCTAACGGATCCTTACCGGTCTTTGCTCTTACGATTTCAAAAGCATTATAAACGATGCTTTCTGCAACGCCTTTTTTACCATCAAGCATTACTTTATTAATGAACCGAGTAACAATTTTAGAATTGTATACTGGATCTGGTAACACGTCACGCTTTGGTACTGCACCTTTTCTCGGCATGAACATTCCCTCCTTCTTCAAAACTCAAACCTAGTTACGCGTCTTATTTCTTCGCACGTTTCGCACCGTATTTCGATCTACCCTGACCTCGTTTTTGCACACCTGCAGTATCAAGCGCACCGCGGATAATGTGATAACGAACACCTGGTAAATCTTTTACTCTACCGCCACGAATCAGAACCACGCTATGTTCTTGCAAGTTGTGGCCGATACCGGGGATGTAAGCAGTTACTTCGATTCCGTTAGTTAAACGTACACGAGCAACCTTACGCAATGCGGAGTTTGGTTTTTTCGGAGTCGTTGTATATACTCTTGTGCAAACACCACGTTTTTGCGGGCTTTCTTTCAAAGCCGGCGCAGTGGATTTTTGCTCCATTGTTTGTCTGCTTTTGCGTACTAATTGGTTAATTGTTGGCATCCTGGCACCTCCTTCCCAAAATTTAGATTGATAGTTATAAAGAATTTCATATTTCCTTTAAGAAAACATGAAATTTTTTAACTTACCCTTCAGCAACAACTGCTACAGCCGCCGCACCGACCTCAATTGCACAGGCCTTCCCAAGCTCAGCCATTGTCATTCCCGCTTCGAGAGCAACTCCTTTACTCTTACAAAGAGTTTTGAGCGGTTCAACGAGACGTTCTTCTGCATCGTCCGCCACCCACACACGATTTGCTAACCCTTTTTCCACGGCTTTGGTGACTTGTTTAATTCCAATCACTTTCTTGGCATTTTTCAGGTTTTGCAACACCGTTATTCACTCCTTTGCGACAAGCAACCATCGGAAAAAACATTTTTTTCTTCTGGGCACTCTGATATTTTATCACTACCAGTAGTCAATGTCAACTATTCTTCTAATAAAATCAACACTTTTTATGCCCACGCTTCCGCGTGTATCATTTTAACAAGAAAGCGCAGATAAACCTGCGCTTTCTTGTGTTAAACTCCTGCCTCAGCTATTAAGAATTGCTTTCTTCTGATGATACAGGTTTAATTGTTTTGATATTGCTATAACGGCTCATGCCTGTTCCTGCCGGTACAAGCTTACCAATAATAACATTTTCTTTCAAGCCCAAGAGCGGATCGACTTTACCTTTAATCGCTGCTTCAGTCAGGACACGAGTCGTTTCCTGGAAGGAAGCTGCCGATAAGAAGGAGTCAGTAGCCAAGGAAGCTTTGGTAATACCAAGAAGAATCGGACGAGCAATAGCCGGTTCGCCACCGCTTTCCATGGTTTTGGCATTTTCTTCTTCAAAAGTAATAATATCGATATATTCGCCTGGCAGAAGTTCCGTATCACCGGCTTCTTCCACTTTGACTTTATGCATCATTTGGCGAACCATAACTTCCAAATGCTTGTCGTTGATTTCAACGCCTTGAGATTTATAAACTTTCTGTACTTCATGGACAAGGTAGCGCTGTGTTGCTCTTAAACCGCTGACGCGTAAAATATCATGAGGATTTACTGCGCCTTCTGTTAAGCGATCGCCAGCTTCTACGGTCATTCCATCGCGGACTGTCATACGAGCGCCGTAAGGGATGCTGTAAATATGCTCTTCGCCGCCACCAGACGGAATAATCGTAACTTTTCTCTGTCCTTTGACTTCTTTAACTTCAACAGTTCCGTCCACTTCGGTAATAATCGCTTGCCGTTTTGGCTTTCTCGCTTCGAACAGTTCTTCGACACGAGGCAGACCCTGCGTAATATCGTCACCGGCAACACCGCCGGTATGGAATGTACGCATTGTAAGCTGTGTGCCCGGTTCGCCGATTGACTGAGCGGCAATAATACCAACTGCTTCGCCTACATCTACCGTATGGCCTGTAGCCAAGTTACGGCCATAGCATTTAATGCAGACGCCGTAGCGTGATTTACAATTGAGAACAGAACGGATTTTAACGCGTTTTTTGACCTTAGCTACTTTTTCAGCCAGAAGTTCGTCCATCATGCCATTAAGCGGCACAAGTACTTCGCCAGTAGTTTCATCAATAATATCTTCCGCTGCTACACGACCAATCAGACGATCACTCAGTTTTTCAATAACGCTGTTGCCTTCGGTAATATCTTCTACATAAATACCTTGAATATTATTGTTTCTCACTTTAACTTCTTTAACATCGCTAGCTAGAATCGCTTCAATATGCTCTTCCAGTAGCGGCGTATCAGCGGGAACAATTTCTTCGCCACTATTTGTTGTTACAGCAGCAGTGGTATTTTTGCCCAGCATTTCGCGAATCATCGCCTGTTTCAGATGCTGACGCGTATGCTCTTCTGGTTCACCGAGGGTAATCGTTTCGATTTCAGCCGAGTTTTTCATATCTTCTGATTCGTCTTCTCTGCCGCGCAACTTAATTTCAGCAACGGCATTTTCGCCGATTACATCAAGATGCGCTTCAGCAAGGACTGTATCATGAGCCACTAACAGGCTATCGTCTTTCGGACTGACAATATCTTCAGCTACGACACGGCCAAGTAATGCGTCTTTCAGCATGTGAATAGCGCTAGCACTTGTTTGCGCCAGTCGAGCCCGTTCTCTAACAAGATTGATACCGATAACATCGCAGTCTTCTTCCCGGATAATTACATCCTGCGCTACGTCAACAAGACGGCGGGTAAGATACCCGGAGTCAGCCGTACGAAGAGCCGTATCAGCCAAACCTTTACGAGCACCATGTGTCGAAATAAAGTACTCTAACACGGTAAGACCTTCACGGAAGTTTGCTTTAATTGGTAAGTCGATGATACGTCCCGAAGGATCAGCCATCAAACCGCGCATACCAGCCAGCTGACGAATCTGCTGGATGTTACCACGAGCACCAGACGTAGCCATCATGTATACAGGATTGAATTCATCAAGTGAATTCATCAGAGCATGTGTTACATCATCTGTCGCTTTCGTCCAAAGCGTAATAACTTTTTTATAACGTTCATCATCAGTGATCAGGCCGCGACGGAATTGCTTATCAATGACGTCGACATCATGTTCAGCCTCAGCAATAATATCTTTCTTCGCTTCCGGCACAATAATATCGGAAATTGCAATTGTCATACCAGCTCGGCAAGCAAAAGCATAACCGAGACGTTTTACATTATCAATTACATCAGCTGTTTTCGTATTGCCAAATACACGGTAGCATTCCGCAACAAGTTTACCAAGCTGTTTTTTATCCATCAAGATACCAAGACAAGTTTCGCCATCTTTTTGATAATAATAGCGAAGTTCTTCTGGTAGAGCTTCATTGAAGATCAAGCGACCGATTGTCGTATTGACAAGACCATGACCTGGCATACGCACTTTAACAGGCGCTTGCAAATGCGTCGTTTTCTGCTGATAAGCCAGTAACGCTTCAGTCGAATTGGAGAAAATAGTTCCTTCTCCCAAAGCGCCGGGGCGTTCAATCGTCAAATAATAAGCGCCAAGAACCATATCCTGCGTCGGCGTTACAACAGGCTTGCCGTCTTTCGTTGACAAGATATTGTGAGCCGCTAGCATGAGTAGGCGGGCTTCTGACTGCGCTTCAGCGGAAAGCGGTACGTGAACTGCCATTTGGTCACCGTCGAAGTCGGCGTTATAAGCCGTACAAACAAGCGGATGAAGTTTGATGGCGCGGCCTTCGGAAAGAACCGGTTCAAAGGCCTGAATACCCAGACGATGAAGTGTTGGCGCACGGTTCAAGAGAACAGGATGTTCTTTAATAACTTCTTCTAAGACATCCCATACTTCTGGACGAACGCGTTCTACCATCCGTTTAGCGCTTTTGATATTATGAGCATGACCGGCATTGACCAGTTTTTTCATAACAAAAGGCTTAAAGAGCTCAAGAGCCATTTCTTTTGGCAGACCGCACTGATGGAGTTTCAGTTCCGGACCGACAACGATAACGCTACGACCAGAATAGTCAACACGTTTTCCCAGTAGATTCTGACGGAAACGACCTTGTTTGCCTTTCAGCATATCACTTAAAGATTTTAACGGACGATTGCCAGGGCCAGTAACGGGACGACCGCGACGGCCATTGTCAATCAAAGCATCGACAGCTTCCTGGAGCATCCGTTTTTCGTTGCGTACAATAATATCAGGCGCACCGAGGTCTAACAAACGTTTCAACCGATTATTCCGGTTGATCACGCGACGATACAAATCATTGAGGTCGGAAGTGGCAAAACGTCCGCCGTCAAGCTGTACCATCGGACGCAGTTCCGGTGGTATAACCGGAACAACATCCATAATCATCCACTCTGGACGATTGCCTGACTTTCTGAAGGCTTCGGAAACTTCCAAGCGACGAATCGCCCGGATTTTTCTCTGCCCGCTGACTTCTTTCAGTTCCTGGCGAAGCTCGCGACTCATTTTCTCAAGATCAAGCTCTTCGAGAAGTTTTTTAATCGCTTCAGCGCCCATGCCAACTTTAAAGGCACTGCCGTATTTATCGCGATACTCACGGTATTCGCTTTCATTCAGCAGTTGCCGTTTCATCAGCGGCGTGTCACCAGGATCTAATACGATATAAGAAGCAAAATAAAGAACTTTTTCCAAAGACCGCGGGGAGATGTCAAGAATCAACCCCATACGGCTCGGAATTCCTTTAAAATACCAAATATGCGAAACAGGGGCAGCCAGTTCAATATGGCCCATGCGTTCCCGACGAACTTTCGAACGGGTTACTTCGACGCCGCAGCGATCGCAGACAATGCCCTTATAGCGAATGCGCTTATACTTGCCGCAATGACATTCCCAATCGCGTGTTGGTCCAAATATCTTTTCGCAAAAGAGGCCTTCCCGCTCGGGTTTTAAGGTACGATAGTTAATAGTTTCCGGCTTTTTGACTTCGCCGTGAGACCATTTGCGGATTTGATCAGGTGAAGCTAATCCAATACGCATCGAATCAAAATTGTTTACATCCAACAAGGAGGATCGCTCCCTTCATAGCTTACTCAAAGTTCTGATGATCTTTTTCCTCGTTTTTTCGACGAATGAATCTTATAAATCGTCTTCGTCATCCCGCGGCGGCAGCTTCAAATCGCTGTCATGATCCATTTCACCGATTTCAGCAATAATATCAAGCTCTTCTTCAATCGGCCCTAAATGATCGCCTGCTTCCAGTTCGTCAGCATTTTCATCGACCATTTCATTATTAGCCAAGCCGTGGGAACTATGGCTAATATCATCGCCGGTCAGATTCAGTTCCAGCTCTTGAGCTGTTTCATGCACATCATCATCGGTGTCGCGAATCTGAATTTCTTTAGCATCTTCTGTAAGAATCTTAATATCGAGACCAATACTTTGGAGTTCTTTAATTAGTACTTTAAAGGATTCAGGCACGCCTGGTTCCGGTACATTTTCGCCTTTGACAATGGCTTCGTATGTTTTTACACGACCAACCACGTCATCAGATTTCACTGTCAAGAGTTCTTGCAGCGTATAAGCGGCGCCATAGGCCTCCAGGGCCCAAACTTCCATTTCGCCGAAGCGCTGGCCGCCAAATTGCGCTTTACCGCCGAGCGGCTGCTGCGTAACAAGTGAGTACGGCCCAGTGGAACGCGCATGAATTTTATCATCAACTAAGTGAGCTAATTTCAGCATATACACATAGCCAACAGTAACTTTATTATCAAAAGGTTCGCCCGTACGGCCATCATATAGAATGGTTTTACCATCTTCTGATGCGCCAGCAACATGGAGCGTGTTTAAAATATCCTGATAGGTTGCACCGTCGAAAACAGGTGTTGCCAAATGAACGCCCGCTTTATCGGGTTTTGGCAGACCATACGTATCAACGTCGTAATTGACTTCTTTTAGCTTTTCCGCAATATTCAAATCGCCAGCTTTAATTTTAAGACCAATTACGTGAGCCGCCCAGCCTAAATGTGTTTCCAAAACCTGACCGATGTTCATACGAGATGGTACGCCGAGCGGATTTAACACAATCTGTACTGGTGTGCCGTCTGGTAAAAATGGCATATCTTCTTCCCGCATAATCCGGGAAACAACCCCTTTGTTACCATGACGACCGGCCATTTTATCGCCTTCAGAAATCTTACGTTTCTGTGCAATATAAACGCGGACAAGTTCATTGACGCCTGGTGGCAATTCATCGCCATTTTCTCGCGTAAATACCTTAACGTCAACAATTTTACCAGCTTCGCCATGAGGTACTCTAAGTGACGTATCACGCACTTCGCGAGCTTTTTCACCGAAAATTGCCCGAAGCAGTCGTTCTTCAGCAGTTAATTCGGTTTCCCCTTTCGGCGTTACCTTACCAACGAGAATATCGCCAGGCCGTACTTCAGCGCCAACGCGGATAATCCCTTGATCATCAAGATCACGCAACACTTCTTCGGCTACGTTAGGAATATCACGAGTAATTTCTTCCGGTCCAAGTTTTGTATCACGAGCATCGCATTCATATTCTTCAATATGAATGGATGTAAAGATATCTTCTTTGACAAGTTTTTCACTTAAAAGAATAGCATCTTCGTAGTTATAGCCTTCCCAAGGCATAAACGCAACAAGCACATTATAACCAAGAGCCAGCTCGCCTTTATCGGTCGACGGTCCGTCAGCAAGTACCTGTCCTTTTACTACTTTTTCGCCGCGATATACAATCGGCTTTTGATTGATACAAGTTCCCTGATTGGAACGCAAATACTTCAAAAGCTTGTATGTATCAAGCGCGCCACTTTCGGTGCGAATATGAACTTCATTGGCCGTAACACGTTCAATCACGCCTGGCCGTTTTGCCAGAACGCAAACACCAGAGTCACAAGCTGCTTTATACTCCATCCCAGTACCAACAAGCGGCGCCTGAGTTTTTAATAGAGGAACAGCCTGACGCTGCATGTTCGCACCCATTAAGGCACGGTTAGCATCATCATTTTCCAAGAAGGGGATCATCGCTGTTGCAATGGAAACCACCTGTTTTGGCGATACGTCCATATAATCTACTTTTTCCGCCGGAACAATGAGAGTATCATGTTTCGAACGGGCTGTTACTCTTTCTTCTTTAAACCAACCATCGTCGCCTAACGCTTCGTTGGCCTGAGCAACAATCATTTCATCTTCTTCGTCAGCAGTCAGATAGTAAACATCTTCCGTTACTTTACGATTTACTTTATCGATTTTCCGGTAAGGAGTCTCAATAAAGCCGAATTCATTAATTCGGGCAAACGTAGAAAGAGAACCAATCAGACCGATATTCGGACCTTCTGGCGTTTCAATCGGACACATGCGACCATAGTGAGAATGGTGAACGTCGCGGACTTCAAAGCCAGCTCGTTCACGACTTAAGCCGCCAGGTCCCAAGGCGCTTAAACGCCGTTTATGGGTAAGTTCTGCCAGTGGATTCGTCTGATCCATAAACTGTGACAACTGGCTGGAACCGAAAAATTCTTTAATTGCCGCTACAACAGGTCGAATGTTAATCAAAGCCTGTGGCGTAATCACATCAACGTCTTGAATGGTCATACGTTCTTTTACAACGCGTTCCATACGAGACAAGCCAATGCGGAACTGATTCTGCAGCAATTCACCAACCGAACGGAGACGACGATTGCCCAGATGATCAATATCATCGGTTGTGCCAACGCCTTCCATTAGATTGAGCAAATAGCTGATAGAAGCAAGAATATCTTCCTTCGTAATCGTACGGTGCTGATAAGGCAGCCCCGTATTGCAGATTACTTTCAGTGGCGTTCCGTCTTTTTGCTTAATTTTCACTTCAACTAAGCGACCTTCCAACGTTTCACTGTGAAAAATACCGCTTTCTTCCACTGTATCACAAGCAGTCTCATCCATAATCGTGTCAGCAGGCAAAATAATTTCGCCGCTAGCGCGATCTACAAGTGGTTCATATAGGGTTTTCCCATAAAGCCGGCGGCGCCAGCCTAATTTCTTAGTTAATTTATAACGACCGACCGTCGCTAAGTCATAGCGCTTCGGATCAAAGAAAAGCGATTCCAAAAGCTGTGTTGCATTTTCTACCGTTGGCGGTTCGCCAGGACGGAGACGCTTATAAATTTCGACTAAAGCTTCTTCTTTGGAATCTGTATTATCGCGTTCAAGCGTCGCGCGAATCCGCGCGTCATCATAGAAAAGTTCATTAATCGCTACGCCGGACGTATAACCGAGCGCTCTAATCAAAATCGTCGCAGGAAGCTTACGCGTACGGTCCACCCGCACGGAAAGCACGTCATTTGCATCTGTTTCAAACTCCAGCCAAGCTCCGCGATTAGGAATGACTGTGGCGTTGTAGAGTTTTTTACCGCTTGTGTCAATGGTTTCACCATAATAAACGCCAGGCGAACGAACGAGCTGACTAACAATAACACGTTCCGCCCCATTGATAATAAATGTACCCGTTTCGGTCATCAGCGGAAAATCGCCCATAAATACTTCTTGTTCTTTAATTTCGCCTGTTTCACGATTGATTAGGCGAACATTAACTCGAAGCGGCGCTGAATAAGTTACGTCGCGCTCCTTGCATTCTTCCACATCATACTTTGGTTCGCCCAAGGTGAAATTTTCAAAGGATAATACGAGGTTTCCCGTAAAATCTTGAATTGGTGATACATCATGAAAAATTTCTTGTAAACCTTCGCGCAAAAACCATTGGTAAGAATTCTTCTGAAGTTCGATCAGGTTGGGCATATCCAGCACTTCATTAATTTTTGCATAACTGTACCTTTCTCTCTTGCCCACCGGAACAGGATTGAACATGAAATCCTTCACCCCTTAGCCCTTTTTGACTCAACATACAAATCTTTCACCTTAAGACCGAATCAGAATTACATCCTGCCTTAAGAACAAGAAATACGAAAAAGAAGCAAGGTTCAACTTTCATCATAAGGACCTTGCTTGTTTTAATTGGTGAAATGTTCTTTAGCTTCCACCATATTACTATTTCCTGCCAATATAAAATTTATACATTTTCGCAACGTAAATCTTGATAAAATACATTTACGTATCGCAATTTAAAATGTTATCACGTTTTGTTGAATTAGTCAAGATAATTATGAAAAAAATTAGACGCCCAGAATTCCGGGCGTCTGACTTTTGCAAAATTATTTAACTTCTACAGTTGCGCCAGCTTCTTCTAATTTAGCTTTCAGAGCGTCAGCGTCAGCTTTAGCAACTTTTTCTTTAATAGCTTTAGGTGCGCCATCAACTAATTCTTTAGCTTCTTTGAGGCCAAGACCAGTTACTTCGCGAACAACTTTGATTACGTTGATTTTGGAAGCGCCAGCGCTAGCCAAAATTACGTCGAATTCAGTTTTTTCTTCAGCAGCAGCAGCGCCGCCAGCTGCAGGAGCAGCTGCAACAGCTACAGGAGCAGCTGCGGATACACCGAATTTTTCTTCTAAAGCTTTAACAAGCTCGGACAGTTCCAATACTGTCATAGATTCAATAGCTTCCATGATTTGTTCTTTAGTCATTATAAAAACCCTCCGTTATTTGTTTTGTTTTTTTACTTACTTACTACGGCTTAAGAAATCTTAAGCTGATTCTTTCTGTTGACGAACGGCTTCAAGCGCATACACGAGATTGCGGATGCTGCCTTGAAGTACGTTGACAAAGCCAACGATTGGCGATTGCATACCAGCCAAAACGCGAGAAAGAAGAACTTCGCGAGAAGGAAGATCTGCCAGCGCTTTTACGCCTGCTGCGTCAATAACCTGACCTTCTACAAGGCCGGCTTTGATTTCCATTACTTTGTTTTCTTTCAAAAACTCAGCAACGACTTTAGCCGGAGCCACAGGATCCGTTGTAGAAATTGCAATTGCGCTAGGTCCTTCCAGATGAGAATCAAGACCTTCAATGCCAGCTTCAGCTGCTGCCAAGCGAAGCATTGTATTTTTAGCAACAAAGTATTCTACACCTGCTTCACGGAATTTCCGACGAAGCTTTGTATCCTGAGCTACAGTCAAACCGCGATAGTTTACTAACACGGCGCCTTTCGTAGCGGCTAATTTTTCTTTCAGTTCAGCTACAACTTGCTTTTTTTCATTTGTTACTGCCACTTATCTGTACACCTCCTTCATAATCAATCAACCCTTAAAAGACAAACAAAAAGACCTCTCGGCGTAGATCCGGAGGTCGTAACTTACGTAATTAAGCGTTACGGATTCCGGCCTCAGCAGGCAATATTACCCTCATTTCAGAGGACCTGCAGTCTACAGCCAATCGAGAACTATTCTTTTTTGCCGGAAGCCTTCAGCGGGTTGACTTTAATGCCAGGACCCATTGTCGTGCTGAGAGTGATGGCCCGCAAGTACTGCCCTTTAGCAGCTGCTGGTTTCACTTTCACCAGTGTATCAATGAGAGTTGTAAGATTTTCCACAAGTTTCGAATTGTCAAAGGAAACTTTGCCAATCGGTGCATGTATATTTCCGGCTTTATCGGTACGATACTCGATTTTACCAGCTTTAATTTCATTAATCGCCCGGGTAACATCTAAAGTGACTGTGCCAACCTTCGGATTCGGCATTAAACCGCGAGGTCCGAGGATTTTACCAAGTCGACCAACTGTTCCCATCATATCAGGCGTTGCTACAGCTACATCAAAATCAGCCCAACCGCCTTGAATTTTAGCTACAAGCTCTTCAGCTCCAACAAAGTCAGCGCCAGCAGCTTCAGCTTCTTTTGCTTTCTCGCCTTTTGCAAAAACGAGTACGCGTTTGCTTTTACCAGTACCATGCGGCAGAACAACTGCGCCACGGACCTGTTGATCAGCGTATTTAGGATCTACGCCGAGTTTTACAGCTAATTCAACAGTTTCGTCAAATTTTGCTGTTGCTGTTTTCTTTGCTAATTCAACAGCTTCTTCTACTTCATAGACTTTTGTTTCATCAATCAGCTTAGCAGCTTCTTGATATTTTTTACCAAATTTCGGCATTCGCTTTACCTCCTTGTGGTTTTAGCGGAAAATCCTCCCACAATCACCAAACATTAATCAATAATATCAATACCCATGCTACGGGCAGTACCTTCGATCATACGCATTGCAGCTTCGATCGAGGCAGCATTTAAGTCAGCCATTTTGCTTTCAGCGATTTCGCGAACTTTCGTACGAGAAACCTTGGCTACTTTCTTCTTGTTCGGTTCACCGGAAGCGGTTTCAATACCAGCTGCTTTCTTCAACAGAATTGCGGCCGGAGGAGTTTTTGTAATAAACGTAAAGGATCTATCTTCAAAAACAGTAATTTCAACCGGAATAATTAGACCGGCCTGTTTGGCTGTTCTTTCATTAAAGTCCTTAACAAACGCCATAATATTGACACCAGCTTGACCGAGAGCAGGACCAACCGGAGGCGCCGGAGTCGCTTTCGCTGCGGGAACTTGTAATTTTACTAATTTAATTACCTTTTTAGCCATGGTTACACCTCCTTACATAACAAATGTGGTCACCGGATCAAAGATCCTCCCACTTGCAAAACAGCCGAAGCCGTCTTGTTACAGCTTTTCCACTTGTGTATAGTCTAATTCAACCGGAGTTTCACGTCCAAACATATCAACTAACAGTTTCAACTTAGAACGTTCCGGGTAAATTTCAACCACCGTAGCAGTCCAATTCTCAAAGGCGCCAGATGTAATGCGCACACGTTGATTCAACTCTATATTGAGTTTCGGTTTAAGCTCTTCAATTCCCATTGATTTTAGGATATGCTTCACTTCGGCGTTGCTGAGAGGGATTGGTTTGGTTCCGGAACCGACAAAACCGGTAACGCCTGGAGTATTGCGGACAACATACCAAGAGCGATCCGTTACGATCATTTCCACAAGTACATAACCTGGGAATACTTTTTTCTTGGATACCTTTTTCTGACCGTCTTTTACTTCCACTTCATCTTCCATCGGAACAAGAATGCGATAAATCTCATTTTCCATTCCCATGGAGTGAACTTTTCGTTCCAAATTGGCCATTACTTTATTTTCATAGCCAGAATAAGTATGAATGACATACCAATGTTTTTCTGATTCCATCGTTACCAAGGGACAATTCAGTCCCCCACCCCCTACTTAAGTATCAGTCGCAGCACTTCGTTAAAAACATTATCTACCGCCCAAATAACTAGAGCGACTACCACAACAGAAATAAATACAATACCTGTATATGAAATAAGTTCTTGTTTATCGGGCCACGACACTTTTTTAAGTTCGGACTTAACTTCCCTTAAAAATTTTTTAAAACGAGAAGCTCCTTGCGGCTCCGCCGCCTCTTGCATCGCCATATGATTCACATCCCGTCTTTACTACCTAACACATCCGGCATTACACTTGGCAGGGGCAGAAGGACTTGAACCCTCAACCAACGGTTTTGGAGACCGCTACTCTACCAATTGAGCTATACCCCTACTAAACACTCTAACTATTATAAGTTATTTTGTTTCTTTGTGTAAAGTCTGTTTTTTACAGAACTTGCAGTATTTGTTCAGTTCCAATCTATCCGGATCGTTTTTCTTGTTTTTATTGGTCTGATAATTGCGTTGTTTGCATTCAGTGCAGGCCAATGTTACTGCGTTGCGCATCTTCTACACCTCTCTTACCTAGTAAATGGAATAAGACTTCAAAATGTCGCTAATATAATTTAGCATAATTCATATGGCCTGTCAATAGTCCTCTTGCGAAAGCGAAGGCAATTATTGCTTTAGCAATTGCCAAAATCAGCAAAAATATACACTCGGCACTATTTCCAGGCAAAAGAAAGACACAAAGCGGCTCTTTCCCCGCTTCGTGTCTTGTCCGATTTATTACGCGTTAATGGCAGTAACAACACCGGCGCCGACCGTACGGCCGCCTTCACGAATTGCAAAGCGAAGGCCTTCTTCCATTGCAATTGGGGTAATAAGTTCAATATTCATGCGAATGTTGTCGCCAGGCATTACCATTTCTACGCCTTCTGGAAGCGTAACAACTCCAGTTAC
>URQW01000058.1 GCA_900550105.1 uncultured Pelosinus sp.
ATTTAAGATATTAGCTTTTTTTTCGGCGAGTATGGTACTCACTTTGGCAATAATACCGACACGGTCTTGACCTACAATTGTAATTACGGCTTTCATCTAATTCCCTCCAAAATGCCTTTCGTAATTGCGCTTTCCGCAGACAAATGTGTTATTTTAAAACGATGACTTTATTATTATACTTGCTTTTCAGCAAAAACCATAGACTTTTTTGTATACTTATTTTATTTTTTTCTTGAATGTTTACCTTAGGGCCATTCCGCCTATAGATATGACTTGCTTAAAGTACAGTCATTTGATAGTATTTGTAAGAAAGAACTTGTAAAAAAGAGGTGATCGAATGATAACTCCGGAAATCATTCAACGAATTAATGAATTAGCAAAAAAGCAGAAAGAATCTGGTTTAACGCCAGAAGAAAAAAACGAACAAACGGCCTTACGCCGCCTTTACCTTGATTCCATTAAGGGACGGCTTAAAGAAGAGCTGGCCGCAAGAAATATTAAACCAAAACAAGCGCATCATGTTCACGGTCCTCACTGCACCTGTCATCATCACTAAGGAAGGGGCATTCTATGCAAACGCAATCTCGCTCGATTTATCTCCCCTTATTGACGGCAGGTCATTTTCTAAGTGATTTTTACGCGAACTTTCTGCCAGCATTATTACCGCTTGTCATTGCTTCGCTGCACTTATCGTTAACATCCAGTGGTGTTCTGGTCATGGTTTTTTCCGCAGCCTCCAATATTCTACAGCCTATTTGCGGATTTTATCTTGATAAAACGGGGAAAACTACGTTTATTCTACTCACTCTTCCCTTAAGCGCTTTTTTTATTTGTACAGTAAACTATATTTCTTCTTATAGCATGCTGCTTTTGGCCTTACTTTTTTCGGGCGTAGCGTCTTCTTTTTTTCATCCGCTTGCGTCACTTTTGTTAAGTAAAGTAACAAAAGAAAAAAGTAAAAATCTATCCATGTCGATTTTTATTGCCGGCGGTAATTTCGGCTTTGCCTTCGCACCGGCAATTATTATTTACTTTCTCCTCGTTTTTGGTTTTTCCTCTCTTCCGTGGCTGATGGTTCCTGGTTTTCTCTTAACAGCCTTGTATCTTAGCTGCGGCGTCCATAAAATTGATATCAAAACGCATCAGACACCGATAGCCACAGCAACTAAAAAACGACCTTGGTATACTTCGCCGGATCTGTTAAAACTGAATCTGGCCATGGGACTTAGAGCTTGGCCGCAAGTAGCCATTCCGACCTTTCTGCCGATCTTTTTAGCCCAAAAGGGACTTACTTCAACGGATTCCGGTCATCTATTAACCGTTTTCTTAGTAGGCGGCGCTGTTGGCGGCCTCATTGGCGGTTATATGGGCGATCGCTTTGGTCGCAAAATCAGCACAGTAGCAGCCCTGGCTCTATGCCTGCCCGCCTCTTATTTTTTTATTACTGCCTCTGAAATAACGGCTTTGACCTGGATCTGTCTGGCTATAAGCGGCGCCACACTGCAAAGTCCGCTCCCCTCTTCCATCACCTGGGCGCAGGAACTTTTGCCAGAAAACGGCGCTATGGCCTCAGGTATGATGCTAGGACTGGCTTTCGGCCTTGGGGGGCTCGGTGCCGCTTTGACTGGTTATCTTGCCGATCTGACTAGCTTAAAACAAGCTTTTACGTTAACGCTATTTGCTTTACCAAGCGCGATAGCCTGCACCATGCTTATTCATAGCAAACCAAGAAACTAAAAAAATCCTTCCGCCATAAAAGCTGGAAGGATTTTTTTCTAATGTTTCGCTTCAAAGGTTTCACAATCTGTATCTTGTGTCTTACCGGCATTGCGTCCGGCAACTTGAATTTCCCGCGCTTCACAGATATTTTCTCGCGCCCAATGGCGACAATTATTCACAAAGCATTCCACATTGGGAGTAATCTGTGTTTCATCCATAAAGGCCGCTGATACAGTCCCGGCAATGTTTGCATTATGAAGTGCGCCTACGGTATCACCAATTGTTTTACGACTATGAAAGGATTTGCACTGCGTATCCTGGCAATTCTCGGACTGGGGCTTCTCCTCATCATTATAAATACTAATACGGGAAGCCATACATTGATCGCCAGGCATAAAATGGGTGCATTGATCTACAGTACAGGTCACTAACGGATTCGCCATGCTATCACCCTTTCTTTTTTTCTTAGTGTCTGTCCTTTACTGAGACTTTATTCAGCAAGTGACAGAGAACTTAAATTTTTTAAGGGAATAGCGATCCGCTGATCATTGCGACAGTAAGGACAGTAAAAAAGATGTACGCAACTTCCTTCACTGTCCTGCGACGTATAGGGACTGTAGGGTCCGTAATAATCGACAAGTCGCCCTTGATTTACCATAATCTGACCACAATAATCGCAAGTAACGAGCTTAGATTCTATGCCATTGCAAAGAGAACAAAAGGTTTCCATTATGCCGCCTCCTGCTCTCTAGACTATCCAAAAAACAACCTTTTATCCATCGTGCTAAAACTTATGCGTTGTCACGCCGTTTGAGCCAAAAATAAACAGGAATTCCCAGACAAGTTACGCCGATAGAATACAAACAATCGGTGGTGCTGCTCACCAAAGTACTGCCCACAATATAGATAGACCCCAAAATAGCAATCAGGGGAACAATTGGATATAAGGGAACAC
This sequence comes from uncultured Pelosinus sp., assembly GCA_900550105.1. Lineage (GTDB taxonomy): Bacteria > Bacillota > Negativicutes > UMGS1260 > UMGS1260 > UMGS1260. The sequence goes on from URQW01000058.1 coordinate 2,675, forward strand.
GATAGGTCAAATGAGAACTTCCTTTTCGGCAGCGAAGAATAATGACTGCTAAAAAGGCCAAAATATAAAACAGCCAAATTGCAAACATCGCTAAATCAGTTAACCGATCGGGATCACCGGCCATAACGAAACCAACTGCCATGATTAACTGAAAACAGCCAGCGTTGACCGGGCTGCCCCACTTAGGATGCACTTTTTTCAAAACAGAAGCACCAGGTAATTGATTCTGCTGCGCCATAGCAAAGGGTACTCGGGCATTCGTCATAATATAGCCATTCAACGCACCAAAAACAGACACTAAAATTCCTAGATTAATGAGCAGACCGCCGTAGTTGCCAAACAGCACTATAGCCGCCTGCCCAGCAGCCTTCGTACCGAAAGCAACAATATCAGCAGCTGAGAATAATTTGAGTAAAGCTAGATTCACAAATAAATAAGCAGCAATTACAATGCCTAGACCAAGAAAAATTGCTTTGGGCAATTCTCTGGCGGGATTTTTCATTTCCCCGGCTACATAAGTTACGCCAATCCAGCCGTCATAAGCCCAGAGAGTGGCAAGTACAGCCGTACCCATACCGCTGGCAGACGACAAACCGCTCGGCATAGCCAAGACATTACCTGTTCCCGTCAAAATACCACAAAGCGCAATGAGTACAATCGGTACCAGTTTGCCGATTGTCGCCGCGGTTTGAATCGCGCCGCCATATTTAGAACCTAACGCATTCATGGCCGTCAAAAAAATAAGTACAGCTGCCGTAAGCGGCGTCTTGTAAAATTCCGGCAGATCTAAAAAGGGAATACACAAGGAAGAAAAATAAAGACCTAAGGCAGCAATCGTAGCCGGACCATAAACAATCGTCTGCATCCAGCCAAACAAATAGCCAATGACCTTACCATAAACTTCTCTTAAATAAGTATAAAGACCGCCCGTTTTGGGAATTTGCGCGCCAAGCTCTGCAATGGTAAGACCTGCGGCTAAAGTAATCAAACCGCCTAGCCCCCAGGCAATGAGCGCCTGAGTCGAGTCACCTGCTGCTGCAATAACTTTGCCTGGTTTCATGAAAATACCAGATCCAATTACCATACCAATCACAAGCATAATCGCGGAAAAAAAGCCTAATTCTTTCTTGAGTTGATTTTCTGTCGTTTGCTTTTCTAGCACAAACACACCACCAATTTATATCGTTTTTTAGTAGACCTTATTTACAATAACAAAATTACTTTTATTACGCAACAGGAAAACCGATGAAACGAAGAGTATTTTATAAGAAGCAAAACTAATCTACCGCAACTGTGGTATAAAAAGAGGTGCTTTATGTCAACAAATCCAACTTCCTTAACACTTCGCCCCCATATTCTCTATCAAGTCGCCAAAGCGGCTTGGGAGGGCACTTTGTACCAAAAAAGCGATGAATTAACCGCCTTACTGCAAGATGAATATAAAGACAAATACACAAGAAAGCAAGTAGCCAATCAAATTCGCAGTGCTATGGGTCTGCCGCCTCATGACAGTGATCAAATTACCGGCCCGAACGATGAAGAAGCCCTTATGGGAATCAACTATGACCCAGTTTGGATCACTGATGCCGATGCCTGTTCCCACTGTGATCCTGATGATCGGGCCTGTATTGCCGCTTGCGCCACAAAAGCCATTACGACGGATGAACAAGGGCGTATTCAAATTGATCAAGATAAGTGTATCGGCGACGGCTTATGCGTTACCTCTTGCTCTTTTGGCGCATTAGCAGAAAACTCTCAATTTGTGCCGCTCATTAAACTACTAAGAGAAAGCCAAGCGCCAGTATACGCGTCTGTAGCACCAGCCTTTGCCGGTCAGTTTGGTCCGGAAGTCACGGCAGGAAAATTACGTTCGGCTCTTAAAAAAATCGGGTTTACTGATGTCGTTGAAACAGCGCTCTACGCCGATTTACTGACCATGAAAGAAGCATTAGAGTTTCACGAGCATGTTAAAGAAAAAAATGATTTTCTCATTACTAGCTGTTGCTGTCCGGTCTGGATTAAACTCATTGAAAATAAATTTCCTGAACTGATTGATAAAATTTCTCCTTCCGTTTCGCCAATGATCGCATCAGGTCGTGTTATTAAAGAGTTTACGCCTGAAGCCAAAGTAGTATTCATTGGACCTTGCATTGCGAAGAAGCAGGAAATTCTCATCCCTGAGCTGCAAGGCGCTATCGACTTTGTATTGACTTTCCAAGAGCTTAAAGCAATCTTTGATGCCGCTGAAGTAGATCCTGCCAAAGAAGAAGATCATGAGAATCCACAAGCTTCCTGGGGCGGTCGCGTATACGGCCGGACCGGCGGCGTAAGTGAAGCCGTAGCCACAACGGTGGAACGGCTCGTACCGCAGCGAGCACAAAAACTGCAGTCCTTAAAAGTAGATGGGATTCCTGAAATTCAAAAATTATTAGAAGCGCTTAAAACCTCTGGCGCTCCGGAAGCAAATTTTATTGAAGGCATGGCTTGTAAAGGCGGCTGTGTTGGCGGGCCAGCGCGGATCATTCCGCCTGATGCGGGCACAGAGTATGTAAATGACTACGGAAACGCTTCTCATGCTAAAACACCCGTAGAAAATACCCAGGTCTATGCAATTCTTAGCCGCTTTGGATTACAAGAAGGCACCATACCCGATTTAACAACAGGCGAAAGCGCTATGTCAAAACTGCTTAGCCGTACCTTATCACCGAAGAAATAACTAATTTCAATAAATTCTTATAGAAAAGGGATGTCTCGCTACGAGACACCCCTTTTTTGCTTGCTATGCTCTTAGTACATTTTTATGACTTGCCAAAAAAACAGGAGCCGCCGATAAATTCTCGTAAAATCGAATTCGGTGGAACTGCGTCTTCATCTATTCCCACGAAATAAGATAAAAAGTTAAGTAATCGTCGCGCCTCCGTATATTCAGCAGCCTCGGAAGAAATTTCTTCCAATAAGGGAACGGCATATTTCTTTAGTATGGCCAATTCATAAATCAGCGAAGAATTAAACATTACATCAGCTCGTTCTTGAAACGGGAAAATATTTTTTTCTTCGCCGCGCCGCACGGAAGACCACATCTGTAATGATCGGAGTGCATTGTGGCCGCGAAATTCATTATCCCGCACGATTCGCCTAAGCAGCCTGGCATCGGTTGTCGCCACACGGTGATGCCTGTCAATTGATAACTGTGTTAAAGCACTTACATAGATTTTAATTTTATGTTGTCTAGCTACCGATTGTGTGAGCCGCTCATTCAGACCGTGAATGCCTTCAATAATTAAGGGTTGATCTGGCTCAATCTGTAAAATTCGTCCATTATATTCGCGAAGTCCTGTAAAGAAATTAAAAGTTGGTACTGCTACCGCTTTTCCCGCTAGCAAATCAGCTAAATCTTTATTAAATAAAGCAAGGTCAATTGCCTCGAGGCTTTCAAAATCGACCACACCCATTTCATCAACTGGCGTTAAATCGCGCTCAACAAAATAATCATCAAGCGAAATCGGCACAGGTCTAAGACCATTTACCCTTAGCTGCACACCGAGACGTTGGGCAAAAGTCGTCTTACCTGACGAAGAAGGCCCAGCAATTAAAATGACCTTAACCTGATGAGCATGGGCGGAAATAAAGTCGGCAATCTGAGCTATTTTCTTTTCATGGAGCGCTTCTGCTACATGGATTAAATCTTGTGCCTGCCCCTCTAGCACTTGTTCATTTAAGGAAACGACATAGCTACAGTGCATAATCCGTCCCCACTCTTCAGCTTCTAAAAAAACTTCTGACAATTTGGGCTGAGGAACAAAACGCGGTAATATATCAGGCGCCTTCGCTAAAGGGTGTCGAATAATTAGACCTGGCTGCCAAAACTGCAGTGCGAAGATCTTCAAATAACCGGTGCTAGGCACAAAAGCGCTTGAGTCATACTCCATGACATCGCCACAGGAAAAAATCTGTACGAAGGGAGCATTTTTTTGCTTCATCAATTTTACTTGTTCTTGTTGCCCTTTTGCTGTGAAAAAGGCAATTGCTTCAGCAAGTGGGACTTGGCTTCGCAAAATTGGTCTATCTGCCGCAACAATTTCTTGCATTTTTTCTTCCAGTACGGCCACATCTTCCGCCGTCAATTCCTCGGCCTTATGAATTTCACAATATAGGCCATTACTGATTGCATGCTCAATTGTGACATGAGCGTCAGGAAAGATTTCCGAAACAGCTACAACCAACACGAAAGCCAAGCTGCGCTGATAAACGGCAATCCCCGCTTCCTGGGTCATATCGATAAAAGAAATCTCCTTACTCTCTCCAATGTCTTGTTGCAAAGCAACTAGTGTATGATCTACAGAAGCAGCGACAATCTGTGCTGCATAACCAGCTTGTTTTTTTCGGCTTAATTCTAATAAATTAAGCGGACAGGTATATTCTTCTTGTTCGTTACCATGTCTAAAAATAATGTGCTTCATTTTCTTCTCCCCCATCGCATCAAAGCTAATTTCTTTATGATCCTAAAGAAAAAAGATGAACCCTTGACAGGGTTCATCTTTTTACCAGGACCGTAACAGCCTTAAAAGACGATACACGATAATTGCCAGAGGCATGCGCCGCATGGCAAACCGCATGCCCAGCCACACTAAAAATAGCGATCCGACAACATGAAGCAGCCAAAAACCACTCTTCGGAAATTCAAATATCGTATCGTCTACAATATTATCATTATAATATCCCATAGGAAGCCTCCTCACCTAAAATTAGATTGCAATTTTAGTATATCCGGACAGCTGATTCTTACCTATGGATAAAACTTCTATTCAGACGCTTTCACTGCTTTAGCAATCTTAGCAGCCATTCCGACCATTTTTCCTTTAGGAACGGCGCAAACAGCAATACGAATGCCTTTTGCCATAGGAACACCAAAAATATAATCATTTTTCAGCAATTCACAAGCCTGTTGTGCATCTTTTGCTGGTATCGTCAAAAAGAATCCAGCGCGATAAGGCAGCATATATAATCCAGCCTCTTTCGCTTCAGCCATAAAGAGATCCGCTCTATCTCGAATCATATGATACAAGGCGGTTCTTTCAGTTTCGACTTGCGCTAATAGACTTTTATCACTATAAATATTCGCAAGCATCTGCATGGCACTACGGTTAATATTAGACCAAGTGGCCCGCGAAGTATATTGATTTACATCAACAAATTCTTGAATCACGCCTTTATCAGAAGAAAGACCGATCATCGCGCCTACACGCTGTCCATACATGGTATAGCCTTTCGACATGCTAAAGCCAAAGACAGTTAGGATATTCTTCGGCAGTCCGCCAAATAGACTCATAAAAGAACGGGTTTCATTCTTTTCACCGGCATAATCAATATAAGCAATATCAACAAGTAAAATAATATTTTTATCAGGATCTTTCGCCATTTCTTTCAGGCACGTAAGAACATTCTGCCACTCGTCATTTGTCAGACTATAGCCAGTCGGATTATGAGCCGGACTATTAATAATAATAATTAAATTTTTCTGCTTTGCCAGCACTTCTTTTACTTTTGTCTCAAATGCGGCAAGATTAAACTGCAGTTTGTCATCAAATAAAGTAAAGGTATCTAGTTTCCGCAGCATATCTTTACAAAGCACATTATAAGGTCCCCAATACCAGTCTGATGTTAAAACAGTATCTCCCATTTCGGAGTAATTCCAAATTGTATGATGAATGACGCCAGAGCCGCCTGAAGTAGCAATTGCGTCCATATAGCCGTCTGGTTTATGATCTTCAAAAGTAAGAGCTGTCGCGGCTTCCAAATAACTTGGTAGACCAGCGATCGGTGCATAAGGCACCACATCTTTCATGGTTAACGCACGATAAGCTGTTTCCACTGCTGGCAGACAAGCGAGTTGTTCCTGATCATTTAAAATTGCCCCAATTGTAGCATTGGCTACTTTCTCTTTCCCCACCTCAGAAACCGCTTTTACTGCTGCAGCATTCGCACCAAAAATATTATCTGTTGCACATTTGCCTTTTGCATGATTCGCGGCAATACTATATGTCACACTAAATCCCCCGCTTTACTAAAATTCCGTTATTTTTTTAATTATAGCGATTTTTCAAAATATTGTCAATGAACACGATTACAGTCTTATTCTTTGAAAAAAGCTTGGTGAATCGCATTGACTGCTTCTGCTGCCATATCCTTTTCCACAAGACAGGAAATACTAATTTCGGACGTACTAATAACACCAATGTTAATTCCCGCCTTGGCCAAAGCGCCAAACATCGTAGCAGCAATCCCAGGAGATCCAAGCATTCCCGCACCAACAGCCGATACTTTCGCCACATTTTCATCAATCGTTACGCCAAGGGCGCCCATTTCTTTCGCCACACTTTCTACTAGAGTGCGACAGGCGTGCACATCCGTAGCAGCCACAGTAAAGAGCATATCAATAATGCTTTTATCAGAATTACGTACACTCTGTACAATCATATCAACATCAATATGGTGATTGGCTAATTCCGAAAATAATTTATAGGCAACGCCAGGCTGATCCGGTACACCAAGAACAGCAACCTTTGCTACGCTTGTATCGTGGGCTACGCCACGAATAATAAACTCTTTTTCTTCCATTGTATATCCCTCCCTGATAATGGTTCCTTCCTCTGTCGTAAAGGTAGATCGTACATGAATCGGAATTTGATACTGCATTCCCATCTCCACCGATCTAGCCTGCATAACGCCAGCACCAAGCCGCGCCATTTCCAGCATTTCATTATAAGTAATCTCTTTCATTTTTCGGGCACTTTTTACGACGCGCGGATCAGCAGAATATACACCATCCACATCAGTAAAGATTTCACATACATCAGCTTGCAAGGCTCCTGCCAGAGCAACCGCCGTTGTGTCAGAACCCCCGCGGCCTAACGTCGTCAAATCGCCTGCTGGATTCAAACCTTGGAAACCAGCCACAACCACAATTTGATCTTTGGCCAGTTCTGCCATAACCCGCTCAGTATCAATCCGCAAAATTTTCCCCTTGCTATAAGCATCACTTGTATGAATTCCCGCTTGCGCTCCTGTTAAGGAGATTGCTTTATGTCCTAACGTGTGCAGCGCCATAGCTAAAATGGAGATGGAGACTTGCTCACCTGTAGTTAACAGCATATCCATCTCCCGCAGCGAAGGTTGATCCGTAATCGCCTTAGCCAAATCAATGAGTTCATCTGTTGTATCTCCCATAGCTGAAACGACAACAACAATGCGGTCGTCAGGCTTCTTCTCTGATACAACGCGGCGCGCAACAGCCAGCATTTTTTCTGGTGTGGCAACGGAACTTCCGCCGAATTTTTTTACAATAAGAGCCATTTCGTACCTCCTAAAACCGGAATTGCATATCACAAAGAATTAATATTCTCTCTAAAAGTACAAACTCCTCCTTGTAGTGGATATATTCAAGCAAAGCCTAAAAAAATAGCCCCGGCTAAGCCGAGGCTATCAAAATGACTGGTACCTTATGCTTCTACTGTAATTTCCTGCGAGCTTTCCCACAGTCCATGAATATTACAGTAAGAAGAAGCTAATAGCGTCCCTGAAGTAGTTAATTTCACAACAACTTCTGAAGTTGGTTCCGTATATGCTGGCCCTTGATTTGCACCTGCTACAGCCTCACCATGGGCATTAAAGTCAAAAGTTCCTAATTCATAAACAAACTTTCCATCTGCTGGTTTGAAAAACAGCTTAATCCAACGGATATGATGTTCCGTCGTATTCGGATGGGCAATTTCTTTGCCTACAGAAAGAGTAATTTTTACTTTTTCACCAGCTTTAACGCTGGAAGGAGCTTCAATGACCGGAACGTGTTTTTCAGCTTTCCATTCACCACTTTGTACTACATCTGCCAATTTCATAAGTCTAAACCCTCCTTAAAAGTAACTATCTGATATTTCTGTTTTACCTATTATAGGTATTCCCTAAAAAAAACAATTCTCCTCTAATTTTTTAGTGTATTTTTATAATAATTTTTATTAAAAAACAATCACTAATAATTTTTGCTTTTAATGTTAAATTTTCTGGACAAAACTGCTGTTTTATGATAAATTATATAAAAATAGTAGCCTTTAAATTAGTCCAGAGAGACTGATAAGGTACACATAAGTTGGCTTCGGCCAGTGCGTGTAACTACCAGCCTCTTACATCAGTAAGAGGCTTTATTGTGTGCCAAAAGGATGTTCGGAGGAAACAATATGAACAAAAGAGTCATTGATACCCAGGAAAAACTTCCCCTTTTAACGACTCTTCCCCTCAGCTTACAGCATTTATTCGCCATGTTTGGTGCAACGGTCTTAGTCCCAATTTTATTTAAAGTTAATCCCGCAACGGTTCTCTTATTTAATGGGATTGGCACACTTTTGTATTTATTTATTTGTCAACGTAAAATTCCCGCCTATCTTGGATCAAGCTTTGCTTTTATCTCGCCTGTCTTCGCTGTTTTGCCTAATTACGGCTACGAAGCCTGCCTCGGTGGTTTCATCGTAGCTGGTCTGGTCTTTACTGTTGTCGCCTTAAGCTTAAAGGTCATTGGTACAAAGTGGATTGATGTGGTTTTTCCACCTGCCGCTATGGGCGCCATCGTAGCTGTTATTGGCTTAGAACTTGCGCCTGTCGCCGCTGACATGGCTGGACTCACGGCAAAAACATTAGATCCCAAAGTAATCATAGTATCAATCTTTACACTGCTTTTAACCATTTTCGGTTCTGTCTTATTCCGTGGGTTCTTTGCAATTATCCCTATTCTAATCGGTGTAATCGGCGGCTATATCCTTGCCGCTTTCGTCGGACTTGTTGATCTCTCACCAGTAGCCAGTGCGACCTGGTTTGCTCTACCAACATTTTATACTCCGACCTTTAACTTTAATGCCATCGCCATTATCTTGCCTGCTGCTCTCGTAGTCATTGCTGAACATATTGGTCATCTCATCGTAACAGGAAATATCGTCGGCCGTGATCTAACAAAAGATCCTGGCTTGGACCGTTCGCTTCTTGGCAATGGCTTATCAACCATGATTTCAGGCTTCTTCGGTTCTACACCAAATACAACTTATGGTGAAAACATCGGTGTTATGGCCATCACCAAAGTATACAGCACCTATGTCATCGCTGGCGCCGCAATTCTGGCAATTCTCTTGTCCTTTGTCGGTAAACTGGCTGCCATCATCCAAAGTATCCCAGCGCCAGTCATGGGCGGGGTATCGCTCTTACTCTTTGGTGTAATTGCCGCTTCTGGTATTCGCATGCTCGTAGAAACAAAAGTAGATTACAGTAAAGCAAGGAACTTAATTTTAACAGCTGTTGTTTTAATCATCGGCGTAAGCGGTGCAGCAATTACGATTGGTACCATTACCTTAAAAGGCATGTCTTTAGCTACACTCGTCGCCATTATCTTAAGCCTTAGCTTCCGCCTTCTTGACTCCCTTGGCTTAACGAATGAGCCCTAAGAATAATAGAACGTTTCCATGAGTTCTCAGATAGAAAAAGGCAGTTGACCTTGTTTTAGGTCAACTGCTTTTTTGCTGCTCGTTTTTATTTTTTATTTACGATCTGAAGTTGACAAACTGCAAATCAATATCAAAATCCTGCTGTTTTAACATGGCAATGACATTCTGGAGATCATCTTTATTTTTACCAGAAACACGGATTTGGTCTTCCATAATCTGCGCCTGTACTTTGAGTTTACTATTTTTTATCGATTGAATTACATCTTTAGCCTTTTCTTTACTGATGCCCTTTTTTAAGGTAATCACCTGACGCACACAGCCCTGCGACGCTGGCTCTACTTTCCCATAATCAAAAACTTTCAAAGAAACATTTCTTTTTACTGCTTTGCTCTGAAGTATATCGATAATATTTTTTAGCTTCATGTCATCATCAGCTACAATTTTTATGGTTTCCTTTTCCAACGCAATTGTTGATTTACTGCCGCGAAAATCAAAGCGTTGACCGATTTCCTTCACCGTCTGATTTACAAAATTATCAACTTCCTGCATATCAATATCAGACACAACATCAAAAGAACAATCTTTTGCCATCAATCAATTCCTCCTGAAAGCACTTTTATTTTTTACTAGTAATTCGTATAGTCGTACGAGCGAGTACATAAGAGAAAGCAAAAACCCCGCCGACAGTAAAAAAGAAGGCCGTCGGTTTAATGAATAGCAGGTCAGAGCTTGCCAGCAAGCTAAATAGCAACGCTGCCGTATACGCTAAAAATAACTCACCATAACGGGGATTGGTCATGCGAGGCGCCATAAGCAACCAAACAAAAAAACCGATTAAAATAATATTACTATTTTTTATAAAATCCATGAAAAACTCTCCCTATCCGCCTATCTTTCACTCAAAAGTTATTCGCAACAACGAGGGCAAAATCCTGCTGAATCGGCAAAAAGTCACGAACGTTATGTAATAAATGTTCATAGAATACACCAAGTAATGAGCTAAATCACTTCATTTTTGCCTAAGAAATAAAGGAGGCTATAAATTATGGAAGGAAAGTATCCCCATTGGTATCATGACCATGATATGGGGCATATGGACGATTGCTGCGAATATGAGGAAAAAGATATGATGTGTGAATATCCGATGCCGCTTCCCATGCCCAAAGTAGCAAAAATGTCTTGCCGCGAAACTTTTAAAGACCGCTTGAATTGTCTGCTTGGCGATGAAATTCTCTTTTCTGTCTGCGGCCCTGTAGGAATTTGCAAAAGTCGTGCGGCCTACTGTGGAACTTTATGTTATATTGGCGCTGATTTTATTATCGTAAATGTAAATTATCGCCGTCGTGCTGTTTCTATGCATATTCCCATCTGTATGCTTACATTTATTGCACCTTACAAAACCTGCTGCTAAATTACTCAGCCAAATTCCCTTATGCACACAACCTTCGTCGCCGCATAAGATATAGCAATTGCAGAAGAAGGGGTGTTTGGGAATGAAATTTCGTGAAAAAAGACCTGTGACACTTGATCTTGACCATATGAAACTCCTGCACTCAGAGGCAGCTGAGCAGCTAGAACTCATGCAAACTGCTTTGCAAGCAGCCCAAGTCACAACAGGAACGATGCGTGACGCTTTAGATCAGATTGCAGTCAATCACTGGCATTCCTATCTTGACATTTTACACATGATTAGCCTGCATGATGAATCTTTTGCTGCTATTCTTCAAAAGGCGAATCTGATTTTCCGACAAGATGAAACGCGCGATGAACCAGAAGAAAATTTAGGCGATTTTAGAGAACCGCTTTCTCTGCTACTTTTATCCCTGATCCGTCGGCACCGCCGCTTTGACCGTGTTTATGCATTCCGTAATAATCCAATGGGCGACTACTTAAAAGAATCTTTAAAAACGGAACGACAGCACGTTGCTGAACTAATCGAGATGGTGCAGACGCTTCTCTAAATTCGCCAAACTGCCTAATGGCAGTTTTTTTATATCTTATAAAGCTAGAACAGGATATTTCGGCAAATAACTCGAATCCTATGATCATGCTAAAATTTATCGTAAATTATTCCTTAAATGAAAAACCCTTAACAGTGAAAGACTATGTTCGATATCATTTAAAATTTTCCCTAACAGCCTGGCGCAAACTCAAAGCGTCAGGCTCTATCACGCTAAACGGAGAGACTGCTTCACCAATAAGTTTCGTATTCCCTCAGGATATACTCCTTCTCAATATGCCCACGCAAAATACACTCTTACCAATAGCCGGTCCCTTGGCAATCTGCTATGAAGACGAATACTTGCTCGCTGTAAATAAACCGAGCGGACTATTAGTCCATCCGACTTCTACCTTACATGAAACTACGCTGGCTAACCTTGTACTGTACTATTATCAACAGCAAGGTCTCCTGAGCGATTTTCATCCGATTCATCGTCTGGACCGTAACACATCCGGTCTACTGCTTATTGCCAAGCACGCTTACATTCAGCAGATGTTAGCAACAAGCTCTTTAAAGTCAATCGCGCGCCAGTACTTAGCTCTAGTTACAGGTGAATTAGATTGCTCTGGTGAAATTAATGCTCCCATTGCGCGAAAACCTGGTAGTATTATTGAGCGAACCGTTTCTCCTAATGGGCAAGAAGCTCTGACCCATTACGAAGTAGTACAAACCTATCGCAATGCAACCTTACTTCGCCTAATCCTGGCAACAGGAAGAACGCATCAAATCCGCGTCCATCTTTCCCATTTAGGCTATCCGCTCTTAGGTGATGATTTATATGGTGGTCAGCGTACTATTATACAGCGTCAGGCGCTCCATTCCGCCTCATTAACCTTCCCCCATCCTATAACAAATGAAATGATACGACTATTCTGCCCTATTCCACCGGACATGCTGCAAGCAATTCAAAAATTGCAGCGGAAATAGGCGTCGCCAGCACATGCCAAATTGTGCTATAATAAAACAAGTATTGAAAATTAGGAGGGATATTATGCCATTAGTTACCACAAAAGAAATGTTTGCTAAAGCTTACGAAGGTCAATATGCAGTTGGTGCCTTTAATGTAAACAATATGGAAATTATCCAGGGAATTGTCGATGCGGCCAAAGAAGAACAAGCTCCGCTTATTCTTCAAGTATCTGCTGGCGCCCGGAAATATGCCAAACATATCTATTTAATAAAATTAGTTGAAGCTGCACTGGAAGATTCCCAGCTCCCAATTGCTTTACACCTTGATCACGGCGAAGACTTTGAAATTTGTAAATCCCGCATCGATGGCGGCTTCTCTTCCGTTATGATCGATGGTTCAAAACATCCTTTTGAAGAAAATATTGCACTTACTAAAAAAGTAGTAGAGTATGCTCATGCGCACGGCGTCGTTGTTGAAGCGGAACTCGGTCGTTTGGCCGGTGTAGAAGATGCTGTAAAGGTTAATACCAAAGATGCTACTTATACCGATCCAGACCAAGCTAAAGAATTTGTAGAACGAACTGGTGTAGATTCTCTAGCCATTGCAATCGGTACAAGTCATGGCGCTTATAAATTTAAGGGTGAACCAAGCCTTGATTTCGAACGTTTAGATATCATTTCAAAATTACTGCCGAACTTCCCGCTCGTCCTTCACGGGGCCTCAACAGTTCTGCCTGAATTCGTAAAAAAATGCAATGACTTTGGCGGCAATATTCCCGGAGCACAGGGAGTTCCCGAAGATATGCTACTCAGAGCTAGTAAATCAGGCGTATGCAAAATCAACATTGATACTGATCTGCGTTTAGCCATGACGGCTTCCATCCGCGAACACTTCATTAACAATCCAAGTGACTTCGATCCTCGCCAATACTTAAAACCAGCGCGCGAAGCAATTAAACAAATGGTAAAACATAAAATGAAGAATGTATTGAATTGCAGTAACCGCCTGTAATTCAATATATAAAGGAACGATCTGCTTACAATATAAATTGTAGGTAGATCGTTTTATTATTTTTACTGCTAAAACTACTTCTTGCTTTTGATGTGCTGTTATATGATAATACAAAAAACCACTTCATTACGAAGTGGTTTTTTGAAATCAGCAACTATCTATCCTCCCAGGCCGTCGCCAGCCAAGTACTTTCGACGTATATGGG
>URQW01000059.1 GCA_900550105.1 uncultured Pelosinus sp.
ATGGACCAGATGATAGAACGCGTATTGAATTAGAAACCAATAAAGCATTATTTGCTATTTATGCGCCAGCGGGAATTTCACAAGCGGTGGTGCAAGCTCATTTTGATGATATTTATGAATTTCTTCAACTTGCATCGCCTCAAGCACAAATTATGCTAACTGAATTTATTAAGTAAATGGGTTTTGATGAAAAAAGGACTTGGCGTGGGCCGAGTCCTTTTTTATAAAAATCTTTATTATAAATTTTATCAAGATATTTATTCTATGTTTGAAATATAGGCTAATGATTCCGTAAGCCAGCCAATTTGGGCTTCTAATTGTGCCATGGCACCTCGTAAAAGCAGGTAGTCGCCTAGTCTTTCTGGTGTGATTTCTTCACCATCATATTCGCGTAATTTTTGTTTATAACGGTCTAGGAGTTGGCAACATTTTTTTTGACGGTTTTTCAATTTTTCTTTTAATTGATTTTTGTTTAGGTGTTCGGCAAAATACATGCGTAATTTGAACACATCTTTATTTTGTGGTAGCGGCGGCTCATCTTCTAGCATCCAGAGGGTTAAGGTCTGTTTGCCTATGGGAGTTAGTGAATATACTTTTTTCTCTAAAGCTTCACCTTGGATTATAATTTCATATTCGATAAGTCCAGCACTGACTAGCTTTTTTAACTCAGGATAAATTTGACTCTGATTCGCACTCCAAAAATCAGCCACACTGTCATTGAATATTTTGGTTAAATCATAGCCAGTTACTTTTCCTTTATCAATCAATCCTAAAATAGCATAGCTTAATATATTCATATAAAATAACTCCTTTTGCTTGACTATCTAAAATTAAGTATATATAATCAATATATAAATTACAACATGTAAAAACATACATATTATAATTTATATATTGATAGGGAGATGATTTCATGGAAAACGAATTGAAAAGCTTAATTGGGAAACACTTCATTTACACATATGAGAATGGTTGGCAATATGAGTTTTATGTTAAAAATGAGAATACTGTTGATTATAGAATTCATAGTGGTATCGTCGGCGGACGCTGGGTTACTGATCAAACAGCTTATATTGTAGCTCTAGGAGAAAATGTCTATAAGGTATCTTGGGATGAACCGACAGGGACTTGTGTAAGTCTAGCTTTTAATTTAAGCACTCGTAAAATTCATGGGACGATTTTCTTCCCGGCATGGGTTGCTGAAGAGCCGACCAAGACGGTTTGTTATCAAAATGAGCATCTGGTGAAAATGAATGAATATCGTGATCAGGGGCCAACTTATCCTAAAATGGTAGTTGATGAGTTTGCTACCATTACTTTTATTGAAGAATGCGGCGCTGATAATAATTCAGTCATTCAATGTGCGCCAAGTGAGCTGCCGACAGGGTATACAACACGGCAAAATTAAATATAAAAGAGAGGAAGAGAAAGTGTGAATTATCTCCTCAAAAACGCCATCATTTCTTTTGATGCATGGTGATAAAGATACGGTTGTTTCTCCCAGTCAAACAGAGATTTTGCATGAATCTCTTGTTGCCCATGGCATAGAATCAACTCGATATGTTGTGCACGGTACGCAACATGGCGGAAGTTATTGGGCACAGCCGGAAGTAATGAATATCATAATTCATTTTTTTGCTAAACATTTAAAATAGAATGAGGCTGATGGCTAATATTTAATTTAAATATTGCTTTTAAAATGTCTCTATGCTATAATAAATAAGTCGTAATTATACGACTTGTGCTTGTAGCTCAGTTGGATAGAGCAACGGCCTTCTAAGCCGTGGGTCGCAGGTTCGAATCCTGCCAGGCACACCAACTTAAAACTATAAAGCCTTGTATTACCTGTATTCTTTGCAGGTGGTACAAGGCTTTTTTTGTTGTCTTCAAATATAAATTGACAATAGTCTTTGGGAGGGAAAACAAGTGGAGCTAGGACAGGCGAAAAAGATCTTTGTTATAGCTAAAAAGAGCCAGAACCTTTCGCCGCGAACACTGGAAACCTATGAGGAAGTATGTAGAAAATTTTTTGAATGGCTAGTCGATACTCAAGACATTTATATCGTTGAGGAAATTACGCCAGAAACAATAAGATCCTATTTTGTTTCGTTGCAAGAGAAAGGACTGCGCGGGGTTACTCAGCATAGGCATTTCCGGACATTGAGAACTTTCTTTAAGTTTCTATATCAGAATGATTATGTCAAAGAATATGCGCTGAAAAATGTAAAGCCGCCGAAAAAGGAAATTTACGTAATCAGGACTTTTACGGCACAAGAGATTAGCAAAATGTTAAAACACTTTGATAAGTCGGGTTTTGTTGGGTGCCGAAATTATTGCATTTTATGCCTGCTTTTTAGCACGGGGATAAGAAAAGAGGAACTGTTGAATTTGAATTTAGCAGATATAAACATTGGGAATGACCTTATTCGAGTAGATGGAAAAGGAAAACGGCAACGCCTTGTCCCAATCGGGAGAACAATGCACAGAGTTCTAATTCAATATTTGAGAATGAGAGAGGAATTTTTAAAAGGGGAATTTTGCGAATGGTTATTTGTTACCAACTCGCTAGTTCGAAAAATGTCGCCGTCTTGTGTAAGTTCTATTTTTCGTAGGATCAAAAGCGATTTAAAACTTTCTGGGGAGAAGATTTCTTGTCACACATTCAGGCATACTTTTGCTAAAAATTACCTGTTAAATGGCGGCGATTTAGTCAGCTTGCAGGCAATACTTGGGCATTCTGACATAATCACAACACGGAACTACTTAAATCTCAATGAAAAAGAAATTAAGACGCAACATTCTCTATTTAATCCGTTAGATAATCGGGATTGGCTATTTTGAATTTTTAAACTAAACAACAATTGGAGGCAAACACAATGAAACAATATCGGTTTCTAAATTCGCTTATTTTTATTTCAAAATTGCTAGGCGGCTTTGTTCTAATCGGCGGCGTAATTGTCTCAATGTGCGTAAAAGGCCCAGAAAGTTTCTTCGGTTTTATAGGCTCTGCTTTAACTTCACTCATGTTATTTGCCAGCGGTGAAATGATTCGGCTCTTTGTCGATATTGCCGCCAACGTTGAAAAGATGGCAAAGGGGGAATAAGCAAGTGGTTTACTATATCGACCCCAACATGCCAGAATGGCTGGACTTTGTAGCTATGCCAGGAAAGGGATTTTTGCTTGTTCGACTTGGCGCTGAAGACTCCTTTGCAAGGCGCTTTGTTTGGCATGTAAAAGGCTGCCCACGAATGGCTCCTATCGAATTAAGCGGGGTTATTTGCGAGTGTAAGCGAGAATCTTGTATCGGCTGCAGCTGCAATGAGCTAAACGTTCGCAGAATCATAGCGCACGAGTTTTTGCCAGAAAAAAAGACCGCTCTCCAGCGGTTACTAAGCGAACTAAAGAAGCAGACTCCTTGCGGGTCTTCTATCTATCAAAATATTGAAAACGTCTCTAACTATCTATCTCTTCAAGATGACAAAAGCAAGGAGCTTCTGAAAGAGCTTTATTGCTAATTCGTACCTAAAAGTGAATAACGAAAAAGCCTGCTGAGTACTCGCAATACTCAACAGGCCGCCTACTTGAAGGGTTCGACACTTCAATATATTTCTATTGTAGCTTTTTGAAAAATAGCTGTCAATAGGCTTCTTTCCTATACCCTTTTTTAGGCCGGTGAGTGGTCGTGAAGAATAACACTCAGGAACGTTATTTCCGCTTAAACTCTTTCCCCTTGTTCATCTCAAGGGTGTTTTTCGAGCGTTAGAGGCTTATTATTGGTTCTCGACGCCCTACGGGTGCAATTCCTGTAGGTGAGCTGTTGGAGACGTGCCAGCAGCGATAACCGTCCTGGGAGGTAATTCACAATTGCCGATGAGGCAGACGCGCAAAGGTTAGAAACCTTATCCATAAAGCCAGACCGAGAGGAGTTAAGCGCGTTATAGCGGGTGATAAAAGGCGATATACGGAATCTTGTTCCCTGCTCTGCAAAAGCGACAGGGCAGGGCAGACTCCCTGACTCTACCGGAATCATATTCTAAAAGATAGTTTCTTCTAAATCAATACCTTTTCTGTTTATCTCTTGCTCTTCGTGGATCTTGTAAAAAAGACAAACATTGTTCTTGGCACAATTAAGGAGGTGTTTTATGGACAGGCAACAAGCCGTTATGAACTTTATACATGAGAATTTCTTTGCAGAGGCGGTACGAATTGAGCCGTGTTCTTTGTTTCCGTATGGGCTGCGCGTAATTGATAAAAGCAATGACGAAATGGTTGTTTATTTTGACCTGCTCACAGATTCTGTACAATATGTTTTTCCTGACAAGGTAGGGTAAGTTTGGCTAGTCCAAAAAGGTTTTATATAGCGGTACGGCGGCGGTTTAGTTCTGGGTTACTCTCTCGTCAAAAAATAGGTCGTGAAAATTTATGCTACAGATAATAAAGTAGCTGAGGTTTCTGTAAAACAAAGGAATTGGAAAAAATTTATATAAAAGATTAAAAAAATGATCCTTTGGGATTGACTTAATAATCCTAAAGTGGTAAATTTATAATTGGCAAAGGGGTGAATTTAATATGAACGGACTCATGACTACTGTCGAAGTAGCAGAACGAACTGGGGTTTCGGTTCCAACTGTTAAAAGGTGGCTGCAAACGGGAGTCTTGTTAGGGACTAAACTCGGAGGAACTTGGTTTGTTGAGGACGTTGACCTTCAGGAATTTATTGAGAATGATTTCAAACCTAAACCAGGCTATGAAATAGAGGATTGTGCAATAATTCTAGGGACAACGGAGGAAACAATCCGTGCCTGGATAGCAGATAGAAAGCTTCGGGCTACGACGATCAAAGGAACCTTGCAAGTTGACAAGAAGCAAATTCATAAACTTATTGAGAAAGAGCAGAGGGTTTCTTTTCTCGATGGTACGAAATTGCGGTATTTTGCAGGAGATACGCCTGGAGACTCATGGACGACAACAACGGAAGAGCATTGGATAAGCCTAGAGGAGGCGCAAAAACTACTAGGAGCAACGGAAGAACAACTGCTTTTACTCTTAGAAAAGGCAAATATCCCTGCTTACGTTGTCGGGAAACAATGGAAGGTTCCCAAAGCTAAAATTCAATGGATCAGGCAAGATATGATTGAGGACGCTCTTAACAAAAATAGTTGAGGAGCGTTTTTTATTTTATAAGAAAAATTCATTGAATAGAATCTAGTAACAAAAAAGCGTAACGCAAGCAATAGGCGTTATTGCAAGTTACTCAAACATGGAGGTCATGATTTCAGGAAAGAGAGGTGTAATAGATGAGAAGGAAGAGAATATAAGAATTAGCAATGTTTCGGCAGAAATGGTTAGTACTATACGACCATTCATACAAGGATACAATTTTAATAAAATTAGGAGTGTGGTAAAAATGATAGATAAATATGATAGTTCCCCAGAGAAAAAAGCTGGAATGGAAGGCGAGTATTACGCGATTCTTGACTTAATCAAACAAAACGTTAGACCGGAAAAAATCACGTGGTATTTATTTTGCGAAAATGATCGGGTAGTATATTTTAAATTTGTGAATGAGCTTCAAGAAAAAGGAGTTTTAATTGAAGTCTCTGCCAAGAAGCAATTAAACGGAGTCGATTTTGTTATTCGTGACGATTTAGGAAATCTAATTTATTGCGACGCAAAAGCCAGATTTAACGGGCGGTTTCAAGATATTTATATTGAACTAAAGGGCAATGGCTTCCCTTACTCCCTGCCTGAAATTTATACGACGCGGTTTGCTTTCGTATTGGAAGATCGAACGGTTAAGTGGATCGATCTTGACGAGAATGTTTTTCTTACAATGGTTAACGATCCGCAATTCCATACAGTTAAGAACTGGAAGTACATTCAAGAGAAAGAACGGGAGGCGGATAAAAAGAAGATAAAAGCCTTCTGTATTCCTTTTGAAGAATTTGAGACGAAGGTTTGTGTATCTAAGGCGAGATTTACACTTAAAAATCCGAATGTTATTCAAACAATTACAGGGAATTCTCAATTTAGCAATATTCAAAAGGTGGAAAATACTTTTGGCGTAAAAATTCGTCAATTAAGCGAAAAACGAACTATAGAAAAGAATGATTTTTCTATTCGGTTCAATAAAGAAAAGTCGGTCGGTAAAAGGTAGATCTTTTGCAATTAAATAAATCTACTTTGAAGCAAGTCGATTTGCTCGGGCAAGGGGGAGCTTTAGCTTCCCCTCTGTGTGAGCGTGTAAAGGTAAATGTAATCGACGCTCTTATGGGTCAGGGCAAAACTAGCTGGGCAATACAGATGATAAACGAACAGCCAGAACAGAAGTTTATCTATGTAACGCCATACCTAGCAGAGGTTGCGCGGATCAAGGCGGCCTGTCCATTGGCTAAATTCTATGAACCGCAACAAGAAGGACGCGGCAAGCTTGACTCTTTTCATGCGCTACTTGCAGAGGGAGAAAGTATTGTTACCACTCATGCTTTATTTTCATCGGTAACGGAGGAGACAAGGCAATTATTAGAGGCCAATGGATACATTCTAGTACTAGATGAAGTTATGGACGTATTACAAGACGAGCCGCTTAAAAAAGATGACCTGCGGACAATTTTAAGCAATGGGTTTGCTCATGTCGAAGACGACGGCTGTCTAGTTTGGGATGATAGCCTTTATGACGGGCGCTTCAATGATATAAAAACTAAGGCAGCTAATAGAAGCCTTTACCTAGTAAATGGCTGCCTGCTTATGTGGACGTTTCCTGTCTCTATCTTTCATTGTTTCAAGGAGATATTCATTCTAACATATATGTTTCACGCGCAGATTCAGTCGTATTATTTCAAGATGAATGACGTTCAGTTTGACATGCTGCGGGTGTATCAGGACGGGGAGCGGTACGAAGTAAAAGAGCATGACGGAACACTGGACGATGTGAGCCACCTTCAAATTGACATCTATGACGGAAAGCTCAACGACATAGGCAAAGCCAAGACGGCGCTTTCAAAGACTTGGTATCTCCGCGCTTCGAAGGAGAAGCTTGTCGAGCTAAAAACAATACCTATAATTTCTTCCGCAACGTGTGTAAAAGCCCTGGAGCCTTGAACTTATGGACGACGTTCAAAGACTACAAGAGCAAGATAGGCGGCAAGGGTTATGCTTCGGGCTTTGTTTCGTCAAACATGAGGGCGTCCAACGAATATAAAGACCGTAACACAGTAGTATATCTTTGCAATAAGTATTTTCGGCCAAGTGTCAAAGGGTTCTTCAATGATCATGGGGTTGAAGTAAATGAGGACGCTTATGCTCTTTCCGAAATGGTTCAATTCTTATTCCGCGCGGCGATACGACAAGGAAAACCAATACGGTTATATGTTCCGTCAAAGAGAATGAGAGATCTTCTGCAGAGTTGGTTAGCACAAGGTAGGTGCTAGAATTCTTTAGAAACCCAGTGTTTATGAGGGTTTGAAGCCTGCGGGTCTTAGAAAGAGAAAATACATACTTGCTTACGCAATATCATTTGTTAAGATTCTCATGATATATAAGTGTATTATTCTATTGCTTTTAACATCGTCCTAAAATATACATGACATATTCAAAGTAAATATAAGCGATAGCTTATTTGCGTAGCAAAGTAAGCAGAACCCCTGCGCGCCCCTAACGACTACCAAGAGCGATATTATCATGATAAACAAAATAAGTTTCGGGCAACAAAAAAGGAGAGCGTTTATTTGCTCTCTTTTATCTTGCTCCTAGGATCTATGACCGGAAATTCGTTTGACGTAAAATGTTCTTTTATAAAAGCGGTGGTTTTAGGGCGATCTTACCCAGGACAATGATCTCTGAAATGAATGGACAACCTGGCGGCTGGAAAATGATTTTGCGTTTTTTTCGTTGGAATGAAGGAATTTTGTATTAAGGAATAAAGTTTATAAAAAGTAAGGTGTATATAACAATTTAGAATCCTATTACTTTGAGCAAAAGGGGGGGCGAATATACGTGAAGGATAAATTATTATTTATAATTCCGATATATGCAATGTCTGAGGAGGAGTATGACGACAGATGGAATAAAAGAGATCCAATCGAACGATCTATATTAAAGAAGCCTTGGAAGTACAATCAGATTGTGGCATATATAGAAGTATATATAGATAATAACGATATCCGTTTTGAAATATTTAAAACGGATAAAAGTCGTCATAGGTATGATAGTATTTACAAAACATATTCTTATTTTTCCAGTGGAGCAAATCACTTTTTTATTAGAAAAGACGATACAAACAAGATAATTAAAGAGCAAGTAATTAGATATGTAAAAAGAATACAGAGAGAGTTGTTTAAAACCACTCATACTTATATTGATACAGAGTGTTTTGATAACCAATTTGAATTAATAGATATTCGTAGCTTGTTTTTTAGGGACTAATTAGATTGGAACAAAGTAATATGATCATTTTTGTTGATTAAACGGACGTATAGGTGATTTTAGGCAAAAAGGCTTTGCGCTGACCTTCTTTGCAGGCCATGAGAAAAAATACAATGTTTTTATACATGGGACGTAGGTCAAATACTCATTTATTTGGCGTTTTTTAGTACACGTTAGGTTGTGAATTATTGAAGCGGGGGGAGACTCCCGCTTTATTTATTCTTTCTATATTTCGGCCATTGGTTATATCCGATTAAAGGGTCGTTAGAATTAAAGCGTCGAATAAATTCAATTTCTTTCTGATTAACTTCTTTGTCAGTGGCCGTTTCAGACTCCCATAGAATTTCTTTGGTAATTGTAAAGTGGCGACGTTCTTCTCTTGTAAAATCTTGTGCAATTAGATCATTGTTGGCGCTGCCAAAGTAATTAATACTATCTGTAAGATCTTTGCCGATATAGATTTTATTGTTAGGATAAGTTATTTTGTAAATTACTTTCATCGTAACCTCTCGCAATACTTAATACATGAGTATTCATGAAGTATAAGCTATTTCCCTTTGCAGGTCTTTAACTACTCGCGGCGGTTAGGGCCTTGATATATTTCATTGTATTTATGCTTTCTTTTATAGATCTTAAAGATTGAATCTTACACAATGTAATTTTGTCAGATTCGCAAAATGGACATAAACCTAGTAACGGCGCGTATTTTAGCCATTTTTCTCTATATTATAAAAAAATACCTTGCGTTTGAATCTGACGTTTTATATAATATAATCATAAAATAACAGATTCGTAGGCGGTGGGAGCTATGAAAGAAGTTCAACCAATCAGGGACAAAAAGAAAATTGAAAAGATGAAAAAGTATTTAAAAAGTAAAAGTACTCGCGATTGGGTCTTATTCGTTCTTGGCATAAACAGTGGCTTGCGAATCAGTGATATTCTTTCGCTCCAGGTTGAAGACGTTGCAGGCAAAGACAGAATTGCGCTGCAAGAAAAGAAAACAAACAAGACTAAAAATTTTCCTTTAGCTGATTCTGTGAAAAAAGCGATAGCTGAATACTTGGCAGAAAAAAAGCTGACAAAAGGGCCGCTCTTTCCTAGTCGCAAGCATGACGGGAGCAATAGCAGCGGATCAATCAGTAGGCAGCAAGCGTGGGAAATTATAAACGCGGCAGCTAAAGAGGCAAAAGTAGCCGATAAAATTGGAACTCATAGTCTGAGGAAAACGTTCGGTTATCATGCGTATCAATCAGGTGTTTCAATCGAGACAATTCAGAAGCTTCTTAATCACAGTGCACCGAGCGTCACTCTTGCTTACATTGGTATAACAAGAGAGCAGCTTGACGAAGTTTATATAAACCTTAACTTATGACGGCCATTTGGCCGTTCTTGTTTTAGATAGATTAAAGGCAGGGGTATTTTTTTCTCAGTCCAAAAGCGTTTTTCTGACGGATACGGGTGACGTTTAGTATTGGCGTACCTTGCTAACAGGTTTCTATGTATAAATTATTTCCTAACGATTAAATCGTGATTTGAGTTCAAAATAAATTAATTCTTGTCGTGTTAGGGGGCGGTGGTATATAATCTTGTTGAGACAACAGTATTAATTTTGTACTTTTCTTTGATTTTACAAAGAGTATAGGAAATACAGGTATTGTATAGTTTTTTGTGCTTATCGACGGATTATCACGCCTTCTAAGCCGTGGGTCGCAGGTTCGAATCCTGCCAGGCACACCAACTTAAAACTAGTAATGGCAAGGCTTCCGAGGTTTCGGAGTCTTGCCGTTTTTGTTATATGCTGGAAATGTGGGGAATCAATGAGAATGATGCTTAGAACTGGCTCGTTCTGAATACAAGAAAGCAGATGCCTTATCTATTGTTAATTGTGAATTGCGGTGCTATCATGAGAGACAAAATATCTTTTATAGGGATGTGATGCAAATTGAAATTCAATTCGATAGAGAATTTATATCGTGAAATGTTATCGAGTTTTGTATATAGGAAGACGAAAGAATTCAAGGACAATAGATACAGGATAAATTTGTTAGTTGGAGGGACTACTATTGGATATTAAAGACATATTGGAGGATTTAGGAACGAAGCGTGAAGGCGGTGAAGATAGTCATAGCTTTAATTCCGAAGAGGTAGAAAAGGGCCTTGCCGAATTAATCAAACAGCTTTTGGGTCTTGTTTCTTCTGGAAACGCTGAGAAAGCTCGCGAATTGATTGAAGCTATCGCTTTGATCAATAGAAATCTGGGACGTTTGGAAAGCGGTTTCTCGCAGGAAATGCTTATCATGATAAGGCCAGAAAAAATTGACGAGCCAGAAGAATTCCTGCATGGTTTGAGAGAATTGGCGAATAGGCATTTAGGACAGTTCGCTATTGGCAGCAATATTGCTATTGACGGAAAGCCTTTCTTGAAACCGGAAGGAAATCCCGCAAAACTCAATTAGTAATTTTACTTTCCTTCCACTTAGTATAAAATAGATGTGATGGGGTGATAAATTGGATAATAGAAAATTGCCGCTTATTTTAGAGAAACTATTGCAACTAGGTGCAGAGCTTAATGAATTGTCAGTAGAGTTTTCTAACGGACTTAAGGATAAGCATGATTCTGATGATGTTATGGCTGCTGTATTTTTAAAGAGACAAAATGAATATTTTAGCTCTGTGTTAGCGTTGACGCTTAATCAGGGTCACTATACTCATTCTGTAGCTATAATCGTAAGTAGAATGATCGAGACTATGGCGCATTTATACTATTCAGATCTTGATAAAGAGTACTCTAAAAAGTGGGTTGCTTATCAATATATTGATAAGCTTCGCTTATGTGAACAGAAAATATTAAATGGATTTCTCGTGACACAAGAAGAAGAGAATTTGATTATGGATAAACTAAAAGAACATTGCGTGAGATTTGTTAAGCATGAATATGGTAAACTTGTTAGACGCAAATTAGAAGAAAGAGCTTTGCCAAAAGGAAAATGGTTTCATTCGTCGTGGGGAGGCACGATCAGTTATATCATTGATAAAGTGAGTGATGATATTGATGCGCAAAAACACGATATTTTAGACGAACATACTACAAGCGAATCGCTTAGATATATTTATCATAAATGGAACTTTAAATCACAGATGCTGGCCAGTGAATCTGATGATGCTGAGTCTGAAGTGAAGTGGGAAATAGAGCATGCAAGTCAGAAAATCGAATTATTGATTGCTGCTATAGATCTTATGATTCAGACAGTTGATATTGCTAATCGACGATTTCAAGGGAACGAATTAAATACGTTACAGAGCATTGTGAATGATTTTGGCTGTATTAAAGGGATATATCAAGAATTCAATTGATCTTATTGAATTTTTAGTAATGTATTACCGTATGAAAGTAAAGACCTTTGAGGGCGACCTCAAAGGTCTTTAATATTTTGGGAAAAGGTAGATATAACGTTAAAAGCTCCCTGGTTTGTCAAAAAGAACAGAATTGACCGCAATTAGAAAAGGTATTAAGATTAATAATGTTAAAGTTAATTAGTTATGTAAACATAAAGAGGTGTAAATATGTCACTTGCTACAAATGAGCGAAAAATGTGGATTAAGCTTGTAACAGGCTTTCTTATTATAACGATTTTAAAAGAAAAATCAGCCTATGGTAATCAAATTGCCGAGGAAATTAGTCGGCTTACGGAAGCTACAATTAAGCCCAACCCCAATTTTATTTATCCGTTGCTGCGCCAAATGGAGGAAGATGGCTATGTACAAGGAAGCTGGGAGAATCCTAAGACACGGGGAAAGAGAATTTATACTTTAACTGTCTCGGGACTAGCTTATTTTGAACGTGTAAAAGAAGTCGTGAAATTTAAATTTTTAGAACTGGAACAGTGTCAAACCGTAATGCGCCGTCTTTTATTTGGCGAAGCAATTAAAGAAAAGAGTGAGAACTATGATTAAAATAAAGAACTTTAGTAAGCGCCAGATCACGATAGCAGCTAGTGCGGTTGTAGGAGTTCTGACTGCAGCGGGCTTTTGGTGGTGGACTATTTCTAGCAGTATAATTTCGACAGATGATGCTAGAGTTAAAAATAACATAGTCAATGTAAGCACTAAGATTCCTGGACAAATTGATAAATTGCTGGTAAAAGAAGGCGAGTATGTAGAAGCTGGCCAAATTCTTGCTGAGATAGACAGCAGCTCTTTGAAAATTCAGGTGGAACAGGCTCAGGCTAATTTGAATTCGACTCAGGCAAAATTGGCTTCGCTTCAAGTGGGAAGCCGTCCACAGCAAGTTACTCAGTCCGAGGCTTCTGTTGAACAAGCAGCGGCAAATTTAGCGAATGCGCAAAAAAATTATGAACGAGTTGAAAGACTGTTCGAACAAGGCGCTATAGCGGAACAGCAACGTGACGCGAGTCAAACTGCTCTAAAAGTAGCAGAATCTCAATATAATGGCGCTACAGCAGGATTGAGTCTCATGAACGAGGGGGCTACAGAGCAAGATCGCCAAGCTGCCAAGGCTCAAGTTGACCAAGCGTTTGCTGCATTAAAAAATGCTCAACTACAGTTGGAGTATTCCGTAATCAAAGCGCCTGTTGCTGGTGTTGTTGCTAAAGTACCTATCGATATAGGAGAGATGGTGGCAGTAGGTCAGACTTTATACAGTGTTACCAATCCGGCTGACGCTTGGATTGAGGCAAATATAGAGGAAACAGAAGTTGGAAAAGTTAAACTAGGGCAGCAAGTCGATTTTATTGTTGATGCTTATCCAGGAAAAACTTTAAAAGGAGAAGTCATGGATATTGGCGCGGCTACAGGATCACAATTTGCGTTGCTGCCTGCTGATAATAGTTCAGGCAATTTCACGAAAGTGACGCAACGCCTTGCTGTGAAAATCAAAGTGATTGACGCAGAAAACTTAATTTTAAAGCCTGGCATGTCTTCTACTGTTAAAATTCATACAAGGTAGGTGGAAGAAATGCTAGAGTCTATAACTCAAAAACCCCATAAGTATCTGGTTCTATTTACTGTTTCACTGGGAACCGTGCTAAGTGGTTATGTAACAAGCTCTTTAGATATTGCTTTATCCAATATTATGAATACCTTTGGTTTTACTATGGATACGGTTACTTGGGTATTGCTTTCTTACATGATTCCTTATGGCGCTACCTTGCCAATCATGGGGAAGTTTGGTGATCAATTCGGACGTAAAAAAATGTATGTTAGCGGACTTGTTGTCTTTACACTAGCGACAATGATGGTTGGTTTAGCTTGGAGCAGTAGTTCTGTCATTGGATTTCGAGTATTGCAGGGGCTTGGGGCAGCGATGTTTTTCCCTAATGCTATGACTTTGGTATCTGATGCCTTTCCACCGAATGAACGCGGCCAAGCTATGGGGATGTGGGGGGCTTTTGCTGCTTCCGGCGCTGTACTTGGACCGACTGTTGGTGGTTATATTGTCGAGTATATGAATTGGCGCATGCTCTTTAATAGCATTGTACCAATTTCCGCCTTGGGAATTATCTTGGCCGTGACAGTACTGCAAGAGTCGGAACTTGGCAATGTTTCCGAAAGAATCGACTATGTTGGCGGTATCACACTGGTAACAAGTTTAAGCACTTTGATTATTGCTTTAAATCGTGGGGCGAAAGAAGGCTGGACTTCCCTTTATATTCTTAGTTTATTTACAATTATGCTTTTCAGTATGGCGGCTTTTTTATATGTAGAAAGTCATAGCGACGCTCCATTAGTAGATTTGCATTTATTTGAAAACACCACCTTTGCAGCAGCCAATATTGTTGGTTTTCTAACCTTCATGGCTTTAAATGG
The DNA here is from genome assembly GCA_900550105.1 of uncultured Pelosinus sp. Taxonomy (GTDB): domain Bacteria; phylum Bacillota; class Negativicutes; order UMGS1260; family UMGS1260; genus UMGS1260. The sequence goes on from URQW01000059.1 coordinate 14,252, forward strand.
CGGTTTGTTTTTAATTCCCTTTTTTCTAAGAAATATTTTACACTATACGCCGATTCATGCCGGTCTTGCTTTATTTCCCTTAATCGGTTCGATGATACTATTAGCTCCGATGGGAGGAAAATTGGCTGACCGGGCGGGTGGCAAACTTCCAACTTTAGCCGGAATGACGCTACTATCTATTTCACTCTATTCTTTTCACACGATGACAAGCGATACAGGGTATTTATTTATTGCTGTGCGATTGGTTTTGATGGGGGCCGGGCTCGCATTGACTATGTCTCCTTTATCGAACGCGGCTATGGCCACTTTGCCCAAAGAAAAAACGGGTGTAGGCTCAGGCGTTTTTAATCTATTTAAAAATGTTGGCGGCAGTGTGGGAATTGCTGTTTTAGGGACTATTCTAGATCAGAGACAGGTATTTCATCGTGAGATACTTTCTAACCATATTGATAGTTTTTCCTTACTAGCGCAACAAGTTATATCAACATTGCAGGCCGGTTTTGTACTGAATGGTATGCCGGTAAGCCAGGCTTATACAGCGGCGCTTGCTGTTCTACAGTCAATGGTCGAACAGCAAGCGGCAGTGATGGCCTATGGTGATACTTTTCAGATTGCCGCATTACTAGCAAGTGGCGGCATTATTGCGTCATTGCTAATTGGTAAGTCTGCGAAACCCGTTTCAAAAGAAGCAGCTTTAGGCGATTCGGAGTCTGTATCATCAGTTTCAAGTTCGTAAATTTATAAAGCTATCTGCTTTTTTTGCAGATAGCTTTTTTATAAACTGACGGGAAAATGGCACCTATAAAAATAATTGAAAATAAAATATAAGCAAAGGAGGCGTATTCTATTGCGTAAGTATTTATTACAGAAAGATTCAACGGACTTAAGAGATTATATTTTTTGCACAACTTGTTTTAAAGAAGTAAAAGCTTTGCCAGTGAAAATAGACCTTCGCGAGAAATGTAGTCCCATTGTTGATCAAGGGCAGCTGGGTTCTTGCACTGCCAATGCGATTGCCAGTGGTTTACGTGAATATATGTTGAAAGCTACGAATGCCTGGGTTGCCTTGTCACGCTTATTTCTGTACTGGGAGGAACGATATTTCGAGGGAACTGTGAAGGAAGATAGTGGAGCTCAAATTCGTGATGGCATGAAAGTATTACAAAAAATTGGCGTGTGTCCTGAAGCGAATTGGCCATATAATATTCACACATTTACACAATCCCCGACGGAGCAAGAGCTTGTCGCTGCTGCTCCTTATAAAATAGCGGAATATCATCGGATTACTTCTTTAATTCAGATCAAAGCGTCTGTTGCAGAAGCGCTTCCCGTAGTTATTGGGATGGAAGTGTATTCATCATTTGAAGGGAAAGACGTAGCTGCTACGGGTCTTGTTCCTTTACCTAAAGCAGACGTGGAAGAACTGCTTGGCGGCCATGCCGTACTTGTTGTTGGCTATGATGATTCTAACGAGCAATTCGTTGTAAGAAATTCTTGGGGAGTAAAATGGGGTGACCAAGGGTATTTTTATCTTCCTTATGACTATTATCGGAAAGGCTATATCAATGACTGTTGGACTAGTAGAGGATAGAGAAGTATCAAAACTTGGTCAAGAAATATTATTTTACTAAATACGAAGTTCTAAAGAAAATTTGACAAAGCGTTCGATAAGGTGTAAGATAAGGAAACAACGACGCGGGGTGGAGCAGCTGGCAGCTCGTCGGGCTCATAACCCGAAGGTCACAGGTTCAAGTCCTGTCCCCGCAACCAT
>URQW01000060.1 GCA_900550105.1 uncultured Pelosinus sp.
CTAAATCAGCAAGCATTTTACGGTTTACTTCTACACCAGCTTTTTTAAGTCCGCTGATCATTTGGCTATAAGAAATACCGTTCATGCGGGCTGCTGCATTGATACGAGCAATCCACAATTTACGGAAATCACCTTTTTTCGCGCGACGGTCACGGCGAGCATAGTAAAGAGCTTTCATTACTGTTTCATTTGCTTTTTTGAACAGTTTGCTCTTGGAACCTCTAAAACCTTTTGCTAATTTTAAAATCTTTTTATGACGACGATGTGCAGTCACGCCTTTTTTTACTCTCGGCATCTGCGATCCCCCATTTCGATTATAAGTTTATTATGCGTACGGCAACATTTTTACTACGCGGTTATGATCGGATTTGCTAATAAGCGTAGCTTTACGCAAATTGCGTTTCCGAGATGGAGACTTTTTCTCCAAAATGTGGCTTTTAAAAGCTTTAGCACGTTTAAATTCGCCAGTTCCGGTTACTTTAAACCGTTTGGCTGCACTTCTCCGTGTTTTCATCTTAGGCATACTGAGAATCCCCCTTAGGTTAATTATGTTGCTTTGGAGCAAGAATCATAATCATATTTTTCCCTTCAAGTTTCGGGTCACGCTCCACATTGACCGTCTCTTTTAATATACCGGCCATTTTGACAAGCAATTGACGGCCGAGTTCAGGGTGAGAAAGTTCACGACCACGGAACATGATCGTCACTTTCACTTTATCTCCGTCAGCTAAAAAGCGCTGCGCATTTTTTAGTTTGACTTCAAAATCATGATCTTCAATGCCTGGGCGAAGTTTTACTTCTTTTACGGTAACAGTCTTCTGCTTTTTCTTTGTTTCTTTATCGCGCTTTTGCTGCTCATATTTAAATTTACCAAAATCCATAATACGGCAGACCGGCGGTTTCGCAGTCGGTGCTACTTCTACAAGATCCAACTGTTGTTCGGAAGCAAGACGGACAGCCTCTCTCGTAAGCATAATTCCTAACTGATCGCCAGTACTACTTACAACACGAACTTCTCTGACTCGAATCTCCTCATTCACCCTCAAAGTATCTTTGCTAATCACCATTCACCTCTTTCAATTCAAATAAAAAACGGGCGGCATAACCCACCCGTTCCACGACGACATTCATCTATGAAATCAACTACCTTACGAACAGTTCGTTGTAAGGTGAGAAGCGGATGGCCTCTGCTTAGTTATTCTCGTTTTGACTTATTTAGTTTACCACTCTTATTTTACACTGTCAACAGTTTTATTGAATTTGTTACCAAGCTTTCTTAGCCGCAATATCAGCCTGAAGGGCCGCGATAAACGCATCGACTTCCTGGGTGCCAATATCGCCTTCGCCCCGTTTTCTGACAGCAACTAGACCACTTTCCATTTCCTTATCACCAAGAACTAGCATATAAGGCGTTTTCTGCAATTGCGCTTCCCTGATTTTATAGCCAATCTTTTCACTACGGACATCAACAGCAGTGCGAATACCTGCTTTCTTCATTTTTGCCGCCAATTCTTTCGCATAAGCAGCCTGACGATCTGTAATTGGCAGGATTTTCACCTGTACTGGTGAGAGCCATAAAGGGAAAGCCCCAGCATAATGTTCAATCAAAATTCCCATAAAACGTTCCATACTGCCGTAAGCAACGCGATGGATCATAACCGGACGATGTTTTTGCCCATCTTCGCCGATATAAGTTAGATCAAATTTTTCCGGCATCTGCATATCTAACTGAATCGTACCACATTGCCAAGTTCTGCCGATGGAATCAGTAAGATGAAAATCAATTTTCGGACCATAGAAAGCGCCATCGCCTTCATTCACCTTATAGGTCATTTTCCGATCTTCTAAGGCATCACGCAGTGCGTTCGTTGCCACTTCCCATACTTCATCAGATCCCATAGAATCTTCCGGCCGTGTACTAAGTTCCGCATGATAAGTAAGGCCGAAAACGCTATAAACAGTATTGAAGAGATCAATGACTTTTTGAATTTCTTCTTTAATCTGCGACGGCAACATAAAGATATGAGCATCATCTTGCGTAAAGCTTCTTACACGCATCAAGCCGTGCAAAGCGCCGGAAAGTTCATGGCGATGAACCAGACCGAGTTCACAAGTGCGAAGCGGCAGATCACGGTAACTATGATGCTGCGTCCGATATACAAGAATACCACCAGGGCAGTTCATGGGTTTTACGGCATAGCCTTCCCCATCAATCTGCGTAAAGTACATATTTTCCCGATAGTGATCCCAGTGACCAGACTGCTGCCAAAGCGCCTGATTTAAGATGATTGGCGTTTTAATTTCCTGATAATCATATTCATTATGAATCTCACGCCAGAAAGTTTCCAATTCGTTGCGAATAATCATGCCATTAGGATGGAGGAACGGAAAACCCGGGCCTTCTTCTTGAATGCTGAACAAATCAAGTTCCTTGCCAAGCTTACGATGATCTCGTTTAGCGGCTTCTTCGAGCATTGTCAGATAGGCGTCAAGTTCTGCTTTCTTTTCAAAAACAGTGCCATAAATACGCTGCAACATTTTACGTTTTTCATCACCGCGCCAGTAAGCACCAGCCAAGCTCTGCAGCTTTACCGCTTTCAATCGGCCGGTAGAAGGCACATGGGGGCCAGCGCAAAGATCCACAAAATCCCCTTGACGATACAGTGAAATCTGTACATCGGGCGGTAAATCATTGATTAGTTCTAATTTATAGGTTTCGCCAAGCTCTTTAAAAATTTGAATCGCTTCTTTACGGCTTACGACTTGCCGCTCGATTGCTAAGTTTTCTTTAACAATCTTCTCCATCTCAGCCTGAATTTTGGCAAGATCTTCGGGCGTAAAGGTGTGAGTTGTATCAAAATCATAATAAAAGCCATTAGCAATAGCTGGTCCAATACCAAGTTTTACATCAGGAAACAGGTGTTTTACCGCTTGTGCTAAAAGATGTGAGCCACTATGACGGAGTGCATCCTTGCCTGCCTGGTCTTCAAAGGTAAAAAACTCAATCTTGCCGCCTTTATCTAACTTATGCATTAAGTCCACAGTCTCACCATCAAGCTTGGCTACAAGAACTGCTTTTCCCAAGCCGCGGCTAATCGATTGGGCAGCCGCTAATACGGTTGTACCTGCTTCAAATTCTCTCGCTTGTCCATCTTTCAAAATGAGTTCAATCATTGTTTTTCTACCTCCTAATCAAATACCCTCAGAGACCTTCAGACAAAACAAAAAAACCCTCTATCCCTGTAGGGACGAGAGTTGTTGCCCGTGGTTCCACCCTGATTCTGCGTACCAAAACGCAGGCTCTTCGATTTTGTAACGAAAATCACTCGGCTTCTTATACTCGTTAGGTTCCAAGAAGCAGTTTAGAGGTGGTAATCGCCAAGAAGTCCTGCGAAGATGGTTTCAGCCAAGCCATCTCTCTCTGCACGCGGCGCTTTCTGTGATCATGTCCTCGTCATTACTATTCGTAGCTTTATACTGTAAATTCTAATTTAGTAATTATTATAAAACGCGTAGCCGCAAAAGTCAATGATTTCCCCTACTAGGACGACATAAACTGCAGCCATCACATAAAATCACTCTTCCCTCAAAAACACTTTGAATCGTACTAATAATTTCAAAATTAGCCAAAGCTCCGGCAAAGTGAATCATAACGGTGTATGGCGCGAGTGTCACCAATGCACTAATTAAAGCATCTTGATCGTTCATGGCGCCCGTGTCGCCAACCATATCCAAAAATGTTTCTTCTAAACTTTCGCCCGCTTCATTTAAAATCTGAAAATGCTGATTTTCTAGGACAATGACATGAATCTCTTCGTGTTTCGGCTGTTGGGATTCTACAAAGTACCGCAGTACGCGAATAAACTCCTGATATTCCAGTTCCATCATAAAATCGTCCACCGTGCGGTCAATGACCTGAGCTAGCTTTTCGTAGTAAGGCTTCAGACGAAAATGCATAAACCCTTCTAGAATTAAATCATGACCATACTCTAAGTACTCAGTCATTTTATCAGCAATATATTGAAACCGAACTGTAGAGGGATAGCTGGTATCGGCAGTCGTGGGGACTTCAATGCGCTTTAACACTTTTTGCAACAAACTTTGCCGTTCAGAGCTGCTAAAATACTCATAGCGTCGTTCAATCATTCGCTGCAATAGCGGCTGCTCAGCAACTGTTACGATATATCTAGCCAAAAGCGCCGTAATTTCTTGTTTCACGAGCCGCTTTACCCGTTCATAGTTACGAAAAGACAATTCCCCTTCGTTGACATGACAGCTAATAAATTGATAGCTTCCTTTCACCTCATTATGGACAGCTACCTTATAACCTTTATAGGCTAAATTAGCACAGACTGCCTCAATTTCGACATTTAAGCTTCGATCACTATCATCAGAATGACGAAGCCCAATTGTCAGTAATTTCACCTCTGCCACCTCCTTCGCTGCTATTATTATATGTCTTTTGCCACGAATGCATACGAAGGAAGAAGGGTCTTTCTACTTTAAGCTTGTTGTTCGGTCTGCTGAATCGCCGCTTCAATAGCATCATACCAGGAATCGCGTTTTCCAATCCCTACGCGCCATACTACATCTTGAATACTACGAATGACTAATACATTAGGAATAATATAAAAAGTTTTTTCTTTCTGCAGTTCGGCAATATGATACAATGACAAATCTGTAGAAAATTTATTCTCAGCATTTTCCAATAAATATCCGACAAATACTAGCCGCTCTGTTGTTAAGTACATAGCACCGTTTAGGACGGAGTCTTCTATCGTGAGGTTGCCCAGTCCCTTTTTTACAACCTTTTCACCTTCAAGCAACTTAAAAGAATACATATAAGCGCTCCTTTCTCCATTGACTTTCTATTTTATCATTAAATATATCTTCTTATTCTCTTCGATTTTAACAAAAAAACCGCCGCAAAGAAACCTTGCAGCGGTTTAAAAATTTTATTTTCCTGATAACGCAGCAAGCTGCTGTACCAAAATATCCTCAAAGCGTTCTGTTTTCTTCTTTTTGCCACCTTCTAGGTTGTGAGGAAGATTCGGCTTTTGAAATTCCACTTTCTGAATCGGCAATACTCTTACTAAAGCATCCATTCCTATCGCCCTCCTTGGCTAGGTAATAAATCCCTTTTTAATAGTATCGAAGTCCCAGAAAAAAACTTAAGCTTTTTTTAACCACTTTTTAACTATTTTTTAATTATTTTTCAATTTTTGTTTTAACAGCCATTTTTCCGCAGCCGCTAACAACACATTTTTTTCGTTCACAAGCTCACCGTCTTGAACACGCTGCAGCAATATTTTTAAGCAAGAACCGATTGACTGCGGCTCAGGCGCCCATTTGCAAATCTCTTTACCACGTATAACCAAATCACTCGTATGAACAGGCATCTTACAAGTAACCTCTTCTAGGACCGTCAAAAAATGCTTGGAAAAACTGGCCTGATCCTTGCTGCTCTTTCCTGTCGCTATCGCATCAGCAAAGCAAAGTTGCGCTAATTCTACAAAAGCTTGCTTCAACTCAGCTTGATCACGAAACCGTCCGCTGCGTGCCTCCTCTCGAAGCCAATGCACTAAACTGCGAGAATCATTTTCGACAACAGTACGATAAAAATTCACATGAAACCGCATATGCTTCTCTACCAGCCAAGAAATACGGACGACAAATTTAGGTGCAAACTCCAATCTAGTCAAAATAGCTTTCGCTATAGTAGCCCCCGCTTTATCGTGACCATAATCCGTAATTCGCCCTTCAGCTGTAATGCTTCTCACGCCAACGCTTCCTTTTGCAACATCATGAAGCAAGGCCGCCCATCGTACCGTAATATCTGTGGATGAAGCAACGACAGCTGCCACCGTATGATACCATACATCAAAAGAATGGAAAGCCGGATTTTGTGGGACTCCCAACAAATCTCTTAATTCAGGCAGCAGCGCAATCTCATAGACTTGACCTTGCCGCTTGACTTGGCAAGTACACTGAGCCAGGCCGGAATGAACCAAATAATCAAGTCCCACTGCGACCTGACCAGATAGCAACAGCTTATTGATCTCCGCCTTCACGCGCTCTAATGATAACCCTTTCACACGCTCTAAACAACGAGTCATAGCCTCATACGTTTTATCTTCAAGGCGAAAACCTAATTGTGCCGCAAACCGACAGGCGCGAAACAGGCGCAAGGCATCTTCTTGAAACCGTTTTACGGGATCTCCTACCGTTCGCAGTAGTGCCAGGTCCAAATCGTTTCGACCGCCAAAATAGTCAATAATTTTGCCGGTCCTAGTAAGAGCCATAGCATTGATTGTAAAATCACGCCTTGCTAAATCCTCTTGTAGCGAATCTGTATACCTTACAGTTTCCGGACGATGGGCATCGTCGCCGTAGCACTCTGTGCGAAAAGTAGCAACTTCCCACGTTTTATGTTCAAATACCAAAGCAACAACACCGAAATTCGCCCCAAGCTTTTCAACAATCCGCCAGCCCTTGCGATGGCAAAGCGCCAGCACCTCCTCCGGCTGAGCATTTGTAGCCACATCAAAATCCTTTGGCACAATGCCAAGCAAAAGATCACGTACAGCGCCACCGACAATATAAGCAGCAAAACCAGCCTCTGACAAGCTTTCAACTATAGCTAAAGCCTCTGATGGTATTTTTGCTGGCGAAATAACAGAAACATCTACAAAGCCCATCGGCTGTACCTCCTTTTTCAAAAGGATGTGCTGAATAAGAAAAAAGGAACCATTTAAATGGCCCCTAAAAACGTCCTATTCTGCTGATTTCTTTTTAAAATACCAGAAAGCGGCAATCGCGACAAGGGCAATTGCTGTAATTACACTGGCTTGATGACCATAGCGATTCATAATTTCCCAATTGTAGCCAAGCATCTTACCAATATAAATGAGCGCCACTGTCCAAGGAAAAGAACCGACTACCGTATAAATAACAAATTTGACAAAGGGAACCTGGGCAAACCCGGCTGGTAATGAAATAAAGGTTCTTACTACAGGCATCAGTCTAGCAAAAAATACTGCGGCCAGACCATAACGGTCAAACCAGCGTTGCGCTTGGTCCAAACGCTTCGGTGTAACGAAAAAGTATTTTCCATAGCGAAACACAAAAGGCCGTCCGCCATAATAGCCAATACCGTAAGAAACAATCGAGCCAGCCAAACCGCCTAAAACACCGTATATGGTAGCAGGCCAAAACTCTAATCGACCTAAATAGACCAAATATCCGGCAAAACCAAAAATCAACTCGCTGGGTATCGGAATATTGGCGCTTTCCAAAGCCATTCCGAGAAAAATAGCCCAATAACCCCAAATATCAATAAAATAAGTTACCGATGAAAAGAACTGTTCCACTCACTCAACTCCTAACAAAACTTAGACAATCATCACAAGAATTGTATCATAGGATTGAGAGGTGTGTAAATAAATTCACTCTAAGGCAAATTTTTAATAATCAACACTTCATTACCGCGTTGACTATAAAGGACTTTATCGGTCCAAGCCGCCATAATTCCTAAACCCCGGCCGCATTCCGCATCTAGTTTTGTTTCAAACAGCTCTGGGCTCGACTGATTGCCAAGTGATTCTATTGCTGCATTACCAAGAAAACCAGGGCCATCATCTTTCACTCGTATCACAAGACGCTGGCCAATCTTCTGGATTGTAACTTTTACTTTTGTACCATAGGCCAGCGCATTATTGAGCGCTTCCCCTAACACAATTTCGAGCTTAGGCCCCTCGCTTCCCGCCAACTTATAAAGCCTTTCCTTCACTTGATCGCGACGCAAGGCCGTATATTCATCTTGAGAAAAATTAAAATGCTGCTTTTTCTCAGGCCAAGCTCTAACTTCAATACATAAAGCGGAGCAATCATCAAAGCGCTGTCCATCCTGACTCAGTCGTTTTAAAGCTTCAACCGTTTCAGAAAACTGGCATATGCCGTTAAAAAAGGAATCTGGCAGTCGCTCATAAATTCCATCAGTCATAAAATAGAACAAATCACCATGCTGCAAAGGAATTGTGACAAATTCAAAATCAGGATCGCTAGTAATCCCAAGATACAAGCCACGCAAAGGCATTAAACCAATATCCGATTGCGTACAAGCAATAATATAATTGATTCCCCCTGTGATATAAGTGAGGGTTTGTTTGGCGAAGTCAAAAGTAAAGGCAATCATGGCTACAAAAGCATTTTCCGGGAAGTATTCTAGACAATACCGATTCAGTTCCAAAAAAGCAGTCGGCGTCCATCCCTGCTCCTTTTCCATCGTTTCATTTAACAAACTGCTGATTGACGCAGTATGAAGCGCCGTAGCAATTCCGTGTCCTGTCACATCAATGATATAACCATGCAATTGCTGCTTTGATCGCGACCATTTATACCCATAATAATCGCCGCTAACAAAATGCAGCGGTTGAAAAACAGTTCGAATCGCTACTAGCTCATTGTTAAACTCTGCTGGCAACAACGATTTTTGCATAGTTCCCGCCAGTTCTAATTCCCCCTGCAAAATCGCTTGTAATTTTTGCTGTTCTGTTACATCGCGATAAGAGATCAAAATAAGGCGTTTCCCGCTATATTCAATTAAAGAAGCAACCCGTTCCAGCTGGATTTTACTGCCGTCTTTGCGACGGCATGAGCGAATCGCAGCAGGCAGCCCGCCAAAACGAGCTAGCATAGCCACAAGACTTTGGAGAGAATCTTCACTAATCATAAGTAAATCAGACAGAGGCATTGACAAAAGTTCTTCACGCTCATAACCAAATACACGGAGCGAAGCATTATTGGCTTCCGTAATGATCTTGGAATTAAAATCGACAACAAGAACCGCTTCCGACGACTGCATCATAAGCGCCTCATAGCGGCGGCGATTTTCTTCTACTTCCGCCGTTATCCGCCTTTGCTCCGTAATATCAGTAATTAAAGTAGCCACATAATAAGGTTCAGGACTATAGGCGGAAATTTGATAGCATTTGTCACCCACTTCCAGAATTCGCTCAAAACTCAAACTTGTCGGCTGCAAAACTTGCGAACCATACTCTTTCAAGCAATCAAAAACCAGCTTCAGTTCATTGCAAGATACCTCGGAAATTTTCCGTCCGCTCCAAGAAAAGCCTGGCACGAGGCGACAAAATTGTTCAATAAAAGAATGGTTTACATCGAGAATCTCTCCGTCAATCACTGCTCCATCGCGATCTAACAAAAGCTTACAATAGATAAACGCCTTTTTCATATGATCGAAGAGACCACGGTAGCGATTTTCACTTACCAGGAGCGCTTGATGATTTTCCAAAAGCAAGTCCTCTGCTGCCTGACGTTCACTCACTTCTTCTTCAAGCATGGCATTCATATCAGATAAAGCAATGGTTCGTTCATAGACTTTTCGTTCTAAACCTTCATTTAACTCTTTTAACGTGTCTTACTTGCGCTTTCTCGCCTTTAGGTCCAGCACTAAAGCTGGAATAATAACAGCAAGCAGCCCCAGACTTAAAAAACCTCCAGCAATTAACATCTGTCGCAAGCGATTCTTACTTTCTTCCAAAATCAAAGATCGATCAGCTAGTATTTGCCGTTGATCAGCCGTAATGGATTGCAAAAGGGCGCGCATTTCATCCATCTGGCGCTTCCGCTCAAACATAATATCATTATCAGGTACTTTACCTGGCAAAAGTATTTTCTGATTCCACTCTGTTTCCAGTCTTTCTAGTTTTGCAATACGACTCTGCAACAAAGGGTCGTCTATCACAAGATTTTTTATATCCATTAAATGCTCTTCAAATTCAGCTTTTCCTTGTTGATAAGGGCTTAAAAAAAGCGGTTCCTCCGTCACTATGTAGCCGCGAATTCCTGTTTCCATATTGATTAGGCTCACCAACAGCCCATCAGTGCGCTGCATAATTTGATAAGTATGTCGATTGCAGTCAAGTATTTTCGACTCTTCTTGACTATTGTGATAGGCATAACCGATCATAACTACAATCGAAAAAATAACACCAGCAAAACCAATATAAAGTTTTCGCACAACCGATGTATTGACAACAATATAGCGAAATGGCGACATACAAGCCCCTCCTCTAAAGCTATTTTTCGCTATATCTAGGAAAAAACCTCTTTATTATACAAGATTCTACAAACAAGAAAACTGTCAGCTAGAATGCCTTAAAAGACGCGGCAATACTAGGCTGACAGCTCTTTATCAAAATTTCTACATCATGAAGACACTACCTTAACCAAGTTAACCAAGAACTTCTGCCAACGAAAAATAAGGGAGATTCAACCCCTTAGCCACTGCTTCATAGGTGACTTTTCCTTGATACACATTGAGTCCTTTCGCTAAAAAAGCATCCGCTTTTAGCGCCTGCTCTAATCCTTTACCAGCAATAGATAAAGCAAAAGGTAAGGTAGCATTTGTCAAAGCTAAAGTCGATGTTCTGGCCACAGCGCCCGGCATATTCGCCACAGAATAATGTAAAACGCCATGTTTACTATATACGGGCTCGCTATGGGTCGTCACCCTGTCAATTGTAGCAATCGATCCGCCTTGATCAATTGCCACATCAACAATCACAGATCCTTCGGCCATTGTCTGAACCATTTCTTCGCTAACAAGTTTCGGCGCTTTAGCACCAGGAATCAATACGGCCCCAACGAGAAGATCAGCCTGTTTCACCCACTGAGCAATGTTATAGCTATTTGACATAACAGTAACAACTCGACTGCCGAAAATATCATCAAGATAACGGAGGCGATCTAGCGAGCGATCAATGATTGTTACTTTAGCTCCCATACCAACGGCAATTTTTGCCGCATTCGTACCAACAATCCCGCCGCCGATAATCACAACTTGACCAGGGGCCACACCAGCTACCCCGCCTAATAAAAGCCCTTTACCGCCATAGTGTTTTTCTAAAAATTGCGCACCGACTTGAATCGACATCCGTCCAGCAATTTCGCTCATTGGTGATAACAGCGGCAGCGTACGATTAGGTCCCTCAATGGTCTCATAGGCGACTCCAGCAACTTTTTTTGCCAGTAATGCTCGCGTCAATTCTGGTTCTGGCGCCAAATGAAGGTACGTATAAAGGATCTGCCCTTCATGAAAGAGCTCATATTCCGGTGCTAAAGGTTCCTTAACTTTAATAATCATTTCCGCATCATCAAAAAGCTGCTGTTTATTCTTATAAATAACAGCGCCAGCTTTTACATATTCTTCGTCGGCAAAACCGCTGCCGACTCCTGCACTTACTTCCACCAGTACTTTGTGGCCAGCTTCCTGCAGCGCTACCGCTCCTGCTGGCGTCAAGCCCACGCGATTTTCATTATTCTTGATTTCTTTTGCTACTCCAATGATCATCGTAAAACCTCCCTTATGATTAAAACGTCAAGCTCCCCATCTACCTATATTAAATATTTGCAAAAACCATGCCAAAAAAAGTAGCCGTTTCTAATAGACAAAAAAGCCTTTGTAAGGAAAAGTTTCCAGACTCCGGAACTAAAAAATTCCACTGGAATTTTTAGTTTCCACAAAGGACTTTTGCTATGATTTAGCTAATTAGCACCTTAACGTAAAAGAAAAGAGTGATATCCTTGCGCTTAAAGCTGCCAAATATCGACCGTGTCGGCTTGATTCTTGATTTATCGCGTTGTCTCGCCGAAGAGCATATCAATATCATTTCCATGGAAGTTGAATTAAAAACAATTTATTTAGAGGTGGATATCACAAATCCTGACGAAAAAAAGAAAATCATGGCCAGACTACAAGAAATCGAGGGTATTTTAACAGTCAGCGAAATTGATCTTATGCCGCACCAACTAAAAGCGGAAGAAATACGCGCCGTCCTTACGGCCATTGGCGATGGCATTTTAAGTATTGATCAGCAGGGACGCGTTACCCAATATAACCCAGCCGCAGAACGCATTCTCCGTGTACCAGCCCACAAAGTAATCGGTCACCCCTTAAGCAACTTTCTACCAGAAGATATGGCCATTTTTGCGGCACTTCGCTCCGGCCATGTTTACAACAATCAGGAAGTCATCTTAGAAAAAACCAACAGTCATTATCTAACAAGCGGTCGACCCATTTTCGATCAGTCAGGGCGCATTATTGGCGCTGTAGCTATTTTAAAAGATATCAGTGATGTTCGAGCCCTCGTCCAAACCGTGACAGCTCAGCTCCCCTTGACCTTCGAGGAAATTACCTATAGCAGCACAGAAATGCAGCAAGTCATTACCTTAGCAAAAACCTATGCCCGCAGCGATTCGACCGTATTAATCCGTGGGGAAACAGGTACAGGCAAAGAACTCTTTGCCAGAGCTCTTCATGCCGCTTCACCGCGCAGCCATAAAATTTTTATTCCCGTCAACTGCGCTGCTATTCCTGATACGCTCTTAGAAAGCGAATTATTCGGTTATGAAGAAGGCGCTTTCACTGGCGCCAGTAAAGGCGGCAAACAAGGGCTGTTTGAATTAGCCCAAGATGGAACCTTATTTCTTGATGAAATTGGGGAAATATCCACCCATCTTCAAGCAAAATTACTCCGTGTACTTCAGGATAAAAAAGTCCGCCGACTAGGAAGCCCTCGCGAAAATTCAGTAAATGTACGAATTTTAGCGGCCACTAACCGGAATTTAGAAGAAATGATTCAAAAAAATCAATTTCGTGAAGACCTTTATTACCGCTTAAACGTAATTCCCTTATTTATTCCACCGCTGCGCGCTCGCCCTGAAGACATTCCTCAGTTAGCGCAAGTATTTTTAGATCGTTTTTCAACTCGTCTGCAAAAACAAGTAGACACCATTAGCGAAACAGCTCTCCAAAAGCTTCTTGCTTATAATTGGCCTGGCAACATCCGAGAATTAGAAAATGTAATAGAACGAGCGATCAACATTGTGACAGGAAATATTATCTTATCTGATCATATTATTCTCCACCATACACTTCCACCAGTATATGCAGCAGCAAATCAAGCAAAGAAAAAAAACAAGCTGCTAAAAGCCCAGCTTGACGAAACAGAAAAAGAAGTATTACAGCTTGCCCTGAAGGAACACCATACTTCTCGACAGCTCGGTCTCGCACTAGGCTTATCCCATACAGCTGTATTAAAAAAATTGCGTAAACATAACTTAATCCCCCTTAAAGAATAAACCGGCAAAGAGAGAGATCTCTCTGCCGGTTTATTGCCATACTACTATTCGTTGCCGCTAAAAGAGCGGATATAAGGCGCAATGAAAGCATAATCCATTGCCTTCATCGTCACAGGCACCTTATCAATCCCAATAACACTGGCTAACTTAAATCTCGCACAAGATTCAAACGACGCCTTATAAAGCTGCGCCGGACACTGTTCCCAACATTGATCTTGATAGGGGCACATCGTCATCCCTCCAACTAAAACCACCTGTATAGCTTACTTTGGTCACAGGGAAAACAGTGATGTCCTATTGCTAGTATATGCGCCATTGTAAAAAATAATCAAAAACAAAAAAACTTCCCTATATAAGAGAAGTTTTTCTGCTACATTCATTCATGATTTGTAACACCGCTCGGCACATGGCCTGTCGGTACAACACGAGCTGCATTCACACAGTAAGTATGTTGATCATCAAAGAAAATATGTGGTGCAAAACTTTCTAATATATCAGCCTTATCAAGACCGCCAAGGAAGAAAGCCTCATCAACACTAATTCCCCAGGCACGCAGCGTTTTTATCGCCCGCTTATGAGCAGGCGCGCTCCGCGCTGTTACGAGAGCCGTTCGAATCGGTCGCTTATGAAACGGCTTATAAGCAGCCTGCAGACGATTCAAAGCCGCTAGAAAGGCTTTAAACGGACCTGGCGCTAACGGAATTTCTGATTTTTCCGCTTCGCTTTTTTTAAACTCTTCCAACCCCTGCTCCACATTGACACGTTCCGCCTCATCACTAAAAATTACGGCGTCACCATCAAAAGCGATACGAATTTCCCCATCGTCAGCGCCGTTTTTTTCTTTTTGCTGTAAATAGCCGCCGGAAAAAATCGTCGCACTGGCATAACCGTTTTGCAAAGCCAGCTTTACATCCTCTGGATTCGCTGATAAAAACAGATCGGCTTTAAAAGCCTTTAAATACTTGTAAGGCGGGCGCCCCCGCGTAAAGGCGGCACGGGTAATATCTAATAAGCGCGTTTCAATGGAATTAAATACCCTAAGACCTGTATTCGGATCATTTTTTGAAAGCAAAATAATCTCAACCATATTTTGGCCTGTCTGCGGGTCTTTCAAGGCTAACAGCCGTTCAATCAGTGGAAAAGCTACGCCGCAGGCAAGCAATTCATTCTCGCGATCCATTTGAAATTTAGCCTAGGCTTCTTCGCCCTTCTCTTCAAAGACCCGATTGCTTTCATCAAGGTCAAAAAGCGCGCGCGAAGAAATTGCAATCACTAATTTTCCTTCCAGCGTAACTGCCATACTGATCTCCCCTGCTGTAATAAATTACAATTGACGAGCTACCTGTTCAACCTGAGTAGCTGATGAGGCTAGCGATTGCATCGAAGCGGCAATTTCTTCCGTTGCAGCTGCCTGGCGTTCCGCTACTGTCACATTTTGATCAACTGTATGTTTCAAATTTTCGCCTTCAGCTTTAATTTTATTTAATATCACTTTAATATCCTTAACGGCATCAGCACTATTTACAGCCATCTTACGAATTTCCTCTGCTACGACGGCAAAGCCTCGGCCGTGTTCACCAGCTCTAGCAGCCTCAATGGCGGCATTTAAGCCAAGTAAATTCGAATTTGCTGCTACATCGCTAACAAATCGTAAAATTTCATCAGTATTTTTTACTTCTGTCGCTACTTTTTCACCGATCTGTCCAATCGTTGCCAAGCCTTGCGACAAATGAGTGGCCGTCGCAGCAAGTTCTTGCGTTGTTGCTGTCATTTGTTCTGACGTCGCAGCAATGGTTTCCGCTACTTCCATTAAACCTTGCTGATTTTTTAAGCTAATGCCAAGAGCAATGCCCCCAACTAACTTTCCGGCTTCAAGAATTGGAAAAGCCGTTGCTTTAATCGGCACTCCATAAAGGTCTTTCGGAACAATCTTGCTAACAGGTCTCCCTGTATTCATGCAATCTCCCAAAGCTCCGCCTTTAGCAGCGCCAGTCCCTTCTTTTACCTGCATATCAAAGGTTTCTGCTGGAACAAATTTTACAATAACACCTTCGGAATTACAAACCATAACACAGCAGTCTAAAGGAATGATTTTTTGCATCATTTCCGCTGCTCCCACTAATGCGTCAAACTCTGATATGCCTGCCATTTTTCCACCTCATAGAGTAATAGATTTCTACTTCATTATAACATAAAGGCATACTAAATTTTACTTTACTGCTAAAATTTGCAGAAATACAAATTATGGAAAACGACTAGATATAGAGCAAAATAAAAAGGCCTCCGAAGATCGGAAGCCTTTTCTTTGAATAAATTATAACTGACGAGCTACCTGCTCGACCTGAGTAGCTGATGAGGTTAGCGATTGCATGGAGGCGGCAATTTCCTCTGTTGCCGCTGCCTGCCGTTCCGCCACCGTCACATTTTGCTCGACTGTATGCTTTAAGTTTTCGCCCTCTGCTTTAATCTTATTTAGTATGACTTTAATATCTTTAACCGCATCTGCGCTATTTACAGCCATCTTACGAATTTCATCCGCTACGACGGCAAAACCACGGCCATGTTCGCCAGCTCTAGCGGCCTCAATGGCCGCAGTCAAGCCAAGCAGATTGGAGTTCGCCGCCACATCGCTGACAAATCGCAAAATATCATCAGTATTTTTTACTTCTGTCGCTACTTTTTCGCCAATCTGTCCAATCGCGGCTAAGCCTTGCGACAAATGAGTGGCCGTAGTAGCAAGTTCCTCCGTCGTTGCCGTCATTTCTTCTGATGTCGCAGCAATGGTTTGCGCCGCTTCCATTAAGCCTTGCTGCGTTTTCCAGCTAATGCCGAGAGCAAAGCCTCCGACGATTTTTCCAG
>URQW01000061.1 GCA_900550105.1 uncultured Pelosinus sp.
ACAACACAAAAAGTAGTGCACAAAATAGCTGAAGTCCTAGCAGAAAAAATTAATAATGATCATGCTATACAGATTGAAGATTTTACTTTGCCTGGTGCTAGAGCGAAAATAACAAAGTTCACAGAAAGTGATATTGTCATTGTTGGCGTTCCTGTTTATGCAGCAAGAGTTCCCAATGTTTTATTAAAGCACTTACAGTCTATTACGGGAAATGGTGCATTAGCGATTGCCGTAACTGTTTATGGCAATCGTAACTATGACGATGCCTTAATCGAATTGTACGATATTTTAACAGTAGATGGATTTAAAGTCGTTGCCGCTGGGGCGTTTATTGGTGAACACTCCTTTTCAAAGACGTTGGCTGCTCACAGACCTGATACGAACGATCTGGAGATTGCCGAAACCTTTGCAAAGCAAATAACAGAAAAAATCATTTGCCAAAAGGATTTTCAAGCACCAGCCGTAAAGGGAAATAGGCCCTATCGCTATTATTATATTCCTAAAGATACACAGAACAATCCTGTTGATATTCGAAAAGTAAAGCCCAAAACGAATGATGCCTGTACAAACTGCTTAAAGTGTGTTTCTGTTTGCCCGATGGGATCGATCCGTAAAGAAAATGTCAAAATGGTTGAGGGTATATGTATAAAGTGTGGTGCTTGCGTAAAGATATGCCCGGTACAAGCGAAATATTATGATGATGCAAGTTATCTCTATCATAAAGAGGAGCTAGAAGTTAATTTTTCATGTCGCAAAGAGCCCGAAGTCTTTCTTTAATTGAATAACTTTACATTTCACAGTGTTTTGCTAAAACAGACTTCACCTAAAGAAAAGTCTGTTTTTTCTTTTGCACGAGATGAAATTTTATGAATAAAAATCTTTGCGATTGCGATACTATATGGTAGAATAAAATTGTACCAACCGGTAGGTATTTAAAGTGATTCTAGAAAAATACTGGTAATAAAAGTGAGGAATTACGATGAACGATCGAAGGCGATTACTTATTATTGGTAAGCCAGGTCAAGGTGAAAATGAAGTCATTCATTACCGAAACAGTGGCGGTGTAACAGAAAAAGATTTAGAAGAAGTTAACAGAAAAAGGGGGTGGGAAAAGCGTTGGAAAACATAACGATTCTTGCTGCTTTTACTGGCGGATTTCTCTCGTTCTTATCGCCTTGTGTCTTGCCGCTTCTTCCGACCTTTTCGGCTGTTTTGGCAGGCGCCGCTGATCCCAAAGCGGCTTCGTCTTATAAGATCTATGTAAATACTTTTTGTTTTCTTTTAGGGTTTACGTTTATGTTTGTTGCTATGGGGGCTACGGCTTCGCTGCTAGGGCAGTGGTTATTTGATTACCAGCCTATTTTGAAAAAAGCAGGAGCTGTCGTGATTATTCTTCTGGGCAGTATATTAGTCGGAGCTGTACGAATTGACAGGTTAGAACGTGAATATAGACCTTTTATGTATTTTAAAACAGGCGGGCCTGTAGGGGCTTTTTTACTGGGGATCGCCTTCACGATTGGTTGGACTCCTTGCACAGGGCCAATTTTAGCGACTGTTTTAGTTTATGCTGGAAGCAGCGATACGGTAGAAATGGGAGCTTTTCTACTTTTTGTTTATGCAATGGGATTTTCGGTTCCTTTCTTTTTTATCGCCACGATTTTGCGAACGGTGCTTTTTTCGGTGCGTCGGTATTATGAGTGGCTTCCGGTTATACAGCGACTAACAGGTGTGTTGTTAATTTTAAGCGGAATTGCTCTGTGGTTTGATTGGGTTGAGAAAGGAATTGGAATTCTTTCTTCGATTTTTTAAAAACTACGTAGATGAGCAATGGGCTAGTTTGAATTTTTTTAAGGAGAGTTGTTAATGGATAAGATCGAGAAAAATTTTGCGTCTGTTACAATGAATTTATTGTTATTGCCAATACGGTTTGTTGCGGCATGGATGTTCTTTTCAGCAGCTTGGCGACGTTTAGTGCTTGATGGTGCTAAAATGGATCCTAACAATGCAGCATGGATTGGAGGCAAAATTAACACTTTCTATCCGCACGCATTAGGGATTAAGCCACTTTTATACTATTTATTAACCAATCCTGATTTGCTTAATATTTTTATGTGGTTTTTCACTTTTATAGAATTTACAGTTGGATTTTGCGTAGCCTTTGGACTAGTTTCTCGTTTGGCGGCATTAGGAGTAACGGTACTATCTTTTTCCATGTTATTGGGGGCAGGCTGGTTAGGAGCTACCTGCTTGGATGAATGGCAGATTGGATCGTTCGGTATTGCTATTGGGGTTATTCTTTTTATGTCTGGATCAGGAAATTTTTCTTTGGATGCAGTCATTGGTCGGCGGTGGCCTTCTTGGATTAAACAACCTATGTCATGGATTACTTCAGGTAATTTTGTCAGCGAAGGTACAGGACGGAAACTTATTTATGGGTTAACTGCGTTTACCGTTATTGCTATGTTATGGACTAATCAGGCTTTCGTAGGGGGGCTATGGGGACCTCTTTCCAATCCATCCGCTAAACCACATGTACAAATTGATCAAATTAGTGCAAAAGGTACTCAAGTAACAATAAAAGTTTTTCGTGATGGCGGACCCGATACTTATGGGGCTTTTGTTACAGAATTGGTCGCTGAAGATGCTAACGGCACAGTACTTGCTGATTTACGAGGGGAACATTTGTCTGCAGTGATGAAAAAAGCAACTATCCAGAATTCATTCCCTCTCAAAGTAAAAGCAGGTCCAGACGGTATTATTATTCCACTTGGCGCTGAAGCAATAGTAAACCTTGATTTAGGAAAGGACGTAAGTAATGTAACGAAAATAACATTACGTGATGTCTCGGGAGTTAAATGGGTATCGAAATAAAATACTAGTGTTAGCGGCAATGCAGGAAATCGATGCATTCAACCAAGTTCTTGCCGACATGACAGAAGAATTCATGCGGTCTGTCAGTATTTTTAAAATGTAGTTTCTATAAAATGGTTTATTAAAAACAGACTTTCTTCTAGCTGAAAGTCTGTTTTCGTTTTTGACGCGGAACGCAATTTTTATGAATAAAAATCTTTGCGGCCATCATACTATATGATAAAATTAAATTGTACCAACTGGTAGGTAAGGAGGATATTATGACTGACAAAAAATTGGAAATTATAAAAGTGACAGCTGATTTAATGCATTCGAATGGCTATGAAGCAACATCAGTCAAGGATATTATGGAGGCGGCCCAGATCGGCAAAGGTCAGTTTTATTATTACTTTTCTTCCAAAGAAGAACTGGGGCTTGCTGTGATTGATTATTGTTTTGAAAAATGGCAAAAGCGGGTTATTGAAGAGAATCTAGCGCAACCAGGTGACCCGCAACGGAAAATTCGCCATATGCTTGCTTGTTCGATTGATATACATAACAAGCGGGAAAGTAAATGTGGTTGTTTCTTCGGCAATCTGGCTATTGAATTAAGTGAGAAGCATGAGGTTTTTCGGGAAAAAATCTATCAAATGTTTTCTCTGTGGAGCCATCACTTAACGCTAGTCATTGAAGAGTGGCGACAAGAACAGGCTTTACCGCTAGATTGCAGCAGTGAATGTTTGGCACAGGCTATTGTTGCCTTACTGGAAGGCGGCATTTTATTAATGAAAAGCAAACAGGACATAGCGCCTTTGCGGAATGCCGCTTTGGTTGTAGAAAAAATGCTAGCTATGGAAGTGAGGAATTTCGATGAATAATCGAAAGCGCTTACTGTTTCTTTTTTGTTCGTTATTTATTTTGGCTGGAATCTGGTATGTGTTTCTTAATAAAACGAATACCCCAAGCGGAGCAAGCGGTTCAAGCAGCCAGAGCGCTCGCAGTGGTGTTAGTACAGGCGATCGTATGCCTGAATTTACCTTGCAAGGACTTGCTGGACAGTCAGTAACTGTTGGCAAGCCTGGTCAGATAAGTGTTATTAATTTCTGGGCAACCTGGTGCCCGCCATGCCGGGCAGAGTTTCCTGAGCTGGATCAATTTGCTCGCAATAACAAGGATAAAATGCAGTTTTACTCGATCGATATTCAGGAAGACAAGGGGAAGGTAGCTGCTTTTTTAAAGGAAGGAAATTATTCGTTTACGGCTTACATTGATTCAGATGGAGCGATTGCTAAGCAGTTTCGCATTACAGCGATTCCCACGACGCTTGTTGTCGATGAAAACGGAATAATTCGTTACCGAAAAAGTGGCGGTGTAACGGAGACCGAATTAGAAGAAATTATCAAAAAGGGTTGGTGAGAAGGGCAGTGGACTTCTTGCACAGAGAGATGGAGGTGGCGAGATGATGTGGAAAGCTGTTTTTCATATTGATGAAATGGAAAAATGGGACCTGTTACTTGGTAACATTAGTAATTTTCTGAATGGCTTACATGATGATTACTTGCTGCATGTTGTCATCAATGCTGCGGCAGTTTCCGCTCTTTTGGATGAAGCATATCAAGAAAAGATTGCTGGCCTCGTGCAGCAACAGGTATGCTTTGACTGTTGTCAGATTGCGCTACAAGGAAACGGGATAGATGCTTCTTGTTTACCGCAAGGGGTACATATTGTTCCATCAGGGATACAACGGTTGATTGAGTTGCAGCAACAGGGATTTGCTTATATAAAGCCGTAAATCGATGAGAAATGTAAGTAAGCGCGGCTAGGAAGTGCAAAAAAGCATGTCCGAAAACAGCCAGATATTTTTAAAGAAGATGATATAATTAGGTCAAAGTCAATGTAGGAGATAAGATCATGCAGGCAAATGACAATGGTTTATATGCGGCATTTAAGGCAAAAGATGCACGGTTTGATGGGCGTTTTTTCGTAGGGGTTTCCTCTACGGGGATCTATTGTCGCCCAGTGTGTCGGGCCAAGCAGGCAAAAGCTGAAAACTGTACATTTTACGCGACGGCGGCGGAAGCGGAACAAGCTGGTTTTCGTCCTTGTCTGTTATGTCGGCCAGAGTTAGCTCCTGGTAGTTCTATTGTTGACGCCTCGACTCATTTAGTCTATCGAGCAGCGAGATTACTCGAAGAAAATGGCTGGAACGGACAAAGTTTACAGGATTTGGCCGCACTGCTTGGCTGTACGGATCGACATTTACGGCGTATATTTAAAGCCGCATACAATGTTTCGCCAGTGCAATATTTACAAACTTGTCGCTTGCTGCTTGCTAAGAACTTGCTTACAGATACGGATTTGTCGGTGCTTGATGTGGCAATGACTGCTGGATTTGGCAGCTTACGCCGTTTCAATGAACTTTTCAAAAAGCGCTATAATCTTTCGCCTACAGGGTTACGGAAACAGACTACGAAAGCAAAACACCATACTGGCGATTTTATTTTGGCACTGGGATATCGTCCGCCCTATCGTTGGCAAGAAATCTTGCAGTTTCTTGCAGGACGTGCCATTGCTGGTGTTGATATAGTGAAGAATAACCAATATATGCGTACAGTCCATCTCATAGGTGCCGCTGGAAAGAGTGTATATGGCTGGGTACAAGTGGGGCATCAACCTCAAAATAATACGCTGGCCGTCACAATAAGTGAAACGTTACTTCCTGTATTACCACAAGTTTTGGCACGAGTACGCCAGTTGTTTGATTTGTACTGCGAGCCCAATGCAATATATCAAACGCTTTCAGCAATGAATGATATACGACCCGGGCTCTCTGTGGTAGGAACCCGTTTACCAGGCTGTTTTAATGCTTTTGAAATGGCGGTGCGGGCGGTACTTGGACAACAAATCACGGTAAAAGCGGCAAGCACTTTGGCCGCAAGGATTGCTAATACCTATGGTACGCCAATTCAAACTGGAATAGACGGCTTGACTCATGTGTTTCCTTTGCCGGAAGATGTACTAGCGTTGAACGGGCCGATTGAAAACCACTTTGGGCCGTTAGGCGTAATTGGAACACGGGCAAAAACAATCTATGAGCTTGCCGCGGCAATCGTGCAAAGAAAAATCAACTTTGACTTTTGCCTTGATCCAGAAGAAGAAATTAAAAAATTGCTGACAATTCGCGGTATTGGTAAATGGACGGCACAGTATATTGCTATGCGCGCGTTGGAGTGGCCAGACGCTTTCCTTGAAACAGATGTTGGTGTTAAAAAAGCACTTCCCGATTACACAAGCAAAGAACTGCTTACAATTTCGGAAGGCTGGCGGCCCTGGCGCAGTTACGCTACAATCAATCTCTGGAACACGCTATAAAGGGGGGATCTACCATGTATTATTCAACGAATTACTTATCGCCTATTGGCAAACTTACCCTTGCCTGTGATACCAACAACCTGGTAGGGTTATGGCTGGAGGGGCAAAAGTATTATGGCGGCGCTATTGCTAAAACGATGCTAGAAAACAACGATATGCCGGTATTTGCAGTTGTGAAGCAATGGTTAGACCGATATTTTGCGGGGGAGAAGCCTGCTATTTCTGAATTAGCATTAGCTCCCATTGGCGGCGATTTTCGTCAAGTCGTATGGAAACTGTTATGTGAGATACCCTATGGCACAGTTATTACTTATGGCGATATTGCGAAAAAGGCAGCCTTGAAACTGCATAAACAAAGTATGTCAAGTCAAGCGATAGGCGGAGCTGTGGGCCATAATCCGATCTCTATTATTATTCCGTGTCATCGAGTTGTTGGCGTAAAGGGAAGTTTGACAGGGTATGCTGGCGGTGTGAATACAAAAGTCAAATTACTTGAACTAGAAGGCGTAGATATGTCTCGGCTATTTGTTCCCACCGAGGGGACAGCGCTTTAAGGCTCTATATTACGATTGTTTTAGTAGTGAAACGGCGGGATTCATCGTCATATAATTTGGATTTTAAGCCATGACATTTTGATTTTACTATGGTATTATACAGTTACTAAGCTGGGAATAGGTAGCTAGGGTTCCGCCTGGATTGCAGGGACAGTGACCGAGCGCTACAGTTCTGTTCTAACTGGACAGAAGCACCTATTGGCATAAAAAGCCCGAGGGGGATAGCTTGGCGCACTTAGTGTGCGCTGAGATATTCTCTTTGGGCTTTTTTATTTTGTAAGGAGGCGTTACTAGTGATACTGGCAGAAAGATATGATCTATTCTTAGTAGATCTGGATGGGGTTATTTATTTTGAAAATCAATTGGTGCCAGGGAGCCAAGAGGCCATTGCGAGGCTGAGAAGTATGGGCAAGAAACTATATTTTTTTACCAATGATCCAGGGATCTCACGGCAAGCGGTATGTGAAAAATTAAATTGCCTAGGAATTCCGGCAGTGTTAGCAGAATGTATAACGTCCGGTTGGACTGCGGCATTCTATTTAGTTCCCAATAGAGTGTCTTGCGCTTATGTGATGAGTGATCAGTCAGAAACCGATATTAGGGGGGCGGAACAAGGGAGACTTGATGTAATTTTGGTTGCGCGGCAACAAGCGAGTCGTGATGGCTACAGAGAAGATTACAAACCCAAGGCGGTAATTGGTAGTTTAATGGAACTGTTTTGTTCTGTAAATTGTTGCGGCGCGCAAGAGCATTCTACTTATTTTTGGCCAGATACCATAGAACCAGGCGTAGCAGGTGTTGTTTTTAATGAGCAACATCAGATTCTTCTTGTTAAACGAGTCGACAATGGCTTATGGGGACTGCCATCAGGTCATGTGGAAAAAGCGGAAAGTGTTGCCCATGCCATTTGTCGGGAAATCTTGGAGGAAACAGGACTCATTGTAACTGCGGAAAAGTTAGTCGGAGTATATTCAGATCCTGAAACACAAGTCTTTCGGTATCCATCAGGAAAAGTGACTCATTTTATTACACTGTCTTTCTTGTGTCGAATTAAAGGGGGGACTTTACAGGCTGATTGTAAGGAAATTAGCGAAGCGAATTTTTTCGATATGGATAACTTACCCCTAAATCTTATGAAGATGAACCCTTACTGGCTAGCTGACGCGTTGGCAAAGAGCGCGGCAGCCTGGGTTAGATAGAGGAAAGACTATGGTGTGAGCGGCGGTTATCGAGGTATAATGTATAGGAAGCGAAGGAAGGGGCTGCTGTTGTACAGATTATATTGCAGCAGGTTTACTGCCAGTAGGTACTTTCTGATCAAGGTGGGGTTATTGTGACTACGAATCCATTTTTTAAGCAAGTCTATGAAATTGTTGCGCAGATACCGTACGGTAAAGTCGTATCCTATGGGCAGATTGCCCGGATGTTGGGACGTCCAAGCGGGGCACGTGTTGTCGGTTGGGCTATGCGGTGCTGCCCGGAAAATTTGCCCTGGCAGCGGGTAGTTACGGCCGATGGTTCTATTACAGGCGGCCAGTATGCGAATATGCGTAGAGGCCTTTTGGAATCCGAAGGTGTAATTTTTTTAATAGATGGTCGCGTCGATATGAAGGCATGCAGTTGGCCGGAATGAAATAGTCTTAGGTGATGAAACTAGAGAAACAATTCATGTTACAGTTAAAAAACTCTACTTTGCCTTAAACGGTTAAAGTAGAGTTTTTTTATAACATTACGCTTTGTGTATGGCGAATATATGAGGCATACCAATTATTATATGTCGTTTTTTTATAATACCTGTTACAAAATAACAATCATTAGGATAATTTGTTGGAAATGATAACAATGGTTATTTTTTTCTTAACTGTTATACAATAAAATATAATGGTAAAATTTTCATTATATAATATCATTTTGCAATAAATGATGCATAAATCCGTGAGAGGTGGTCTTAGATGAAAAAAGCATTCCGATTTGAATGTACAAGAAATCCTGAATCTATGATTTTTATACGTCAAATATTATCGAATCAATTTCCCAGAGAACTATCTACTAATACGGTTCAAATAGCATTGAATGAAGCTTTAGTAAATGCTGTTCGCTCAGGAACAAGGGCCAGTGTGAAAATTAGTTGTTACGGCCAACTGTTAGTAATACGCATAAAAGATAATGGAAAAGGCTTTCCAGGCAATGAACTAGTTAATAAAATATTAGAAGAGGGAGTGCAAAAATTTTTAGATAAAGAACTCTGGGAACAACATGGCAGAGGGATTCCGCTGATGCTGGCAATTATGGATAAGGTAGTTTATAACCACATCGGAAATGAAGTAATGCTAATTAAGCGGTTAAAAAACTCTAAAAGATACGTAAAAGAAGAGTCTCTATAAATAACTTTAGCAGTAGTTATTTTTTTGCTAATAGGTTATCGCTAATGGGGGATGAGATGTCGATAGTTTTTAGAGAAGAACATTCAGATAAAAGTTTAGACATTTTACAATGTATTGAAAAAATATTTCATAATAGTGTTGCACTTGTTACGATCATTCAGATATCAACTATGTCTGTTTTATTCGTCAATAAAGCATGGGAAAAAGCTATGGGGCGCACGTTTGAGCAAGCTGTCGGCAAAACTCCCCAAGATTTAGGGTTTGGTAATTGTCATGAGGTAGTTCAAAAAATCAAAGAAT
Organism: uncultured Pelosinus sp.; assembly: GCA_900550105.1. Taxonomy (GTDB): domain Bacteria; phylum Bacillota; class Negativicutes; order UMGS1260; family UMGS1260; genus UMGS1260. The sequence goes on from URQW01000061.1 coordinate 9,461, forward strand.
TAGATGATGATTCTAGTATTCTTCCTTATGAATTGTCATACTATGCGCCTACAGGAGAAAAGCGCACCCTTATTTGCAAAGCTATTTTAGTTAAAGATGGCAGCGAAAGATATGTTATATTTATTGATTTTGATATTACTAGAAACAAGCAAGTGGAGGAACGGTTTCGCATGGCTTTTCATCATAACGTCTCACCCATGTCGATAAGTAGATTTATTGATGGTTACTATATTGAGGTGAATCAAGCGTTTTTAACATTTATGGGGTATACAAAAGAAGAGGTAATCGGGAAAAACTCCAGTGAATTGAATATATTTGTTGAACTTGATCGAAAAGCGGTTATTAATGCGCTAAAAAAACGCGGGTATTTTCAGAATTACGAGTATAAGATTAGAACCAAACAGGGAGAATTGCGGTATTGCCTATTGAATGCTGATGTAATTGTACTTGATAATTCTGAATACTTATTGGCCTCGATGACGGATATTACGGAGCGGAAAAAATTAGAGCTGGCATTAAAGAAGAATGAAAAAAACTTAAATGTAGCGGAACAAATAGCGAAAATAGGCTATTTTGATTGGGATGTAGTGGCTGATAGAATGAGTTGGTCTGATCAAATGTATAGAAATTTAGGTTTTGTGCCAGGGGAAGTAAAACCTACGGAAAAACTGTATCTGAGTATGATACATCCTGACGATTTTTCATGGGTGTCAGAGTATATTTCTTATGCCAAGGATCATTCTCTGTATGATGTGCAATACCGGATTATTAAAGCGAACGGTGAGATTACTTGGCTTCATCTTCGCGCTAATATGAATTTTAACAATCAGGGAAAGCTTATTAAAATGTTTGGAACTTGCCAAGATATTACCGAACAAAAATTAGGGGAAGATAGAGTTCAAAAAGCAGAGAGTGAACTTTCACTAACAAATCAAGCTTACATTCAGAGTGCCTTTTTTTATAATGTAATAAATAGTAAAGAGCCTATTGAGGTTACCCGCGAAAAACTGCAACAGTATGGCATTAATCCCCGAGCAACCTATATATGCTGTGTTTTAAGAATGACAAAACAAGTGCCTAATATAGTACAACAATCTGTTTTTGTATGGTTGCTTAGCAATTTGCCTGGTTGGGTATGGCAATATAATCAAGTAATGATTGCCTTAATACCTGTCGTAAATAATAATCTTTCAAGCAAAGCGGGTCAAATTGAGTATGGAGAACAATTACTACAAGAAATTGAACGGTGTTGCCAGAAGGTTCCAGTAAAAATCGGTATTTCGGGTTTGTCGCAAACCACATTAAATATAAAAGAATTATATGTTAAAGGATTCCGCTCGCTTATTGTCGGGGAGGTGCGAGGGAGTTCCATTACTCACTATGAAGATATCGGCTATTATGAACTTGCTTTTTGCATTTTAGAAAATAAAGGATCAGGTGGTATAAGTACAGAGGCTATTGAGCAGGTTGCGGTATATGATCAGGATAATGGCACTAGTTTTTTGCAAACATTGAAGATGCTGTTAAAGGAACCAAATTTTAAAATGGTCGCACGAAATTTGTTTATTCACTACAATACCGTTATATGGAGAAAACAAAAGATTGAAAAGATGCTCGGTCTGTCGCTCGATGATTTTGAAGTGAAATGCCAATTATTATTACAGCTCAGAATTTGGGAGATTAAAAAAGTGCAAAAGGTTATTCTGGGCTTTGATATTTAGCTTGATAACTAATTTTTTTGAAATGTTTTCAGTCGGGCGGATCATGCAGGGGTTTATAAGAATCGAAGCGAAAAGACAGAGTATAGAAATAAAAAGCGTTTATGGCGCAATTATCTTGAGAACTTGCGCGATAGCGCTTTTTTCATATGATGGAGAGAGTTTATGACAAAACAATTAGCATTTTATTTTGCACAGGAACATTGTTCTGGTTGTTGTACCTGTCAAATTGCCTGTAAAGATAAAAATAATCTGTCCGAAGGGCAATTGTATCGGAAAGTCCATGAATATTGCGGTGGTTCCTATAAACAGCTTAATGGCGTAATTCGTCAAAATGTGTTTGCTTTCTGGACTTCTTTAAGCTGCAATCATTGCCAGAAACCGGCTTGTGTTGCAGTATGTCCTACTGGCGCCTTAAGAAAACGTGAGGAAGATGGTATTGTTTTATTAGCAGCGGAAAAGTGTGTTGGCTGTAAACAGTGTACGACAGCCTGTCCTTATGAAGCCTTACAGTTTAATCAGTCTACAGGAAAAATGGGTAAATGTGATTTTTGCCTTGATTTATTGGAGCAAGGCAAGGAGCCGGCCTGCGTAGCGGCTTGTCCGATGCGGGTGTTAGACTATGGCTTGCTGAAAGAGTTGCAGCAAAAATATGGCACGGTTTCGCAGACACAGGGCATGGTTGATCAATCCGGGACGGAACCATCGCTAGTTATCACGCCGCATCGTCACGGCAGTATAATGGATCGTAGTTAGAATTGTAAAATCGGTACCAGAGGTGTAGGTTATGGCTGAAAAAGTAGTTTATACGGCAGGCGCTTTGAATTGCGGCGGCCGCTGTCTGTTTAAAACCCATGTAAAAGATGGTAAGGTTGTAAAAATTTCTGCTGATGATACGATTTTGGATAAGCCTGGCGATCCGCAATTGCGTGGTTGTTTGCGCTGCCGTTCTTATCGTGATTATATGTATCATCCCGATCGCTTAACTCAGCCTTTAAAGCGTATCGGCAAGCGTGGTGAAGGTAAGTTTACGCCAATTAGTTGGGATGAAGCTTTAGAGACGATTGCCTGTCAGACAAGGCGAATTATGCAGCAATACGGCCCTGAGGCGATCTATTTAAATTATGCTACAGGGAATTCCGGAAAAACGTCGGAACGCGTTTGGATGGCGAGACTTCTAGGTCTTTACGGCGGTTTTCTTTCCTATTATGGAACGTATAGCACAGCTTGTACGGAAGATGCGACTCCCTATACCTTTGGGACGAATCGCACTGGGAGTAGCCGGGAAGATTGGATAAACTCAAAACTGATTATTCTTTTAGGTTGGAATCCGGCAGAAACGATTCACGGTACGAATACGGCTTTTTATCTTAAGCAAGCTAAACAAGCTGGGGCCGAAATTATTTCGATTGATCCCGTCTATTCGAATACGACGGCAGCTCTGGCCGATCAATGGGTTCCGATTCGTCCTACAACGGATTGCGCTCTTTTAGAGGCAATGGCGTATGTCATGATTACGGAACACTTACAGGATCAGTCATTTCTTGATACCTACTGTCTGGGCTTTGATGAGGAGCATATGCCGCCCCATATTCCAGCAGGAAATTCTTTAAAGCTTATATTTTAGGATTGGGCTCTGATAAACAGGCAAAAACTCCGGAATGGGCCGAATCAATTACGGGAATACCACGCGAGCAGATTACAGCTTTAGCGCGAAAATATGCTACAAGGCGACCAGGCGCTTTGATTCAAGGGTATGGTCCACAGCGTCATGCCTATGGCGAACAAATCGTTCGTTGTGGCACTGTCTTAGCGGCCATGACAGGAAATGTTGGCAGGAAGGGCGGTTGGGCTTCAGGCCATGGTAAACCAGCCCAAGACATTCCACTTGCGTCTATCCCAATTTCCAATCCTTGCAAAGCACAAATTTCTATGTTTACTTGGACTGAAGCGCTAGTACGGGGAACTGAAATGGGAGCGGAAGCAGGGGTCAGAGGGGTTTCTAAACTGAATTCTAATATTAAGCTGATTTTTAACTTGGGCGGTAATTGTTTAACAAATCAGCACTCTGATACGAATGGTACGGCTAAATTATTGGAAGATGAATCATTAGCGGAATTGATTGTTGATAACGGCCACTTTCTTACACCTAGCGCAAGATATGCTGATATTGTTTTACCTGCCGATACGTTTATGGAACGGGAAGATCTAGTCAATCCCTGGCTTTATGGCGACTATGTTTTATATGGAAATCAGGCGGTAGAGCCGCCAGGCCAATGCCGCAATGGCTATAGTTGGGTTAGCGATTTGGCCCAAAAACTGGGGCTGCACGATGTGTTTACAGCAGGGCGTACCTTACGAGAATGGCTACAGTATCTTGTGGCAGAAACGCGAAAGGTTGATCCTGATTTTCCGTCGTTTGAAAAGTTTCAGGCCAAAGGGATTTATCGTCGTTATTACAAGGAGCCTTATATTGCCTTTCAAGAGCAAATTGATAATCCCCAAGAATACCCTTTTCCAACGCCATCAGGAAAAATCGAGATCTTTTCACAGCGGCTATGGCAAATGGAGAAACTAAAAACGATTCCGGCTATACCGAAATATATTACGGCTTGGGAAGGACCGGAAGATCCTTTGATAAAAAAATATCCGCTGCAGTGTATCGGGCATCATTATAAGCGCCGTGTCCACTCGACCTTCGATAATACTCGCTGGATGGAGGAAGCAGGGCGTCAGGAAGTCTGGATGAATCCGCTTGATGCCGCAAGCCGACAGATCGTTGATGGGGAAAATGTTCGGGTCTTCAACTCTCGCGGTATTATTGTTTTACCAGTAAAAGTAACTCCTCGGATTATGCCAGGTGTTGTATCGGTACCGCAAGGAGCCTGGTGGACGCCTGATGAAACAGGGATTGATCGGCGCGGTTGCATTAATGTTCTGACGAAGTATGCGCCAACACCTTTGGCTTTTGGCAATCCCCAGCACACGAATTTGGTGGAAGTGGAAAGCGACGAAAGTGAGCCTTTAGAAAAATAGAAAATTGGGCTTTTTTGCCAGGATTTAACCTGATCATGGAGAATATACAATATGACACAAATAGACTGCGTCAAGCAAAAAGCCTGTTCGTGGTATGTTAGTACATTAAGGGGGCGGATGTATTGATCGACTGCTTTGAATTTCTATTACCAACAAAAATTAGATATGGCGCTGGAATAGTAAGTGTTTTGGCGGAAGAACTGCGATTATTGAACGTAAAAAAAGTCATGATTATTACCGATAAAGGTTTAGCGGCAACGGGACTTTTGCAGAAAATCAGTGATCTTATTACCGCTGCAGACGTGGCTTTTATTACTTATGACGCGATCGAGGCGAACCCGAAGGATACCAATGTGGAGGCGGCGGCTGAGCTTGCTAGACAACAGGGTATTGATGCATTAGTCGCTTTTGGCGGCGGCAGTCCAATTGATGCGGCCAAGGCGGTGGCTGTCCTGACGCGCCAAGGGGGAAAAGTCCGCGACTATCAAGGCAAGAATAAAATAAAGAATGATTGCTTGCCGCTTATTACCATTCCGACAACGGCTGGTACGGGCAGTGAAGTCACTTTTTCCTCAGTTATTACTGATACAAAAGAGAAGTTCAAATTTACCATAAAAAGTCCGGCAATTGCTGCAAAAGTGGCTATTGTCGATCCTGAACTGACATTTACTGTTCCCGCAATGGTTACCGCGGCTACAGGGATTGATGCTCTGACGCACGCAATCGAAGGCTATACAGCAAATTGTACGGAACCGATTGCTGAGGCTGTTGGGTTGTACGCTGTCGAATATATTGCGCAAAATATCCTGGAGGCCGTAACAAATGGTACGAATCGCGAGGCTCGTGATAAAATGATGATGGGCAGTCTTTTGGCGGGACTTTCTTTTAGTCATGCCGATGTTGCTTCAGTGCATTGCATGGCGGAAGCCTTGGGGAGTCTGTATGATGCGCCGCATGGTATGTGCAACGCCATATTACTGCCTTATGTGATGGAATACAATCTGCCATCGGTGGAATATAAGTACGCACGAATTGCTCGTGCTATGGGAATTGACGAGCAGGATGACGCGAAGGCTGCGCAACAAGGCATTGAGCATATTAAAGCCTTATCGCAAAAAATCGGTCTGCCTGGTATACGGTCTTTAAACATTGACAAGGCGGATTTCGAACTTTTGGCGGAAATGTCGGTGAAGAATGGTTCGAATGACAGCAATCCGCGAGCCATAACTAAGGAAGGCTATATGGACTTGTTTGATAAGGCTTACAATGACGGTTATTAAGGTATGGGAGAATTCACTATGAAATATGAAACAATGGAAGCTGCGATGCGGGGCGAGGCAAGACGTAACTTTTTTATGCAGTGCTCAAGCAAGACCAGACTGGTGCAAGAGCCAGTTATGAATCCTTATAAGGTTCACGGCCATCCCAATCCCGCCGGGCTTGGTGAT
>URQW01000062.1 GCA_900550105.1 uncultured Pelosinus sp.
GAAGCTGCTTATGAGTTAGCGCAACTGCACCAAATAGAAATGCCCATTACCTATGAGGCGTATCGCGTAATTTATCAAGGCAAAGATCCCAAACAGGCTGTGCTTGATCTCATGACTCGCGGCCGAACTGAAGAAAACTGGTAAAAAGAGTATGGAATATTCCGTACTCTTTTTCTTTTGGTATAATTAGGAACCCTCCACATATATTTATAATGATAATGACGATTTTGCTTAGTTTGTGAGCCGAGGCCAGGGGAAGCAGGGGAGGGGACAAAATGGAAAGATTTGATTTATTTCGCGATATTGCCGAACGGACCGGCGGCGACATTTATTTAGGCGTAGTTGGTCCGGTACGCACAGGAAAATCTACTTTTATTAAGCGGTTTATGGTAACTTTAGTGCTGCCGAATATTGTGGATCCTTATGACAAAGAGCGGGCCAAAGATGAACTGCCCCAAAGCGCTGCCGGAAAGACAATCATGACAACAGAACCCAAATTCATTCCAAATGAGGCAGTGGAAATTTCCATCAAAGAAAATGTTACAGTACGCGTTCGCCTGGTTGATTGTGTTGGTTACACTGTTGACGGAGCATTAGGCTATGAAGAGCAAGATGGGCCGCGTATGGTGCTGACTCCTTGGTTTGAAGAAGAAATTCCCTTTCAAGAAGCAGCGGAAGTAGGAACGAAAAAAGTCATTGCCGAGCATTCTACGATTGGTCTTGTGGTTACGACAGATGGATCAGTGACCGACTTACCCCGTGAGAACTATACGGCGGCGGAAGAACGGGTCATTACCGAATTAAAAGAAATCGGCAAACCTTTTCTCGTATTATTCAATACGAATAGGCCGACAGCGAAAGAAACGCGAGAACTGATTGCCAAACTAGAGAGTAAATATGATGTGCCTGTTTTGCCTGTCGACTGTGCTCAATTAAATTCTGATGATATTTATGCGATTTTGCAGGAAGTTCTCTATGAGTTTCCTGTCAAGGAAGTTAATATTTCTTTGCCCAAATGGGTAGAGGAGTTAGAAACAGATCATTGGCTGCGTCTTAAATTTGACGATGCTGTCCATGAAGTCGTCCAATATATTAAGCGCCTGCGAGATATTGATAGGGCTATTGATGATTTATCAAGCTACGAGTTTATTGCTGATGTCATTTTGCATGATATGGACCTGGGTAGTGGTGTCGCCGTGATTGAGATGACTGCAAGACCGGATTTATTTTATTCCATTTTAGAAGAATTGACTGGTTTTACTATTGGCGGCGAGCATCAGTTGCTACGGCTCATGAAGGAATTATCTTACGCGAAACGGGAATATGACAAAGTGGCTATGGCGCTATCGGAAGTCAAAACGACAGGTTATGGAATCGTTACGCCCCAGCTTGACGAAATGGTTTTGGAAGAGCCGGAAATTATTCGTACAGGCAACCGCTTTGGCGTAAAACTGAGAGCGTCCGCTCCCTCACTGCATATTATTAAAACGGATGTGCAGGCGGAAATATCGCCGATTATCGGGACGGAAAAGCAAAGTGAAGAACTGATTCAATATCTTATGAGAGAATTTGAGGGCGAGCCGGAAAAAATCTGGCGCACAAATCTCTTTGGAAAATCCTTAAATGCACTTGTACGAGAAGGAATACAGAACAAGTTAACAGGTATGCCCGAAAATGCCCAGATCAAACTTAGAGAAACTTTACAAAAAATTGTAAATGACGGCAGCGGCGGCCTGATTTGTATCATTTTTTAAAGGGGAGAGCCAGTCAGAGGAGACTGGTTCTTTTTTTATGAATTGCTTTATACTGAAAATTCACTATAAATATACCTTGTGTTGATAGGTGAGAGACGTATAGTGAAAAATAAATAATTTTTCTTGTGTTATTTTGGCCTGTATTATATAATGTCTACTGTAAATAGATAATGTTCCGTTTATGAAGCACTAGAAGGAGGCAATACAGTGACGGGTCAAAAAGCCGTATTTTATCTTGTCAGGGAGGAAATCCTGCCTGAAGCAATTAAGAAAACAATCAAAGTCAAAGAACTCTTAAAACGAGGCGAAGTAAAAACCATTAATGAGGCTGTGGAAAAAATGGAATTAAGCCGCAGCGCTTATTATAAATACAAAGATTATGTATTTCCTTTTTATGAAGCGAGTCAGGAGAAAATTGTTACTCTGGCGCTGCTTTTAGAGCATAAGCAGGGTGTGCTTTCGCGTGTCTTAAACACCATTGCTGGTGATCGCGGCAGCGTTCTTACGATCAATCAGGGCATTCCTCTCCAGGGAGTAGCCAATGCGACGATTTCCATTGAAACGGCGGAGCTTGATATTGATTTAGAAGCGCTGCTTGATAAATTAAGAATGATTGAAGGCGTCAAACGGTTAGAAGTATTAGGTCAAGCCTAATAACAGAGTTGGTCATGGGAGAGGGGAAGCTGCGATGAAAGAGACGATTCAGGTCGGTTTATTAGGACTCGGGACAGTCGGTACCGGAGTTGTTAAAATTATTGAAAATGATACTTGTTCCATGGCCCAAAAAGTAGGCATGCCTGTAAAGATTGCTAAAATTTTGGTACGCAACAAGGAAAAGGCCAGAGGAGTACAGACGGATGCTGTCATTACGACAGATCCTGATGAGATTCTGCTTGATCCGAATATCGATATTGTCGTGGAAGTTCTCGGCGGTGAAGAGCCAGCGCGTACGTATATATTGAAAGCCCTTAAGGCGGGAAAACATGTCGTAACAGCAAACAAGAATGTAGTTGCTCTATATGGCAAAGAGTTTTTTGCAGCAGCTGAAGAAAATAACGTGGACTTTATGTTTGAAGCTAGCGTTGGCGGCGGGATTCCGATTATTCGCCCGTTAAAGCAATGTCTTGCTGCGAATCATATTACGGAAGTCATGGGAATTGTCAATGGTACGACAAATTATATTCTGACAAAAATGACGGAAGAGCTGCTTGATTTTGACACTGTGCTTAAAGAAGCCCAGGACAAAGGGTATGCCGAAGCCGATCCGACTGCCGATATTGGCGGCTTGGATGCGGCGCGTAAGATTGCTATTTTGGCATCCATTGCTTTTAATACAAGAGTTCCCTTAGATGATGTATCAGTAGAAGGAATTGAAAACATTTCTGCCGAGGATGTAGCCTATGCGAAAGAACTTGGTTATATCATTAAGTTGATTGCTACCGCGAAGGAAACAGAGGAAGGCCTCAATGTACGAGTTCATCCGACTTTTATTCCGAAAAGCCATCCTTTAGCTGCGGTTAGTGATGTATTTAACGCAATCTATGTAAAAGGCGATGCCATTGGCGAAGCGATGTTTTATGGTCGCGGTGCCGGAGAAATGCCTACGGCGAGCGCTGTCGTAGCGGATGTTATGGATGTGGCTCGCGATTTGTATCATCATGTCAGCAGTCGTATATTGTGTACATGTTTTGAAACACGTGATCTTTGCCCCGTAGAAAAGACCTACTCTCCCTACTATATCCGCATTCTTGTGGAAGATAAGCCCGGCGTTTTAGCGGCTATTGCTGGCGCTTTTGGTGCGCAGCAAGTCAGTCTTCACTCAGTTATTCAAAAACGTAAAGTAAATAATTACTCAGAAATTGTTCTGATCACTTACCGAGTTACCGATGGTAATGTGCGCATGGCATTACGGACTTTATCGGGAATGCCTGTAGTGACAAATATCAAGAGTGTAATTCGTGTAGAAACAGAAGAAATCGACGGAATTTAAGCGGGGGATATCATGGCATCTGTAAGAGTACGTGTTCCCGGAACAACGGCCAATTGCGGACCAGGCTTTGATTCACTGGGGATGGCTTGTTCCATTTATAATTATGTATCCATCGAAGAGCGAAATGATGCTTCGATTGAAATTGAAGTAGAAGGCGAAGGCAAGGAATCAATTCCTGGCCCAGATCATAATATTGTAGTAAAAGCAATTCAAAAGGTTTGGGAGAAGGTTGATTACCCTAGCCGTGGTTTTCGTCTAACCTTGGAAAATCAAATTCCTTTAGCCAGAGGTCTAGGCAGCAGTGCGGCCGCTATTGTAGGCGGTCTAGTTGCAGCTAACGCTCTAGCTGGCGGCAAGCTGTCGAAAGCCGAGCTTTTAGAGCTAGCTACAGAAATGGAAGGTCATCCTGATAATGTAGCGCCAGCTTTATTTGGCGGTCTTACCATCGGTTTTATGGAAAATGGCAAGGGAAAGTGCTTACCGATTTTACCGTCAAAGCCGTTAACTATGGTTGTAGCTGTGCCTGATTTTCAGTTAGCTACCAAAACAGCGCGGCAAGTACTGCCGAAAGAAGTGCCCTATAGTGACGCTTTGTTTAATGTAAGCCGCACAGCTTTATTAGTAGGCGCCCTTTGCAGCGGCAATTATGATTTTTTGACGACGGCTTTGGAAGATCGACTTCACCAACCTTACAGAAAGTCCCTTATTGCCGGATTTGATGCCATTATTGCGGCAGCGAAAGAAGCTGGTGCGATTGGTACGGCTTTAAGCGGCGCTGGTCCCTGTATGATTTCGTTTACCATGAGTGAGCCGGAAAAAATCGGAGCGGCTATGGTTGAAGCTTTTCAACAAGCAGGCGTTCAAGCATGCTATCACATCTTGACATTAGATGAACGAGGTGCTGAAGTTTTTGCCGCAAATTAACATAAAGTAATTTTTATGTTTGCTATTGACAAGTAAGTAAAATCTAGGTATAATATTTTTTGTGAGTCGGGGCGTGGCTCAGCTTGGTAGAGCGCTTCCTTGGGGTGGAAGAGGTCGTGAGTTCGAATCTCGCCGCTCCGACCAATTAAATACTAGTAATATCAAGGCTTCTGAGGTTTTCCTCAGAAGCCTTTTTGTGCTGTTATGGTAAACTGGGTCCTGTATTGGGTCTTTTTTTGTATTTGGGTTTTGGGAAAGCGTATGGAGTAGAGACAATTTCTTTAATTCCAAGCAGGAAAAGTTTTTTGATAATTCAGTTGTTTGGTGATTGATGACTTCCATAGCATATAGTGGAACCAAGAACCATAGGGTTACCCTTGTGAATTTTTTTGGTATATTTTGAAAATCGATAAAGTAAAATAAAGGAATAAGTCGATAAACGCCTAACAATTTAAATAGTAAGAATTGAGGCAAAGTGGTGAACTTGATGTGGGAAGAGTTTGTTCAAATAAATGAAGAGTGGCTAACTAAATACTTAATTATGCATGGCTTCTATGAACATGAAAAAGTAAAAGTGAGATGCTATAGTATTCAGTTTTCAGGTAATTTGAATGATTTTGCTGCCCTTGCTAAGTATGCAGCTTTACAAATTCCTGAATATGTGTTTGGAGCCAAGGGAATTAAAAAGATAGGTCCTAAAGAAGCTTTCATGGAGGCTATGAAATATTTTGGACAGAGAGTGACTAAAACTGAAGGCAAATATGGAGAGCTCATGCTGTTTCTATTTGTCGAGAGTGTTCTTAAATGCCCCCTTGTGGCATATAAGCTTCGTTCTTTATCAAATTTTTCGGATCAAGTGAAAGGTGCAGATGGAGTATTTCTAGGTAATTATGAATATCAGCCCGGTAAATTTTTTGAAGCTAGATTAATCGGAGAATCTAAAATCATGGAATCGTTTTCGAATTGTGTAACAGAAGCTTATTCATCATTAAATCGTTTTCATGACAAAATTACTGGTCCAGAGTTTATGGCTACAGAGTTTATTGTCGCAAAAAACAACATTTTTGATTCTGAAGATGTTGATATTGATGAACTATATGATAGTTTAACCCCGGGAACATCTTCGTTCATTAAAAAGATGTGGGTTCATCCCATTTTTATAATGTACGAAACAAACGTAATTAATTCAATTGAAACGAAAGCAAATAGTCGAGAGGAGGCTGAAATCTTATTGAGAGAATATCTCCTCGGAAGAGGAGAAGAACAAATTACATACATAAAAGAAAAACTAAATAATAATCCCGAACTACGGAAAGTTTATCTCGATTTTTTTATTATTCCAGTGAAGAGTGTTGAAAAGTTTAGAAATGAAGTTTGTTATAACATACATGGTGAAATCATTTAGGCGGTGCTTATATGAGTTTGTATGAACGCATTTACTTGCATCCTACGTTGAACAGTGTTCTTGATAATTATATATTAGCATTTTTAAACAGGGACTTTATTAATACTGTTACTATAATCGATGAGAAGGATCTGCGTAAAGCTGGATGGCTTGCTTCAATTCTAGCTGATAGTGAACTTGAGGAACACAGACAGAAGGCGCAGATATTTGCAACTTTGTTGCACATAATGAATAAGGACAATGTTTCTTTTAGCCAAATTAGCTATGTGATTTTTTCACGTACGGGCAATTTGCTCGCGACACGATACCTTACTAATTTATTTGATAGCCATCCAAGTGATTTGACGAATTGGCTATTTAAATATAGTTTTGGTCCAGTACTAGATTATGAACTTGGTTTCAAGCGTATTGAAAACACTATAAGGTTAGAAAAGGGTAGTATTTTAGCTACTGATTTTCAAAAAATACTGTGGAAAACCTTATTTGAACAGAAGCAGATATGTATATCTGCACCGACATCAAGCGGCAAGTCCTTTATATTAAAAAAGTTTATAGAGACTAAGTTTTACTGTGCTAAAACCTTTAAAGTACTGTATATAGTGCCATCAAAGGCACTGCTAAACGAGGTAAGCGATGATTTTCGTCAGATACTGGGAGATGACGTTATCATTAAAACTGCCTTTATAGACGAGGCTGCTGATACTGCTGCCAAGTTATTGTATGTTTTAACTCCAGAGAGATGCTTAAAGTTACTCCAAAAGAGCGGTGATACTTGGTTTTTTCCACACATAGTATTTGTAGATGAAATTCAGAATGTTGAAGATGAGCATGGTCGTGGCGTATTAATGGAATATGTTTTAGCAGAGATAGCTAAGAAATGGGATAACGCTGTAATTATTTCTGCGGGGCCATTTATCGAAAATAGTCATAAGCTGTTTGAAAGAGTATTTCTAAAAGAAGGTAAGGCAGTTGAAACAAATCTATCACCCGTGTTTCAAATAAAAGCTAGTGTTCGATTAAACGTAAAGGATAGTCAGCTGGAATTATATATTCAGTCTTTTTGTGGTGAGAAGCCATTACGGTTTACTATTCCGAATGATTTATACTCCTGTAAGAATGCAACTTTTGGGCAGATTATTACGCGCGTCATTTCCGTATTAGGTAATAGAGGACAGAGCATTGTATATGCATCTAGAACCGACTTGGCGGAAAAATGGGCCCTATTATTTGCGGAGAATGTTGATAGGCTAGAAAGTAAGCGAGAAATAGAACCCCTTCTGGAATACTTAGAGGAGGAAATTCACCCCAAGTACTATTTAATAAAATGCTTAAAGGCAAATACTGCCTTTCATCATAGTAAGTTACCGGATATTGTTCGAAGGGAAATTGAGTATTTATTTAAACAAGGTGAGATAGAAAAAATATTTTGCACCTCTACATTACTCCAAGGGGTTAATCTACCAGCTCACAACCTCTTTATTACATCACCAAAGAAGAAGAATATGAACTTATCAGGTTTTGAGTTTGGTAATTTGTCTGGAAGAGCAGGGCGAATTAATGATTCATTGTTTGGCTCAATTTTTTGTATAGAAAAGGAAGATACTGATGAAAGCTGGGGGGATGACTATTACTCTAAGTCTTATAAGAAAGAAGTTATCCCCGCTACTACGAAAGCACTAGGCGATCCGTCATTTTATAATGATTTAGAAAAAATGCCTGGAGATATTTCAGAAACCCATTCTTATGTTATATCATTCTTGCGCCATAAGTTTCTTTCCGAAGGTAGCAACATAGAAGATTATTTAATGGCAAAGGGACAAACAAAAGCAGAGATAAAATCAATTATTAAAGCTCTAAGCAATTCTCTTAACACTATCAAGTTATCACCGAAAATATTAAATTTAAATCCTTCAATTGATCCTTTACTCCAGGATCAGCTCTATAGTCAAATTAAGGCTGAGGGTATTGAAAATTGGGTATTAATTCCCAACCATAATTTTTATCGGAGAATTGGGAAGGAATATGTGAATAACTATGCATATGATGAGCTCAGTTTTTATTGGCAGTTGGCTACTATATGCGAAAAACTCGACTTCATATTTAATATTAAGGATGAGGCTTATTTTAAGCATGATATATCTTTATCACTAAAAAGTATTGCTTATTTTGGGTTTAGATGGTTGCAAAACAAAAGTTATAAAGAGATTATTGATGATGATATAAGATTTTATGCTAAGTTTTTAAAGAAGATCGACCCCAATAGTGACGATGATATAAATAAGAGGATAAATGAAATTATAAACATTCATACAAAAATAGTTACCTTTCTTTTGGTTAAGTATTTTAAGGTTCTGGCAGATGTTCTTGAGTATATGATGACAGAAGAAGAAAATGAAAAATATAGATTAACGCTATCTCTTCCCATAATGCTTGAATTAGGAACTACTGAACCAGTAGTTATACAGTTAATATCAGCTGGAATTACAAGGAGTGTAGCGTTGAAGGTCTTTGGCGAGTACAAAAAAAGTCCAGTTAATTTAGAGAAAGATATTTTTGAATGGCTCCGAGAAAGTGGATCTAAATTAAATCTTAAATCAATTTATCTTAGATATTTGAAGAAGCTAAAGTTTATTAGATGATAACGTTGAAAAGAGGGATTTAGTTGGTCGATTTTAAGAAGAAACTTGGTAAAAGAACTATAGAGAAAAAGATTCATCCTAGTGAAATATATGAAACTCTTGACCGAGCTAGCGATAAGGGGCCCTTAAGAACGCCGCAGAATGATGTGTTAAATGATTGGTTTGAAAACTATCAGAAGGAAAAGGATGTTATATTAAAGCTTCATACGGGACAAGGAAAGACGTTAATTGGTCTTTTAATGTTACAGTCCAGATTAAATCAAGGCCATGGACCTGCTGTCTATCTGTGTCCTAATAACTATCTAGTAGACCAAACCTGTAATCAGGCAGATAGCTTCGGAATTAGTTATTCTGTATCACACGGTGAGTTGCCGCAAGAATTTATTGACGGAAAGAATATTTTAATTACATCAGTTAATAAGTTGTTTAATGGCGAGACTAAGTTTGGTCTAGGACTTAAATCGTTAAAAGTTCCTACCATACTAATGGACGACTCGCATACTTGTATAGAAACGATTAAGGAAGCATGTAAAATAACACTTAAAAATGATAGGCAAGCTTATCATGATATATTAGAATTATTTGGTGCAGAACTAGAAAAGCAAGGTGTTGGAACTTACGCAGATCTTATTAACAACGATTATGATGCTCTATTACCTGTGCCATATTGGGACTGGCAAGATAAGCATGTTGAAATAGCTAATATATTATCACGGAATAAAGATTTAAAAGAGATAAAATTTGCATGGCCTATATTAAAAAATATTATTAGGGACTGTCAATGCATAATATCGGGTGCAGCACTGGAAATAGCTCCCTACTCCGTACCATTACATCTTTTTGGTTCTTTTTATAATGCCTCACACAGAGTATTCATGTCAGCAACTGTAAGTGATGATGCATTTTTTGTAAAAGGACTTGGACTTAATGCTAAAGCCATTCAGACCCCTCTTTGCTATAAGAACGAAAAATGGTCCGGGGAAAAAATGGTTCTCATTCCGTCTTTAATTGATGAATCTCTCGACAGGGCAGAAATCGTAAGTAAGTTTGCTAAGCCCACTAATGGGAGGAGTTTTGGAGTGGTAGCACTTACACCAAGTTTTAAAGGTACAAGGGATTGGGCTGAGTACAAAAGCATTATCGCAACAAAAGAAACTATTAATCAAGAAATTGGTAATTTGAAGGTGAAAAAGTGTGAGAATACCTTAATAATTGTGAATAGATATGACGGTATTGATTTACCCGATAGTTCGTGCCGCATATTAATACTTGATTCTAAGCCATATTCCGAGTCATTAATTGAACGATATATTGAGAGCTGCTTAAGTAATAGTGATGTTATTGCTATTAAAACTGCACAAACTATTGAACAAGGTATGGGGAGAGCGGTAAGAGGAGAAAAAGATTATTGTGCAATACTTCTAATAGGAACAGATCTAATAAAGTTTATCAGGAGTAATGCTACTAGAAGATATTTTTCTCAACAAACGCGAACACAAATTGAAATTGGGATTGAGGTTGCAGAGTTCGCTAAAGACGAGATAAAGAGTGGGCTAGATCAATTTGAAGCATTAAAGAACTTAATAAATCAGCTTTTAAAAAGAGATGAGGGGTGGAAGGACTACTATACCGAAATGATGGATAGTATGCCTCGCGAGACAAAAGGGCAAAAAATCATTAACCAATTTGAGGCGGAAAAAAAAGCTGAGGAAAAATATAATAATGGTGATTATTTAGGTGCAGCTGATGTAATACAACGTCTAATAGATAAGGAAATTTCTAGCGAAGAAGAAAAAGGGTGGTATCTACAGGAGAAAGCTCGATATTATTATGCTTACTCGAAGGTAGAGTCTAATAAAGTGCAAGTTGCTGCTCATAAGAAGAATAGATACCTACTAAAACCAAGAGATGGAATGGTGATTTCAAAGCTGACACCAATAAGCTTTAAAAGGGTTGAAAACATCGTAAAGTGGATACATCAATTTGAAAAATTCGATGACCTAGTTGTTGAAGTGGATAATATTTTAAGTAGCTTGAGGTTTGGGGTAAAAGCGGATAACTTTGAGCAGGCGTTTGATAACCTAGCTAAAGTTCTTGGCTTCATTAGTGAACGTCCGGACAAGGAGTGGAAGGAGGGGCCAGACAACCTATGGAAGGTGCGCGACAACCAATACTTACTAGTGGAATGTAAAAACTGTGTAGAGCTTACAAGAGGCGAAATTTGTAAAGAAGAAACTGGACAAATGAACAATGCTTCTGCTTGGTTTGAAAGAAACTATGGTGAGCTAGCAGTGAAAAGAATTATGATAATCCCTACTAAGAAGGTAAGTAGAGCTGCTGGTTTTAATGATGATGTTGAGATAATGAGAGAAAAGAGCTTGAAAGCATTAGCACAAAACGTCAGGAAGTTCTTTTTTGAGTTTAAGAATACAGATTTGAATGACCTGTCTGAGCAAAGGATACAAGAACTTCTTAAGGCCCATAAGCTTATGGTTGAAGATCTACTTATTCGGTATTCGGAAAAGCCGAAGTATTACTAAGCCTGTTATCAAGGTGGATTTTAGGGCAGGAAGCCATTCGGGAAATTTCTCACTTTTAAGTGTTACATTAAAATGAAAAATACATCGATATTGATCCATGGACCAAACCGTTATCTTAGTATAACGGCCCCAAATGGGCTGCTTCATTGTCCATGGCATTCCTCACCCTTAAGTATTCTGTCATTGAAACTACCAAATTAATTGAAAGTCAACGGAACGAACATAGATTTGTGCTAAGGTTATTTAATAAAATATGATCAACTTTAAGCCGTCTTCAACTGTGAGGACGGTTTTTGTTTAACGAAATTATTATACAAGATTCGAACTCGCCTAGCTTCTATTGATGTTCCAGAATACGACTATCGGATAGAAAGATGGCGTAGCAGTACGTATTGTTCTAAAAAAACGCAAGTGATAAACACCAATTCATACGAAAAAATACGTGTTTAGCAATTTGCTAAACACGTATTTTTCATTACAGGGAGTGTTAAATCAGTAATAGAAAGTTTCCTTGTTACTTTTAGTATTTACTGCCAGAATTAGCAAAAAGATTTATGCTGCTTTATTTTTGCTTTTTCGGTGCTATCATGAACAAATTTCTCCATAATATCGGCAGTTTCTTTTTCGGCTGATTGAACTAAATGGCTGTAAATATCCATTGTAGTGGAAGCGTTAGAATGCCCTAATTTTCCTGCGACTGTTCGAATATCAACACCACTTGTAATGAGATAGGTAGCGTTCATATGACGAAATGCATGAATGCTGATTTTAGGTAAATTGTGCTCGACAACGAAACGTTTTAGCCATGTATTAATGCTGTGAGGGTGAGCTGCTTTGCCATTCCAAGTGGTAAATACGAATTGATGGCAGGGGTCTTTTTCCCATTTGTTTCCTAATTCTAATTGGGCGGATGCTTGTTCTAATTTATGATGTTTTAAAAGCTGAGTTAATGAGGCTGGTATACTAATGAGACGATTACTGCTGTTAGTTTTTGTGTTCTTTAAGATGATTCCATGTTTAGGAACATAGACGGCAGCTTGCTCGATCTGGATAGTATGTTGAGCGAAGTCGATATGTTTCCATTCAAGACCAAATATTTCTTCGCGACGGAGGCTTCCTGTAAGCGCTAGTAAAATCATAATTTTATATTTTAAGGGTTCTGTTTCAAGTAGTAGTAAAAAATATCCTAATTCCTCTGGTGAATATATTTTCTTGGGCGTGTGCTTTAGCTTAGGTATTTCAATGCGTTCTACCGGATTGAAGGGAAGAAGATTCCACTTTACGGCTCTGTTAAACATAATAGAAAGAAGCTCATAATGTTTTTTTATAGTGGCTGGAGATAATTTAATTGGCTCTTTTGTAGCAAGATGACTTACGGTACCTTGTAGCTTGGTAAAGAAGCTGTTCAGATGAATGGGCTCTATTTTATCAAGCCTCTTTTGTCCGAGAGCAGCACTAATGCGTTTAAAAGCATGATCATACGTATTAAGCGTGGTTGCTTCTAAGTTAGTTGATGCATAGTGTTCCTTCCAATAGTCAAAGTATTGGTTTAGGGTCATTTTGCCACTAGAAGCAATTTGGCCTTTTTCAATTTCAGCAATAAATAAGGCATATTGTTTTTCGGCTTCTCTTTGGTTTTTTGCAGTAACTGTTTTTCGGTGTAAAATAGGTTGGCCTAAGCCATTTGAGCCGGAAGACACTGTTAATCTGTATGAGTTTTCTCCGCGTTTTTCTATTTTTTTTGCCATTTTGATCACCTTTTCTTTGTTTTTAGCAATAAAAAAAGAGCTGCGGTTGCAGCTCTTGCGATGCGGTATTTTAATAGTCTTAAAGTGTTTCGGAATGAGTCATATTTTCTTGTTTATCCATCCAGGCTAAGACGGATTCCATTCGGTAAAATATTCGTCCGGCTGTTCGAAAATGTGGTAAATGTTGATTAATTCGTAATAAGCGTATCGTCCAATAAGATAAGCCTAACTCATGGGCTAATTCACGTTCTGATAAAATTTTCATATAAAATATCCTCCTTCAAAATAATAATATATAACCAAAGATGTAGCATTTTACGTTAAGTTGTTTTTTCAGTAATTCATGTGTATAGTTGAAAGGTCATAATTTTCTAGAATTAAATTGATATTTTCTTTTATTCCATGTAGCATAGAATAATTTACGTTCATTCGCTTTCCCGTTAGAAAATCGATATTATTGCAGATAAAATGAGTGTGGAGATTATCGGTGTTAATATGTACCGCCATTAGTACTTGATAATTTCCTCCGAAATATGCAATTAATTCGCAGACTTGTACGGAAAGAACATAAAAGGTGTAGGGATCGACTGTATCAGAAGTGTCGACACTGAGCACAAAGTGATGGTACGTGTGTCCATTTTCCTGATTAAATATTTTTTTTACCAAAATCATAGAATTGAAAGGGAAATGGATATTGATATTGCTGCCATAAATTAAATCCAGTTTCGTAGATCGGCAGTCGGTAATATAAATGCAGCGACTATATAAGTCGTTTAAGTCTTGATCTTTTTTTGTAATTACCTTAAATATGCTCATGGCTAATACCCCTTATAGTTGATTAATTTGTTGATAGTGGAGTTAATAGCGAATATTTCTTTTTGATAATTTGTTTGTAAGCAAGTCAAGAATGCATCTACATTTCTTATGCAATTCCTTAATTCAGAATTATTATAAGTTTCTTTTAAAGGCATGATCATATTGTGTAGTGCCGCAATATCTTCGGATATTTGCAAGCTTTTCTGATTGATGGAATTGTGCAAATTGTTAAGCTCTGTAATTAATTTTTTCCCATCAGTAACTACTAAAACATTTCCGTTTTTAATTAAGGAGCGTACTACATCACTGCGTGATTCACCGGATTTTTCAGCTAGGGTATTCAATTTCATATTAGTAGTTTCGTCTAAAGCCACATTTAAATTTGGAATTTTTTTCAAAGGTTTACTAGCTTTATTCATGTTACCAACTCCTCTTAAACTTTATAAGTAAGAACTTTTATCTATTTGTTCCTAACGTATTAACTTTTAAAAATAATGATCCGCATGATTTCTATCTTGTAATATATATCATCCTCAATATATCTAGTTTGCTTTATTTTTTTAGTCTATTAGTCCAATGGTCTATGGGAAGTCTATATACTACTATTGATTCTTTATTATATATAGGGATCGGCCTTTTTTTAGAAAATGAGAAGTCTTTTTATACGCTAATTTATTTATTTTTATGTTGACTTATTATTGGTTTTTTAATCTGATATTTTATTTAAGGCAATTTATTTAGAATTACGTTGCGCTTGCTAGGCGTATGATGCAATTCTCCTTGGACTAGGAATTTTATGTTTTACTTGTATGCATACTATAAATTAAAGTTTTCATATCGTTGCATTTCTAGCAGCAGATCAAGGTGTTATTTGAATTCTTGTATATCTATGTTAATGGCCATGTAAAAAGTAATTTTATGTGGTTTTCATAAAAATAAGCAAGTATTTTTATGGTTGTTTTATAATATGTATCTTGGAAAAATGGTATAATTTTTAAAAATGGCACATAGAGAATTTGGTTAATAAAGAAAAATCTCATATGCTAATTTTTAGTGCAGATACTTCTTTTTTTACAGTAAAAATTTGTTTAATTGAGGTGAAAATATGAGCAATGATAGTGAGCGTTTAGAAAATTTAAAAAAACAGAGTAAGCAGACTCCTTTTCATGAGTTAAAAAAAAATGCTAGGCTCAACGTTGAAATAATAAAAGATCAAAACGAAAAAAGTCAAAGTGAGAGTAACTTAAATGAAGCTATTTATAATGAGCAAGTATCCATTAATGGGGATTGGGAAGCATTTAAAAGATTAACGCGGTTAATCAACATAAATAGTAACGTCAATTTATTATTTCTTAATAAAAAAAATCAAATTTGTCATGTCGA
>URQW01000063.1 GCA_900550105.1 uncultured Pelosinus sp.
GATATACTGATCCACAGGCGACCAATAATTAGCCTGAGAAGAATCAAAAGGACCCTTTTCAAATTTGGGACTTGTATATCTAAAATAATACCAGGAAGAACAAATAAAGGTATCCATGGTATCGGTTTCCCGCCGTGCTTTGCCGCCACATTTCGGGCAAGTGCAGTTAACAAATTCTTCGACTGTCGCCAGCGGTGACAATGCTCCCTGATTAAAATCTACATTTTCAGGTAAAAGCACTGGCAAATCTTCTTTTGGTACAGGTACTACGCCGCATTCTGGGCAATAAATAATCGGAATTGGCGCTCCCCAATATCTTTGACGAGAAATCAGCCAGTCGCGCAAGCGGTAATTTGTACGACTACTGCCGATTCCCTGTTCTTCAAACCATTTAGCAATAGCTATCTTTCCTGCTTCATTATCGAGACCCGTAAATTCACCAGAATCGACCATTGTACCAGGTCCACTGTAAGCTTCTGTCATCGTATCGACGGTTAAAGCTTCACCGGCAGGCTGAATTACAACTTTAATAGGCAAATTATATTTCTTCGCAAAAATAAAATCGCGTTCATCATGAGCTGGAACACCCATAACAGCGCCAGTACCATATTCAAACAGTACATAATTTGCAACCCAAATAGGCACCTGCGCCCCAGTAAACGGATGAATCGCATAAGCGCCTGTAAAGAGACCTTCTTTTTCCGTGTCACCAGAAGTTCGATTTACTTCGCTAAGTCCTTTTACTTTTTCCACAAAAGCTTTAACGGCCTCAGCCTCTTGCTTGCCAGCAATCAGTCGTTCCACAAAGGGATGCTCTGGCGCTAAAACAATATAGCTTACGCCAAACACCGTGTCCTGACGCGTTGTATAAACAGAAATT
This sequence comes from uncultured Pelosinus sp., assembly GCA_900550105.1. Classification (GTDB taxonomy): domain Bacteria; phylum Bacillota; class Negativicutes; order UMGS1260; family UMGS1260; genus UMGS1260. The sequence goes on from URQW01000063.1 coordinate 881, forward strand.
TTTTCGCCAATTTCTGGCGCTTCAAATGAAAATTCAGCCCCCGTACTTTTGCCGATCCAATTTTCCTGCATTGTTTTAACTCGTTCCGGCCAGCCTTTGAGCTCTGTTAAATCTTCTAATAATCGATCTGCATAGTCGGTAATTTTTAAGAACCATTGTTCTAAATTCTTTTTGACCACGACCGAATCGCAACGCCAGCAATGACCATCAATAACCTGCTCATTGGCCAGTACTGTATTGCAATCGTCGCACCAATTAACTGCCGCTTTTTTCTTATAGGCTAAGCCCTTTTCGTAAAAAAGCAAAAAGAGCCACTGAGTCCAGCGATAGTAATCAGGATGACAAGTAGCTACTTCTCTTTCCCAATCATAAGAAAGACCCAGCTCCTTTTGCTGACGGCGCATATTAGAAATATTATCCCATGTCCAGTCACCTGGGCGCAGGCCATGTTTAATTGCTGCGTTTTCTGCAGGCATGCCGAAAGAATCCCACCCCATAGGATGTAAAACACTGTAGCCCTGCATGACCTTATGGCGGGCAATGACATCACCGATAGAGTAATTACGAACATGGCCCATATGCAGATTTCCTGAAGGATAAGGAAACATTTCTAAAACATAGTATTCCGGTTTTTGCCTGTCAAGCTGTGTTCGGTAAGCGCCTTGATCAGCCCATGCCTGTTGCCACTTTGGCTCAATCTCGGCAGGTACATATTTTTCGTTCATTGCGACAGCCTCCAAATATATAGTAAATGAGGAAAAACAAGAAATCCCCGGCTGAACAGCCAGGGACGAGTGTACTCGCGATACCACCCTAATTAGCGATTCGATCGCTTTCGAGTCCGGTAACGACGGCCTCCCGTCGACGGTTCTCACGCCGCCGCTCCTTTGCATCCAGTCTGGCAGGAATCTATCTCAGCAAAGAATCGCCAGCTTTCTGCTAATTCGACAAACCTTACTGCTCTAATTGAAACGGTTATTGCATATAATTATATAGCAATCTTTGACATACTGTCAAATACTGCAGCTAGGTTTTACCTAGTCGGACAGATACTCATAGTCAGGAGGTAACGTCATGTATAAGTTGATTATTGGCACAGTGAGAGTTACCGTATTTGATGATGCGATCGGTCGTGACCAAGCCGCATCCTTAGCCAAGGATGCGATCGCAACAGCAGGAGCTCAAAACAAATTGTTAAGCCAGGTAGAAATTCATCTCGATGAATCAGGCCCCTCGGTAAGGACAACGGAAAAAAGCGGCTGTCGCTTTACGCGAAAAAGCATTAAGCAAAGCATGCTTGATACAATCGAAACAACGGTTCAGGAAAAACTAAATCCTTCAGGCAACTTTGGCAATCGCGAGCTTTGGTATGATAATGATACAGGACAAGAATGGCACGGCAGCTCCGTCAACGACGCCAGAGAGGAAGTCTTAAAGGCCTTTGAAGAATGGGTGACTTCACTAAAATAAAAAAGGCTATTACAGCAAAAGCAGCTTTCCTATATAAAATAGAAAAATGCTTTAGTGCAACAACCTACTCTATTATTCTACAACTTCTCCGGCAGCTCCAAATAAAGCAGAGCCCACACCTTCCATGCCTTTTACAGTCATACCGTCCATAATTAAACGTTTTAACGCCGCGCGGCCACGATGCAGTCGTGCTTTGGCTGCACTTAATTCAATGCCAACAATTTGGGCTGCCTGCACAATCGTTACGCCTTCTAAGTCATGCAGAACAAGCAAAACGCGTTGTGTCTCAGGCAATCTAGCGATAGCCTGGCGTACCAAAAACTGCTTATATTTTGTTTCGCACATTTTATCAGGATCTTCATTGGGTCGTTCAATCGGCAAAAGCTCATTTTGCAGCATCGAGTCCTCAAAAGTAACATGATGTTTAATTTTCTGACGTTTTTTCCGAAAAGTAAGACATACATTAGAAGCCAAACGATATACCCAAGTATACAAACCTGACTGTCCGCGAAATTTCGGTAGCGATCGATTTACTTGAAATAAAATCTCTTGCAAAGCGTCCATAGCATCATCGTGATTACTGAGCATCTGATAAGCTAAAGAATATAAACGACCTTGATATTCAGCAATAAACAGCTTTAATGCCTCATCGGTATCGCCCTGGCCATAGAGGGCAAGAATTCTATTTTCCACAGTCAATTCCTTACTGTCCATAAGCTCAACTCCTCCTTACCCAGAGCATTCTCTTTAAAGCAGTGTCTTGCCGCAAAGCATTTTAAGTAAACAACAATTATTATATCAATATTTTTTCCAGACAACAACTATTTTAAAATAGACTTAGTGCAGTAACCGGCCTGAAGAAAAATCTACGGCGTCCTCCCAAGCGTTGCCGAGAAAGTCATCGATGCGAATCATCGTTTTTAGATAATCGATTCCTAGTAAACCAAACAACATAAATAAAGAACTGCACGTATTGTTACTTTCTCCCGTCATAAGCAGATTGCTGATTTGCTCTTGAAATAAAGAGTTAGCGGAAAAGGATCTTTGCTTTAAAAACGCAATTAGCGAACAGCTAGGTTCCACGGTAGTCAAAAAAAGAAAGTTTCCCTTTTCTCGCCGTAACACCTCACCAATCGTTCGTCCCCAGCGAAAAGAATGTAATGGCGAAAGGCCCATAGATAAAGGAACAACAGGTACATCTCCTTGCGGAAATAAAAATTGAAGCGGTACAGTAATGGCAGCGTCAAGACCATAAACAACAGCTTCCGGAAAGAGCAAATTCTTTTTCCCAGCATTTAAAAGCCGCTTTGCTAAGTCAGAGTCGCCAGGCAAAGGATAATGGCTATTTGTCTGGTGCTGCGCTGATGTATCAATAAAGAATGAGTCAGGACTTCGCCATTGATCAGAAACAACAACAGCAGCAGCCACATTCCAGGCCTTCAAGCGAGCTCCTAAATCGCCTAACGCCTGTATTATCATGGAAGAATGATCTTTTGCCGCCTGCTCTAATAATAGCGGGGCAGGCGGTAACATAATACTATAAATATTGGAAGTCGATGCAATCACAGGTTTCCCTCCCTGCGGTCAATCATTTAATTTTTATTAGAAAAAAAGCGATAATCCAAACTATATTTACCACCGCCGCTAAACAAAACAAGAATCATAAGCAGACTATCTTCAATGGCTGGCGCCGCAGCAAAAAGGCCTTTACTAACAAGCATCGTCGGAGCAGCAACAAGTAAAGTCGCTAAAATCATTAATGCCCCGAGCCGAGTAAACAAACCGAAGAAAATAAAGATACCTCCTAATAACTCAAAAACTGCGGCAATGAATCCCATAAAAGCGGGGGCAAAAGTAAATCCAAGCACGCCAATCATTGAACCAAGCTTTGCCCAGCCAGCCTCGCCTCCCATAATTTTGGGACCGCCATGAACAAAAACAAACATGAAACCAATAAGTAAACGAACGACAAATAAAGCCTCATCTCTGTTTTCATCAAGCCATTTTACCAAATTTTGCATTTTTTTCTCTCCTATCGTTTGTAATCAAAATTTTATTTTCTCTATGTTAGTCACTGAAAAATAAAAAAGGATACGGTCTTTTGCAATTTTTTTCAGATGTTCCCTTGTTGCACTCACAAAAGAAAATCAGCTATACTGGAAAGAAGTAAGTTATTTGGGAAAGGACGACCTTACGTTATGAATGTTTTTGCCCTCGGCGATCCACACTTATCAGGCGAACCGCCAAGCAAACCAATGTATATTTTCGGCGAACACTGGCGCGGTCATTGGGAAAAGCTCAAGGCCGACTGGGAAAAAAAAGTTACCGACGAAGATGCTGTCCTCCTCGTCGGCGATATCTCCTGGGCAATGAAGTGGCAGGACGCCCTTGTTGATTTAGAAGCAATCGCCGCTCTGCCTGGCCAAAAATATTTGATTCGGGGAAATCACGACTACTGGTGGCAAACAATTGGAAAAATGCAGCGTTTAGCGCCGCCTTCACTGCATTTTATGCAAAATAATTTTTATGAATTACCGGAAAAAAATCTAGCTTTATGCGGTACAAGAGGTTGGATGTTGCCGCAGGACCCTAACTTCAAAGAAGCGGACCAAGCGATTTTTGATCGAGAGGTTTTGCGACTTGACGCTTCCTTGGCTGCAGCCAGAAAAAGCGGTAACAGTCAGATGATCGTCTTACTACACTATCCGCCGCTCTTCTCACCGACTGATCAAAATAAAATTCTTGATCTTATTGATACTTATGAAGTAACACATTGCCTCTATGGTCACTTGCATGATCAGTCGGTCAAAGGCGCTTTTCAAGGCAAGCGCAATGAAACAACCTATCATTTAGTTTCTTGTGATTCGCTAAATTTTACTTTAAAACAAATCTAAGAGTGCTTTTAGCACTCTTATTTTGTTTTAGCACCATTCAGCCATTCCTGCAGTGCCCTATTCGCCAACTCATATTCTTTAGGCAAATGAGAAATAAGTGTCGGGATCTTTTCCAATTTCTCATTTTGAAGGCTTACTTCAATTTGACGGCACAGATCAGCAAGACGTAACGCACCTAAATGAGCACTGGCAGATTTTAAAGAATGAACAGCATAACTAAGCTGGGTCATGTCCCCAGTTTGTTTTGCCCGTTCAATTTCACTTACTGTTTCTGGCATACGCTCACGAAACAGACACACTAATTTGTGAAGTAAGCTTCCTTGATCATCGCCACTCCCCAAGGCAAGATCACGCAGAACGCTTTCTTCCAAAACATGACCGATACCAGGCAGCCAACGACGCAAAATCTGCTCAAGCTGTTTTGCCGTTAAAGGTTTGCTAATATAATCATCCATGCCCGCAGCTAAGCAGATTTGGCGGTCCCCTTCCATCGCATAGGCAGTCATAGCAATGATAGGAATTGCGTTTTGCTGCGTTTCTTCCGCACGGCGAATCTGTCTTGCTGTTTCAAAACCATCCATCTCCGGCATCTGACAATCTAATAAGATAAGATCATAGTCGCCTGCTCGCCACAGCTCTAAACATTCCTTGCCATTATTCACAGCTGTCGCCTCAAGCTGCAAAGTTTCAAGATAATGTAAAACAATTTCCTGATTAATCGGATTATCTTCAGCTACGAGAATGCGATAATCATTCGATCTTACACAAGCAAAGTCATTACTCGCTTTTTCCTCTGGTCTTTCTGCCACTAAAACTGCTTCGGTCGTTTCAGGTTCTTCTTCCAGTGCAATTGGCAAACAAAGAGTAAACCAAAAAGCGGAACCTTTGCCAAATTGACTTGTTACACCAATCTTGCCATTCATTAGCTCAACAAGTCGTTTAGAAATGGCCAAACCAAGCCCCGTCCCACTGTAACGACGCGAAGAAGTACTTTCTTTTTGGGTAAAAGGTTGAAATAAATCCTGCACGTCCTTGTCGGCAATACCAATTCCCGTGTCTTCTACGGTAAATAACAGGCAAACGTTTTCACATGATATTTCTTGTTGCTTTACACTAAGACGTATGGTTCCCCTTTCGGTGAATTTTAAAGCATTGCCTAATAAATTTAGTAAAATCTGTTTAATGCGAATGGGGTCTCCCTTAAAATAATGAGCCGCCAAATCTTCACAGGAATATTCAAAGGTAAGGCCTTTTAGCATCGCCATGGGCCGAATCATTTCTAAGGTATCTTGTAGCAAATTAGTTAAAGAAAAACTAAGCGAAGAAAAAGTAATTTTATCTGCTTCGATTTTAGAAAAATCCAAGACATCATTAATAATCACAAGTAAATTTTCTGCGGATAAATGAGCCGCTTCTGCCATTCTTTTTTGTGTATCATTTAGTTTTGTTTTTAGCAGCAAATCAAGCATGCCTAAAACGCCGCTCATCGGCGTGCGAATTTCATGGCTGACCATAGCCAAAAAATCGCTTTTCATCCGATTCGACTGTTCGGCTGTTGCTTTCGCCCGTCTTAGTTCTGCTTCCACTTTATACTGTCCTGAAATATCACGAATAATTTCACATACCATATTCCTCCCCTTCCAAGTAAAAGGAGCTGCAGCAATTTCCACCGGAAATACTGTGCCATCTTTCTTTTTATGCCAATGAAAGGCAGTCTGCTCACTATCTTGTTCCGGTGCAACAGCCATAAGACACTGATTTACCAAATGTAATTCTTGGGAACCGCCATCTAAATTCGCATAAATATCGCGTGCGCACATTTGCAGCAATTCTTCGCGAGTATAACCGTATAGCTGAACTGCCGCTTCATTCACATCAATAAAATGGTCTTTCGCAACATCAAACAACATAATTGCATCTTTTTCTTTTGAAAAGAGTAAACGATATTTTTCCTCGCTCTCTCTTAAGTCTTGTTCCGCCTCTTTCATCTCGCGAATATCAAATACTAAGCCAATAAGCCCTGTTACTTGATCATTTTCATCGCAAATTGGAACTTTCCGCGTAATGACAGAATAGCTTATGCCGCCATAGATGACTTCCTCTTCGCCAATAAAGAGCGGTCGACCTTCACGTAAAACGATTAAATCATCTTGCCTGTATTTATCAGCCCGCTTTGCTGAAAACAAATCATAATCAGTCTTGCCAATAATCTCTTCAAGCGAGTAACCAACGGCATCACAAAAAGTCTGATTAGCCATTACATACATGCATCCGAGATTTTTAAAGAAAACTAAAGCAGGGAGAGAATCAAGTAAAGTAAGCACTTCTCGCTGATGACAATTTCGCTCCTGCTTGATTTGGCGGCGCAAACGTTTGTGCTCAGAAACCGCCTCCTCTTGCCCGCGCTTATAGCCGGTAATATCAATAACAAAGGTATGGCACAGTTTTTTCTGCAACAAAACGTCAAAGAAAACACGGCTTTTTAAAAGAACATGGCAAACGTTTTCTAGGTTACCAATTTCTAGTTGACAGTCAACAGCTTCCTTGCCGGCAAATAAAGCCTCAAGATAGGCCTGAAAAGCCAGGCGATGTTTTGCCGATAAAATTCCACCAAAAAATCCTGGCGGGACTTCCTGAGCAAACTGATTCATAAACTCGATCCCGAGGGAATTAGCTGCCAAAATTTCACCTGTTTCTGTAAGCAAAAAAGCACTAATCGGCATAGTTTCATAGAGAGCCCCATAATCAGGCCACAGAACATTGTCTTGGTCCATGCTGCGCCCTCCTATATTACATAATAGGTTCTATAAAAGTTTATGCCGCTAAAAATCGCGACGCAACAAAAAAAGTCGTGGTATACTTATGTACAAAAAGAATTCAAACGGAGGTCCTTATGCATCAATATTTATTTTTCATCGGCGATTTTCCCATTCGCGCCTACGGTTTAATTTTAAGCCTAAGTATAATTTTGGCTACAGGTGTTGCTTATTTTTTTGCCAAACAGGACGGTCGTTGGCATAAGCATATTCCTGATATGGGCATATACTGCGGCATTGCCGGGATTGTCGGCGCCAGACTCTGGGATGTGTTCTTTTTTGACTGGGGTTATTACTCCTCGCATCTTTTAGAAATCCCCTTTGTCTGGCAAGGCGGCATGGCGATCCAAGGCGGTGTAATCGCTGGGGCCCTAGTTGGCATTCTTTATACCAAAAAACATCATATAGATACCTGGGTTATGGCTGATCTTATTGCCCCAGCGTTGTTGTTAGGACAAGCCATTGGACGCAGTGCCAACCTATTAAACGGTGACGCCTTTGGTCATCCTACAGGCGGTCCTTTCGGCATTATCTATCCATCTACCACCTTAGCCTACCATGTTTATGGCGCACAACCGCTTTGGCCCGCCGAAGTTTGGGAATGTCAGATTGATATCGTGCTTTTTGCTCTGCTGCTTATCTTTCGCACGACTCATTATGCCAAGGGCCAGGTTTTTATTTTATATGCTATTCTGTACTCCACAGCCCGCTTTTTCTTGGAGTATCTGCGCGGCGACTACAATACGCTTTTATTTGGCCTTAAATCCGCTCAACTTACGAGTTTATCAGTCATTGTGCTAGGCATCATCTTATTCTTTTGGCGCGGACATATCGATCGCAAGTCCCTCAATCGTTGACACTCTTATTTTACTATAATAAAATAATAAAATAAGAAACACCTAATACGTATTTGCCATAAAATAAGGAGGCTTCTTTTTGAATGCACAAACAGAAAACACTATAATGCCAACAGAAACATTAAAAAGAGACATGAAATCACGTCACTTATTGATGATTTCTATTGGTGGTACCATCGGAACAGGCCTATTTGTCGGCTCCGGCCAAACAATCAGTCAGGCTGGTCCTTTCGGCGCCATTCTCGCCTATATGGTAGGCGGTTTTATTATGTATCTCGTCTTACTCTGCTTGGCCGAACTGGCTGTGGCTATGCCTGTATCAGGCTCTTTCCAAAGTTATGCTACGCACTTTATTTCCCCAGGCGTCGGCTTTACCACCGGTTGGCTTTACTGGCTAAACTGGGCCATCTGCATCGCCACTGATTTTACTGCGGCCGGTATTATCATGCATAACTGGTTTCCTAATATTCCGACCTATTTATGGTGTGGTACTTTTGCCATTGTATTGGCTCTGCTAAACCTAGTTTCTGTAAGAGCCTATGGGGAAGCGGAGTTTTGGTTTGCCAGCATTAAAGTTACCGCTATTGTCGCTTTTATTATTTTAGGCGCTGGTATGATGTTTGGTTTTTCGAACCACGGCGCTGCTCTAGGTTTCTCTAACTTCTTTGCCAATGAAACGGGATCGCTGTTTCCGAAAGGCTTTCAAGCTCTTTTTTTAACGATGATTGCCGTAACCTATTCTTTTCAAGGCGCTGAGCTTGTCGGCATTGCTGCTGGCGAATGCGAAAATCCCGGCAAAAATATTCCGCGGGTAATCAATGGAATTACAGTACGAATTATTTTATTTTATGTTTTAGCTATGATTGTGCTCACAGGAACGATTCCCTGGGAAGACGCTGGCGTCTTAGAAAGTCCTTTTGCTCATGTTTTTGGCATGATGGGAATTCCTTACGCAAAAGATATTATGAATTTTGTCGTTCTAACCTCAGCTTTGTCTTCAGGCAATTCTGCTCTGTACGCCTGCTCTCGCCTGTTATGGTCTATGGCGAAAGAAGGACTTGCTCCCAAATGGCTTGGCAAGACCAATAGCCGCAAAGTCCCCTTTAATGGTATATTTATTACACTTGTATTAGCCTTATTATCGCTGTTAACAGAAGAATATGCTGCCGATACTGTGTACTTATGGCTCATGGCTAGCACAGGCCTTACTGGCTGCTTGATCTGGGTCATTATTGGCTGGTGTCAATTACGCTTCCGTAAGTCTTTTCTCCGCCGCGGCGGCAAACTAAACGAACTAGGATTTCGCACTCCCTTTTACCCGCTTGTACCTTACTTAACCATCTTCTTCAACCTTGCTGTTGTTATCAGTCTTTACTTTGACGAATCACAACGTATCGTCCTCTATGCAGGTATTCCGATTTTAGCAGCAATTTATGGCTATTATATTTTCTTTTTGCAGCCACGCATGAATCCCGTAAAAGACCTGCCGATAAAACCTTTATAAGCATAAGATTCGCCAGAAAGATCCATCGACATTTTGCTCCTTTCCCGCTATAATTTAGCCTTGTCTATAAACTTTTCGTGCATTTATAGCGGGAAAGGAGCCGAATTCCCTTGGATACTCTAACGCATCTTGCTTTAGGACTTGCCGTAGCCAGTTTGTCGGGACATCCCTTTTCTTTGCATGATCCTGTATATCTCGCTGCGCTGCTTGGCGCTGAGGCGCCTGATCTAGATATTGTGAGTCACTTAAGAGGTCCTTGGGCTTACTTAAAAACTCACCGCTTATTATCTCACAGTTTGCCTGGTCTTTTGGTTTGGTCGCTGCTCATTGGACTCGTATTATATCTTTACGGCCATGCTTTTACTGCGTCGTTTATGTGGGCCGCTTGCGGCTGCTTCAGCCATATAATATTTGATTATTTTAATACCCATGGCGCCAGTGTGGCTTGGCCCTGGCAAAAGCAACGTTTATCTGAGCCGTTGCTCAAAGTATTTGATCCTATACTACTTTGCCTTATTATTCTCCCTTTTTTACTTGCCCCAGCCTCAGTAAACCAAGGTATTGAATCGCTCTGTTTCGCTGCTGCCTATGTTCTGCTCCAATACCAACTTCGCTATGTTGTTAAGAGTAAGCTACAACAGCACTATAAAAATCAAGCAGCCCGACACATTTATATTATGCCGAGCCTAAATCATGGCTTGTGCTGGGATTATATTGTGCAAAGCGAACAAAAGATTCATCTGGGAAATTACACTACTTTATCAGGGATTCTTACCGAAAATAAAGTATTACCAATGAGTGAGGAAAATGCTCTACTAGCTTTGGGAACAGGCACGCGCCTAGACCAATTCTTCCAATTCTTCACACCTTATCCCTACTATTTTGTCACAAAAACCGAGGCAAGTTTCTGTATCACTATTTCTGACTTGCGCTATACTTCGCCAACAGGATTTATTCACTGGGGGTTCATGCACTTTAATCAAAACAAGCAACTAGAAACGACCTATCTATTTACCTACAAACAAAAAATTCTTATAGCGCCATAAAATTAAAGCTGCCTCAGAATATCCTGAGACAGCTTTTTTGGTATTCTTACATCTTATGAGAGGCCTAGGGCTCGCCGTTTTCCTTCGATATGATCCAGATAAATTTCTACAGCTTTATCGGCGGAAGTTTCAATCATGAGTTTTCCTAATCCTAGAGTTTCTGTCGTTTCTGTAAGTGTTTTGACGACTACATCACTGCCGGTTACGGAAGGGACAGGAGCCACATGTACCAGCCACCCCAAAGCAATGGCCGTGCAAGCATCAGCTACAGCTTTTTGCTCTAAATATTCCGGCGCGCCAATTACTAAGGGCAAATCCTTCGTATCCACACCAAGAGCTTCTGCTAGTTCCTTGCCTGTTTGCGTCATCTTGCCAATATCAACACAAGCGCCGTAAGAAAGAACTGGTGGAATGCCGAGTGCTTGGCAAATTTCCTTTAGGCCTGGCCCACATTCTGCCGCAGCTTCTGGCCGCGTCAGCCCCGTGTACTCCATGACCGACGACGTGCAGCCGCCTGACAAAATCAAAACATCTTTGGCAATTAACCCTTTTGTTATGCGGAAGATATTGCTACCGCCCTGACCATAGGCTGCTGTAGTACAACCGACGATCGTCGCAACACCGCGGATTTTTCCTGCCTTAATTGCTTCAAGCAACGGCTCCCACGTACCGCCAAGAGCCTCTTTGACCGATTCGGTACTAAAACCGACCATGCATTTCGTCGTATAGTTTGGTATATAAACAGGCCGATTTTGTTCCTTTCTTTCCTGATAAGCTTCTAAGGCTTTTTGCAAAATCGTCTCAGCTTGTTGTTCCATCTTTTCTGGAACAAAGGCGAGCGTTTCTACCCCAGGTAGCCGAATCACCTCGTGTGTACTAATCAACTTTGTGCCAAACCGTTTGCCATAGAGAGGCAAAGTTGGCACCGTACAGTTATAGTCAAACATGAAAAGATCGACGCAGCCTGTAGCAAGCAGATATTCTTCACTCAACCATTCGCCTTCTTGCCCCCGATAGGCTTCCAATTCCTGCATGCCGCGATAATTTAGTAATTGTTGTCCTTCACAGACATGACCTAAAACTTGAATTCCTGCGGCGCCCATCTCCTGGGCTTTTTTCTGCCAAGTTTCTTCCGAGGCTTTCGCAATAAGAACTTGCGCTAAAAGCGGCATATGACCATTTGTTACAATATTGACTTTTTCTTTGTCAAGAAGTCCCATATTCTGTTCCTGCGTGGTAATTTTTTGTGTTCCCATAAGAATTTCCTGTAAAATATCAAGCGCAAAGAGACCTTGATATTCATTGGCTATGCCGAGGCGAACCGCCGTAAGCAAAAAATCAACAGGATCCGCATTCAAATTCGTCATACATTTTGTCTGAGCCAACGCAACTTCACTATTGCCGCCGCCAGGGAAAATCCCCAAATTAGACCAAAGAGTACGCCGTTTCACAGGCGCAAATACTTTCGTTAACAGCGATTCCTCCCAATAGGGCCTTCCGATATCAGCTAAACAAAAATCGGCAAAAGCAATGGCGGCTTCATTCACTTGGGAAAAAGCGCCTAATCCCGCTTCTCGTGCATAAAAAAATAATTTTTCCGGTTCACGAATTTTTAGACCGCTTTCCGGCGAAGTAGCGGCCGCTTTCAATGTTCTCGCGGCTTGACCGGCATGAAATATATTAGCAGCGGTTCCAATTGTTACATGGCGATATACAAAATTTCGCGCCACCATCGTATGTGCGTCAACGCCGCAAGTTCCTCGCGGTACTTTAGGACTGATCCGGCAAGGCCCTTGAGCGCATAGTTGGCATGACAACCCTTGTTTACAGAAATTACAGCGAATTTTTTCTTGTTGACTGTAACGATCAAACACATTGGTAAGTCCCTGCGCATGAACGTGCTGATACATTTCTCGCATCGCCGGATCAATAATAATATTTAGCGGATAATTCTCTTGCCCTTGATCGCCTCGTGCAATATGCTCTCGCTGCCAGGAAAAAACTTCATCGGGGTCAGGCGATGGCGTAATTTCATAGTATTTACGTTGATTTTTATGAATATCAAAATGATCATCCGGCGAATTTGTGCCACTGGCCTCGCCTGCGCCTGACAGTGATTCCACTGGACCGTGACTCACTTCATCGGTTGAATGAATCAGAGTTTTTTCTTTCTCCATAGATGCCTCCAAGCTATTTTGACATTGCTTTTATTTTGCCTGGAACGGGCCGTCCTATGCACGTTTTCTTTTCAGCCATAGACCTGCCGCCAAAACAAAACAAGCAAAAAGTGACGGCAATAACTCTAATAGAGCGGGCCAACTGCTTAACAAAACTCTCGTTTGCCTGTCCGCTCCCGCCATATCACCAGCAGTCCAGCCAAGAAAAATAGAACCAAGCCAAATCAACACAGGCCATTTGCTTAAAGCTTGCTGAACAAGACGGCTGCCAAACATAATAATTGGAATACTAAGAGCAAGCCCCAGAAACAGATAGACCAGATTGCCTTTAGCTACGGCGGCAATCGCAATTACATTATCAAGGCTCATAATAAAATCGGCTGTAATAATCATTTTAATCGCTTCTGCCAAAGAAGAAACAGCGGCAATTCGCTCTTTTGACTCGCTTTCCCCTTGTAACAGCTTTATGGCAATGGAGAGTAATAACAGACTGGCAATCAGCTGAAGGTAGGGCACAGCGAGGATAAATACAACGCCAAAAGTTAACAGAACGCGCAACACTACCGCGCCAATACTCCCCCAAAGAATTGCTTTTTTTTGTTTTTGGTGCGGTAAACTACGGCTCGCCAAAGCAATGACCACTGCATTGTCACCGCTAAGCAGCAAATTAATAAAAATAATGCTGGCAAGAATTCTAACAGTCTCCATGGCGCCCTCCGCGTTTATTAGATAAAAGCAAACAACCATCTCTTTATGAGATGGTTGTTCCTTCGTCTTATAACTAGTAATTTGCAAAAAAACTTTTTTTACGCAACAAAAGCAATATTGACTTCAATGTCGCCTACGGGCGTCTGCATCGTAATCGCAACTGTTGTAGCCGAACTCACCGACATTAATAGGTTGTCCCCCATAATTAACGAAGGCGGTGAAATATCAAGTTTTACGCCCTGTTCAGAAAAATAGCTTGCCGCTGTCCCTGTAACCATATTCGAAAACTCAGAAATAGCGCTTTGGGCCATTTCATCAAGTTCTGCGACAGGCATGCCCATCATCATGGTTGAAGCAAGCTGCAACGCAGTTGATTTTGCCAAAGAATAGGCTACATTCCCCTGCAATTCCCCGACTAAACCTAACACAGTCGTTACTTCTTTATCAATAGTTAAACCTGATTTCAACTGCATAGCACCTTTATTTACAGGCTGGAGGCCAAACTGACCTAGTACAGTAACTAAAGCCTGCAAAAAAGGATTGATTTGCTCGCTTTTCACGAAGTAAGCCCTCCCCTAAAAGCAACACTCAATTGCAAATTCCCCGGCAAACTTGTAAAAAGCATGGTAGCCGTTTCGATTTTAGGCAAAGCAATCGCCGCATTCTCGCCAGCGAAAACAATAGGCGGTGAAGAACGAAGCGCTAATGAAAACTCATTATTAAGAGCGGTCACGGCATCACCTGTAACAATATTATTAATTTCCGCTAAAAAAAAAAAAA
>URQW01000064.1 GCA_900550105.1 uncultured Pelosinus sp.
GCCCATATACGTCGAAAGTACTTGGCTGGCGACGGCCTGGGAGGATAGATAGTTGCTGATTTCAAAAAACCACTTCATCACGAAGTGGTTTTTTGTTGTATTCTTTTATTTAGGTATTAAAAAATACCGTCAGCGATTGTTTTATCACTGACGGCTGTTTTTCTATTAGTTTCGTAGTATATGTAGTTATCTACTATATGCGGTTAGAACGTGATTGGAGACACCAATGAACAATACCTAGAACAAGCAAAGTTGCTAAGAAAATACTGCCGTCCTGCAAAGTCAATCCTTCCGAGCTTAGAATCAATAGTTTGCGAACAATAGCGGCAATGGCTACTTCAATAAAAATAGTCGTTTTAATTTTTTCACCGCGCAAATGACGAATTTCCGAGTTCAGCAGTTCTGATAATGTCCATAAGATGAGTAGTGATCCTAATGAGTGAATTGCTGCCGTGCTAAGGTCGCCGCCGCCAAAAATATTGGATATCTCTGAGAAGAACATATACAGAGCAATAATCACAGTAATCACTAAAGCCAAACAAAAGAACATATGCAACAATAGTGTAAATCGCTTCATATAATTTGCTACTAAACACTCAAAATGATTACTATTTTCTTGACAATTAGCTGGTTCAAAGTCTTTCAACAAATAAAAACAACTCCTTGTTGATAATATTTATTTTATTTGTTATTATAGCATAAAATGAAGTAAATAAAAAACCTCTAATACAAAATTTCAATTCTTTTTTGCATTAGAGGTCTTTCGTGCCCAATATAATTTAGTATGATATTACTTTACGCGGGAGAAAATACTAAGAACTTTTGCTCCAGTACTGCGAACGCGACGGAACGGAGTAATGCTTACTTTAATTTTTGGCTTCATGTCACGTTCAGAACCAAAATCTCCCCGCTTAATATTCGTTGTTTTTAGTTTATCAGGGTGAAGATATTCTTTCATTGTTTGAATGGCTCGGTCAGGACGGCTTTGTTCTTCACAAGTATAAATATCAATTGCGGCAAAGCCTCGATCAGGATAGGTGTGGACAGTCATATGACTTCCCGCGAGTAGCGCGAGAACAGTGAGGCCTTGGGGCTCAAAAGTCTTATGAGAAAAATCAAGTAGTGTCAAATTGGCATTTTTCAGCGCGGCAAGTACTGCAGTTTGAATAAATTCAATACTGTTGAGATCTTTAAAACTGCAGCCATAGAAATCGGCAGTAATATGTCTTCCGATGGATTTCAACAATTGTCGCCCCCTTAGTCAGTCTCTAAAATAGTACATAATCCTATTATACAGCTTTTCATTTTAAATCGCGAGTAAAAAAATGTCCAGTGATTTTTATTGGTAACTGGGAAAATAATTTCTGGTAAGAGCTGCAATTTTGCTGTAAAATAATAAGGCAAAATGAAAATTTTCACTAATGGTTTAGTAAGGAGTGACTTTTATGAATAAAGTACAATTGGCTTCTGGAGTATATTATGTAGGAGCAATCGATTGGAATCTGCGCGATTTTCATGGCTATACAACACCGCGCGGTGTAACCTACAATTCCTACTTGATTGTTGATGAAAAAATCTGTCTCATTGATAATGTCAAAGAGTACATGAGTGATGAACTGATTGCGCGTATTTCGGAAATTGTTGATATTGCCGATATCGACTATGTAGTTACAAACCATGTAGAGCCAGATCATTCCGGTTCTTTGCCGCGGATTATGGAACTGGCGCCAAAAGCAAAAGTTGTTTTGACAGCACAAGGCCGTCCGGAAGTGATCAAGCATTATGGCAAAGAATATGATTTTATGATTGTTAAGCAAGGGGATACTTTAGACCTTGGCAAAAACAAGCTGCATTTTATGCCACTTCCGATGTTGCATTGGCCTGATTCTATGGCCTGCTATCTTGACGGCGAAAAAATTCTCTTTTCAAATGACGCCTTCGGTCAGCATGTATGTTCCTCAAAATTGTTTGATGACGAAAATGACTTGACAGTAGCGCTAAAAGAAGCAGCTAAATACTATGCGAATATTCTTATGCCTTATACACGTTTGATTCCTAAAGCAGCAAAAGCAGTAAAGGAACTTGACTTGAAGATGATTGCGCCTAGCCATGGTTTAGTGTGGCGCAGTCATGTAGAAGATATTCTCACTAAGTACGAACAATGGGGAACAGGGCATAAAGAAAATAAAGTCATTATCGTGTATGATACCATGTGGGGCGCTACCGATAAAATGGCAAAGTATGTACTTGAAGGGATTGCTTCAACAGGTCTGCAGGTTAAACTTTATAAAACTTCCGTGGCAGATCGCAGTGATATTATGCTTGATCTCTTAGATGCAAAAGGTTTAGTTGTGGGATCTTCAACGCTCAATAATAGTGTCATTCCACTAGTAGGCGCTTTTTTAGTCTATTTGAAAGGCTTGAATCCATTTGGTAAGCGCTTAGCTGGATCTTTTGGCACTTATGGCTGGAACGGCGGCGCCCAGGGAGATATTAATGAATTTTTAGGAAAAACAAACTTTGATCGTTTTAATGAAGGCTTATTTGTAAAATGGAAGGCTGATCAAGCTGAGCTTGACCAATGCTTTGAATATGGCGTGGCCTTTGGGAAAAAGATACTAGAAGAGTACTAAGAAAAAGGGCTGAGAAGCCCTTTTTCAACTATAAAGGAGAAGTGTATGGGACAGAAAAAACGAAAAGAAGGGCAGCCTACGAATGGAATCTGCCGGGTAGTGTTACGTCGCGGCGGAACGCATCGAGTGGAGGAAGGACATCCTTGGATTTTTCAAAGTGAGATTGATTATATTGACGGCGAATTTGAACCAGGCGACATTGTTGATGTCTATTCTAGCAGGCAGTATTTTATTGGCCGTGGCTTTATCAATCCTCAGTCGCAGATTATTGTTCGGATTCTTAGCAGAGAACCAGAGACGATCGACTATGATTTTTTCAAAAAAAGGATTCAAACGGCTTGGCAGTATCGGCAGCAGTTTTTAGCAGAACCGGAATATTGTCGGTTAATTTACGGCGAAGCCGATTTTATGCCAGGTTTGATTATTGATAAATTTGGCGATATTTTTGTTCTACAGACTTTAGCCTTGGGAATTGATGTCCATAAGCAAACGATTCTTGCCGTTTTAGAAGAACTCTTTGCTCCGACAGGAATTTATGAGAGAAATGATGTGCCTGTTCGCAAGTTAGAGGGCCTCCCACTTCAGACCGGTTATTTGAAAGGTGATTTCCCTACGACGATTACAGTTAAGGAAAACGGCTTTACTTTTCAGGCTGACGTGGCTCAGGGACAGAAAACCGGTTTCTTTTATGATCAGCGGGAGAATCGGGCCTTTTTGCAACAGCTTGTAAAAGATCAGGAAGTACTTGACTGCTTCTGTCACACAGGATCCTTTGCGGTGCATGCGGCAAGCTATGGGGCGAAAAGTGTTACATCTGTCGATATTTCCGCTGAAGCAATTGAACTGGCCAAACAAAATGCCGCTTTGAATCAAGTAGAGGAAAAGTGTAATTTCGTAGTAGCCAATGCGTTTGATTATTTACGGACGATTTCCGATGAAAAGAAAACTTACGATGTGGTCATTCTGGATCCGCCTGCCTTTACTAAAAGTCGTAATGCCATTGACGGCGCAATCAGAGGATATAAGGAAATCAACTTGCGCGGGTTAAAGCTAGTTCGTCCCGGCGGTTTCCTTATTACTTGTTCTTGCTCATTCCATATGGAACGCGAACTCTTTCATGAGGTTGTGCTTGCTGCCGCTAATGATGCGAAACGTACAATTCGGGAAGTGGAATATCGCACGCAGGCTAAAGATCATCCGATTTTGCCAGCATCCCCAGAAACACATTACTTAAAGTTTCTTGTTGTACAAGTTTTTTAGCAAAATTTGAATTTTAACGATACAATGTATAAATTAAAGGATTTTGTAGCAAAACAAATATAAACGATCTAAAATGGACTATTTCTACGGAAATAGTCCATTGTTAAAAGTCAAAAGGTCAAATAAAATAAGGATAAAGGTCAGTAAAAGTCAAAGAGAAAAGCGAGGTGATTTTATGAGCAATGTAGCCGATATGATTGAACAGTTTATATTGCGAAAATTGTCTGGCCAAAAAGACGACATGCTGATTTTAAAACGTAATGAGCTGGCAAGCTGGATTGATTGCGCTCCGTCCCAAGTAAGCTACGTACTCAGTACGCGGTTTACGATTGATCGCGGTTATATCGTTGAGTCGCGGCGCGGCTCTGGCGGCTTTGTCCGTATCGCTCGCCTTCCCTTTGCTGAAATCGTTCATCATGAGACTAGAAGGATTGATGATGAGAATTTGTCGAAAGACGAAGCGATCGCTTTAATTGGCAGGTTAAAGGAACAGAATTTTATTACTCAGCGTGAAGCTGCTCTAATTGAATACTTTTTTACTATTTTTTATGATAAAGTCAGCCCGGCAGATCGGCCCCAACTAATTCGTTCCGTCTTATTAGTTCTCGCCAGACAGTCCGAGCGCAGCGGGGAGTGAATTCGATGTTATGTGAACGGTGTCAGAAACGACAGGCAAGTATGCATATTACAAAGATTGTTAATGGACAGAAACAAGAGCAGCATCTTTGCGAAGAATGCGCCAAAGAATCAGAAATGCTCGTTTTTGCCGTAACCCCTCATGTCTTTACTGTGCAGGATTTTTTGAAAGGTATGTTTCATCCTGTTAGCCATCAAGAGCCGAAATCAGCCGTGGCTTGCCCCGAATGCGGTATGACTTATCAGGATTTTAGCCGTAGCGGCAAAATTGGCTGCGGCACCTGCTATAAGGTTTTTGCCCAAGATTTAGAACCGGTGATTCGCCGGATTCATGGCACTAGCGCTCATACTGGCAAGGTGCCGCGGCGCAGCGGCGAAGTGTTGGAAGTTAGACAGAAGCTAAAACGACTTCGCCAATCCTTAGAAAAAGCTGTAGAGCGAGAAGAATATGAAGCTGCAGCGTCTTTCCGTGATGAAATTCGCGCCCTAGAAAGTGAGATCAATGCTTTTGAAGGAGGCGAACAGGCATGAGTGATTTTTCGCAGGAAATTCTTCAGCCGTGGATGCTCGGCGGCGGCCCGGAAAGTGATGTGATTTTAGCAAGTCGTATCCGCTTAGCTCGCAATTTAGCAGGCGTTCCCTTTCCAAATCGCAATGAGGCTGGCGAATTGCAGAAAGTAATGCAAACTGTTTGTGCTACGAAACAATCTTTAGAGCGAGAGGGACAACAATACCGAATTATCGCGATGGAAGGGCTTTCGCCGCTTGAACGCAGTATTTTAGTGGAGAAACATTTAATTAGTCCGCATCTTGTTGAAAATTTTTCAAATCGCGCGGCTCTTATTCGTTCTGACGCTTCTGTCAGTATTATGGTGAATGAAGAAGATCATCTACGAATTCAATGCATGGAACCAGGCCTTGACTTGACAAAGGCTTTGGCCAATGCCGATCAAGTCGATAATGTTCTCGAAGAAACATTAACCTTTGCGTTTAGTGAACAGTTAGGCTATTTAACGGCTTGTCCTACTAATGTCGGTACAGGGATGAGGGCTTCCTGCATGCTTCATTTACCAGCTCTTGTTCTAACCCAGCAAATCAATCGGATTATGGGCGCTGTTACACAGTTGGGGCTTGCTGTTCGCGGGATTTATGGCGAAGGCACGGAAACCATTGGCAATATTTTTCAAGTTTCGAATCAATTGACCTTAGGATATACAGAAGAGGAAATTGTTGACCGCTTAAGTGGTGTAGTATTACAGCTGGTTGGCCAGGAAAGAACGGCTCGGCAAATGTTGTTCAAACAATCAGAAGAGGCTTTGGCTGATCGGCTATGGCGAGCTTATGGTATTTTACGTTACGCTCGCACTATTACGGCAAAAGAAGCCTTGGCGAAACTCAGTGAAGTACGTCTCGGCGTCGATATGGGAATTATTAATGGGGTTGACCCGAGCATTTTTAACGAATTGCTTGTCTTTACACGACCAAATTATATGAGTAGAAAGTGCCAGGAACAGGGCGTTCCGGCCGAGGCTAGAGGTCAGCTGAGAGCAGCATTTATTCGCAATAGATTAGCACAAAATGAAGGAGGGAATCGATGATGTTGAATCGTTTTACTGAAAGAGCTAGACGGGTTTTATTATTAGCGCAGGAAGAAGCACAGAATTTTGGTCATCCTTATGTAGGCACAGAGCATTTGCTGCTAGGCCTTGTTGACGAGGGATCAGGGATTGCCGCGAAAGCTCTTGCCTCACTAGGTGTGCAGGCGGAAGCGATTCGCCAGCAGATTGAAGCGGTGATTGGCAGCAGTGGGGCGCAGCCAGCCAATGAAATTACTTATACGCCGCGAGCAAAGCATGTGCTAGAGCTTTCCTTCGAAGAAGCGCAGCAGTTTGGTCATAATTATATTGGGACGGAACATTTACTGCTTGGTCTGATCCGCGAGCAGGAAGGGATTGCCTCACAGGTTCTTGTCGGCATGGGGGCCGACCTCGCTGTCGTCAGAGAAGCTGTTTTAAAACTCTTAGGCGCCTATTCCATGGCTGGCCAGACGCCACAGCCGCAAGCGCCGAAAAGCAATAGCGCTGGCGGACAAACTCCTTCACTTGACGAATTTGGGCGTGATCTAAACAAGTTAGTGCAGGAAGGAAAAATTGATCCGGTTATTGGCCGCGACAAAGAAATTGAGCGAGTCATTCAAATTTTAAGTCGTCGGACTAAAAATAATCCCGTATTGATTGGCGAGCCTGGCGTAGGCAAAACCGCTATTGCTGAAGGATTGGCCGCTAAAATTATGGAAGGACGCGTACCGGAATTATTAAAAGATAAACGAGTCATTTCTTTAAATATTGCGTCCTTGGTAGCTGGATCTAAGTATCGCGGCGAATTTGAAGAACGGTTGAAAAAAGTAATGGAAGAAATTCGTCAAGCTGGTAATATTATTTTATTTGTCGATGAAATGCATACTCTTATTGGCGCTGGCGCTGCTGAGGGGGCTATTGATGCTGCTAATATTTTAAAACCGGCCTTGGCGCGCGGTGAATTACAGGCAATTGGCGCGACAACACTTGATGAGTATAAAAAATATATTGAAAAAGATGCCGCCTTGGAACGACGTTTCCAACCGATTCAGGTGGGTGAACCAACTGAAGAAGACGCTATCGAAATTTTAAAGGGAATTCGCGACAAATATGAAGCGTTCCATCGCGCTAAAATTAGTGATGAAGCGATTATCGCCGCAGTCAAATTGTCACATCGCTATATTTCCGATCGCTTTTTACCTGATAAGGCCATTGACTTGATGGATGAAGCCGCATCACGTGTGAGAATTCAATCTATGTCGTTGCCGCCTGATTTATCTTCTTTGGAAAAACGTATCACCGCTATTCAGACGGAAAAAGAAGCGGCTATATCAACACAGGAGTTTGAACAAGCTGCTAAATTGCGTGATGAAGAGCAAAAACTAATCAAAGAGCTGGAACAGCGGCAAAAAGAGTGGAAGCAGCAGGGCAGCGGCCTAGTAGAGGTTACGGAAGACCATATTGCGGAAGTAGTAGCAAGTTGGACCGGGGTTCCTGTCAAAAAATTAACGGAAGGCGAGTCTGATCGTCTGCTACAGTTGGAAGAAATTCTCCATAAGCGCGTAATCGGTCAAGATGATGCAGTAAAAGCGGTTGCCAAAGCAGTACGGCGCGCCCGCGCTGGTCTTAAAGATCCGAAGCGTCCCATTGGTTCCTTTATTTTTCTTGGGCCTACAGGGGTTGGTAAAACGGAGCTAGCTAGAGCTTTGGCGGAAGCCATGTTCGGTGATGAAGAAGCGATGATTCGCCTGGATATGTCAGAGTATATGGAAAAACATACTGTATCACGGCTGGTAGGAGCGCCTCCTGGCTATGTAGGCTATGAAGAAGGCGGCCAATTAACAGACGCCGTGCGGCGGAAGCCTTACTCGGTTATCTTACTCGACGAAATTGAAAAAGCTCATTATGATGTATTTAATATGTTGCTGCAGGTCTTAGAAGATGGACGGCTTACTGATAGTAAGGGGCGGACTGTTGACTTTAAAAACACAGTGATTATTATGACATCGAATGTGGGAGCGAAACATCTTAGAAAAGAAGGCTCCTCTCTGGGCTTTATGGCTGTGAAAGATGAAGCCAAAGAAAACGATCAGGCTAAAGCGCAGGTAATGGACGAAGTGAAACGGACTTTCCGGCCTGAATTTTTAAACCGTGTTGATGAAATGATTGTGTTCAGCAGTTTAAATGATCAAGATTTAGGCAAGATCGTTGATATTATGTTAGCTGATGTCGCAAAACGGTTGAAAGCCAGTGAGTTAGCTTTAGCGGTTGACGAAGCAGCGAAGCAGGAATTAATTAAAGAGGGACGCGATCACGCTTATGGCGCTAGACCGCTTCGCCGGGCGATTCAGAAGCTGGTAGAAGATGAAGTAGCGGAACTGATGCTCAAGGGGACAGTAAAGAGGGCGATACGATTGCTGTTAGTGCTGATGAACAGCATAAACTGACCTTTGCTAAACAAGACTAAAGCAGGAAAGCGGCTTTGATAAAGCGAAAACAAGCACTCTAAAGATCTTAGAGTGCTTGTTTCGCTCTACATGCATAGAAAGAGAGAGAAGGCGAAAAGTGGCTAAAAATAAAACAGTTTATGTTTGTCAGGAGTGTGGCCATGATTCTTTGAAGTGGCTGGGAAAATGTCCGGCTTGCGGCGCTTGGAACAGTATGGTAGAAGAGGTTGTCGTGAAGACAGCCGCTAAGGCTTTTCATGTGCCAGCAGCGAAGCCACAGCCGATTACAGCTGTCAATTCTGCCGCTCTACCGCGTTTTTCCATCGGTATGAAAGAATTTGATCGCGTTCTTGGCGGGGGGATTGTTCCTGGGGCATTGATTTTGCTCGGAGGCGATCCTGGTATCGGAAAATCTACTTTACTCTTGCAAGTAGCTGGTTTTGTTAGCCAGACGCAGGGGAAAGTTTTATATGTATCCGGTGAGGAGTCGGCAGCACAGACAAAGTTGCGGGCTGATCGATTAGGAACGCTGCAAGATCAGCTGCTAGTTATGACGGAAACGAATCTTACGGTTATTGAGACAGAAGCTGTAGCGATTCAACCGGCTCTACTAGTTATTGATTCGATTCAAACTATGTATAGTCCTGACCTTGATAGTGCGCCAGGCAGTGTCGCGCAAGTTAGGGAATCTACGGGCAAACTGATGCGATTAGCAAAGGAAAGTTCGATTCCTGTTGTGATTATTGGCCATGTCACTAAAGAGGGGAATATTGCGGGACCGCGTATGCTAGAACATATGGTGGATGTAGTTCTTTACCTGGAAGGCGAAAGAAACTATGCTTTTCGAGTACTTCGAGCCATCAAAAACCGCTTTGGCTCTACCAGTGAGAGTGGGTTGTTTAGTATGGAGGAAGAAGGCCTCGGAGAAGTGAAAAATCCTTCGTCGCTACTCTTAGCCGAACGACCGGAAGATGCGCCAGGTTCTGTCGTCGTAGCTTGCCTCGAAGGTATTCGCCCGCTGCTAATTGAAGTGCAGGCGCTTGTGAGTACGACTGTGTTTGGCATGCCGCGACGGATGGCGGCGGGCTTTGATTATAACCGCTTAATCTTGCTAATGGCTGTTTTAGAAAAACGCTTGGGACTAAATCTCGGTAACCAAGATGCCTATGTCAATGCTGTAGGCGGCATTAAAGTCAATGAACCAGCCGCTGATTTGGCCATTGCGCTCGCTGTGGCCTCGAGTTTTCGGAATATCGCCGTTTCGCCACTCACTGTTGTCATGGGAGAAGTGGGGCTTACTGGCGAGGTTCGCATGGTTTCGCATATTGACCTTAGAATTCGCGAGGCGGCTAATCTGGGGTTTCAAAAATTTATTATTCCCCAGGGGAATGTAGACAGGGTGAAAGGCGACTATCATCTGATTGGCGTATCATCGATTCACCAGGCAATGGAGGCGGTATTTAGTGACTAAAGTGAAAGAAGAGCGCTTATGGGATGAACGTTTTATTGAAATCATGGGAAAACTAGCGCCAGGCACGCCGCTTAGAGAAGGGCTGGAAAGCATTCAGCGCGGTAAAATGGGCGCACTCGTACTGATCAATGATAATAAAGGCGCCATGGAGTTAGTGGATGGCGGCTTTGTGATTAATGCCGAGTTTACTCCTGCCGGAATTTATGAATTAGCGAAGATGGATGGTGCGATCGTGCTATCAGAAGATGGCAAAAAAATTTTAGTAGCCAATGCCCAGCTTGTACCAGAATACACGATCACTACAAGTGAAACAGGTACAAGGCATCGAACGGCTCAGCGCGTCGCTAGACAGACGGGCGCTTTAGTCATTGCCATTTCTCATCGGCGCAATATCATCACTGTCTATCTAGGAAATCGCCGTTATATTTTAAGTGAAATTTCCACGCTGCTCAATCGCGCCCATCAAGCTTTGCAAACGTTAGAGAAGTATCGTATTGTGCTCAATAAGGGATTATCGACACTGATCGCTTTGGAATTTGAGGATTTAGTCACATTAGGTGATGTGATTTCGCTTCTGATTCGCGCTGAGCATGTTAGTCGGATTGTACAGGAAGTGAAACGCTATATTGTCGAACTCGGTACGGAAGGACGCCTTGTGAGCATGCAGCTAGAAGAGTTAGAAGTGGAAAAAGATATCGTCGAAGTTTTACTGAAAGATTATGCGTTGCTAGAAGAAAATCAGACCGCCTGTCTTTTGCGCAAACAAATTGCTGAATTGCCGGAAGACCATTTGGAAGCGACTGTGTTGGGTCGGCTGCTTGGTTATAGTGTAACAGCCAATGCCTTAGATCTGCCAATGGTGCCGCGAGGCTATCGAATCTTAGCCCATATTCCTCGTCTGCCACAGCTTGTGATTCAAAATCTTGTGCAGCATTTTAACACCTTGCCCCGCATTGCTGGTGCAACGATTCAAGATCTTGATGATGTAGATGGAATCGGCGAATCGCGGGCTAAAATGATTAAAGACGGTTTGAAGCGAGTACGCGAGCAAGCGCTGTGGGAGCGACACAGCTAGGGACTTTTATATTTTGACATGTCGATATTTTCGATATAACGAGCGATCGCACGGTTCTCTTCCAGTCGGATAATGCGAAACCGCTGGTTTTGTTCCGTAATTACTTCATCGCCAACGGCAACGACAAGTGGTACATACATTAAAGTTTCGCCAGTTTGTTCGTGAATAATTAAGTAGTAGTCATAAACTTTTTGCGGCGGTTGCAGAGGTTTTGGTTGGATTCGAAGTAGCGGCCAAGGCGAAGCGGCATAGAATAAAACAGCGCCGCCGAAAAATACAAGAAAGCCGAGACAAAGATAAAGCAATAATTTTTTCATGGCCGCCTCCTCGCCGCTTACGAGTCTTTCCTAGTTAGAATAGCCTTAAATTCTTGCCTTTATGTACTACAAGCGCGAGAAGATACTAAACGCGAGAAGACAATAAAAAAAGACGACAGGCTCTGTCGTCATTTGTTGCAAAATCACTATGATGTATGCCATTAGGTCAAGTTAAATACACCTAAAGTTTTTACATTTTTACACTCTTTCGTAATGACCTCATCTAAAGTTAGTCCAGTCAAATTGCAAAGGGCCGCTAAATAAAAGAGACTGTGGCCGATTTCTTTTGAAAGAATTTCCTGACAGGCAGGGCAGGGCGCTCCTGATAGATGGGTCTGCATATAATTTTTGAGTTCTTTAAATTCCGTATCTGCCGGAATTTGCTGTTTTTGAGCATGAATACTCACGCAGCCGCACTCGGTCACTGCTTTGGCTAGAGCACGATTCACGCGGGTCGTTGTTTCTTGATACTTTGTCATTACATCCATAACACTGCGGTGACGAATTAGGTATTCATCAACAACAGATTGAAAGTCTAAGCAATCATCTTCAGGCATGATTTGTGCACCTCACTTTGAAATCTATTATATAGAGGCCGCTAGGCAATTGTCAACAAAGAGCGTAATTTACAGAGAATTGACAAGTATGGTCTCTTGTGCTACAATAGATAAATTTGACAATCACCCCTTCCTTTGTTATACTAAACTCATTATCTCTGTCTTTTCTGAAGGGATAAGGAGTATATATTTTTTCGGTTTTGGCAATACTATCCATTAGAAATTTGTTTTGAATTTTTTGGAAGAAAGGAGGTGCTAAGAGTTTGCTAGATAAGATTTTACGCTTTTCCTGTTCTTTGTTGGCCGCTGTTGGCGGTGTCGTTTTGACTGACAGGATTATGCCTTTTATTCAGGATTTGTTGAATGTGGATTTGCTCAATTATGGAATCTTCGGTATTACGCTGGCTACCTTGCTGCTTTTTATTCTAGGAGCAAGTATTGGCGCAATTATCGGATTTTTGCTGGCTCCTTACTTAATTAGTAACCTGTGGAAATTTACTTATTGGGTTGAAGCGCAATTGAACAAAATGCCTATGTATGATGTACTGGCCGGGTCCATTGGTTTGGCGATCGGTCTTATCATATCCAGTTTGCTTGGAGCGGCTTTTTTACCGTTGCCTATTGTCGGTAAATATATTCCTGGACTGCTTAGTATTATTTTAGGGTATTTGGGAATTAATGTGGCGATTCGCAAACGTGACGAGCTTGTAGCTCTGGTTACGGCGATTCCCTGGATGAATCGCGAGAAAACAAAAGAAAAGGCGGCTGCTGTATCATCAGCGAAAATTTTAGATACAAGTGTAATCATTGATGGTCGCATCGCTGATATTTGCAAAAGTGGTTTTATTGAAGGTACGTTGCTCATTCCTGGTTTTGTATTAGAAGAATTACAGCATATTGCCGATTCATCAGATTTGTTAAAACGAAATCGAGGACGGCGCGGCCTGGATATTTTAAATCGTATGCAAAAAGAATTAGGTCTGGTTGTTCAGATTGATTCCCATGATTTTGAAGATATTGCAGAAGTTGATGCTAAGCTAGTCAAGCTTGGCCAGTTATTAAACGCCAAAGTAATTACCAATGATTATAATCTTAACAAGGTTGCGGAACTGCAGGGTGTTTCTGTTCTTAATATTAATGAACTGTCTAATGCCGTAAAGCCTGTTGTACTGCCAGGCGAAGAGATGGTTGTGCATATTGTAAAAGATGGTAAAGAAAACGGTCAAGGTGTTGCCTATTTAGATGACGGCACGATGATTGTGGTTGATGGCGGTAAGCGTCACATGGGAGAAACAATTGGAGTTTTAGTTACATCGGTCTTACAAACGGCCGCAGGTCGGATGATTTTTGCCAAGCTTAAGGCAATGGAACGGGCCTTATAAATGACACTGGGAGGCTTATCAATGATAACGGCAATTATTGCCGCTGCCGGACAGGGAAAACGTATGGGGCTTAAGAGGAACAAGTTATTTGTTCCTCTTTTTCATGAGCCGATTCTAGTGCAAACTGCAAGAGTGTTGGCAAGTGTAGCTCTCATTGATTCCTTGGTGATTGTAGCGGAAAAAAATGAAATAGATGAAATTCACACGATGCTCCAGGAGGCGGCGCTCGCAAAACCCTGGAAAATCATTGCAGGCGGCAGTGAACGGCAGTATTCTATTGCCAATGCCTTAAACAGCCTTACTGATGACGGATTGGCAGTCATTCACGATGGCGCCAGGCCGTTAATTGATCCTGCCACGATTGTCAGTGCGATCGAACGGGCGAAAGTAGTAAAGGCTGTTGTGGTAGGCGTGCCAGTGAAAGATACGATTAAAGAAGTCGTTGCTGGTAAGATTCAGGCGACACCGGATCGGAAGCGCTTATGGGCGGTCCAAACGCCACAGGTTTTTGATACTGCCTTACTAAAAAAAGCTTATGAAGCCGCCGCAAGGGACGGAGTGCTTGGAACTGATGACGCTTCGCTTGTGGAACGATTGGGAGTGGCTGTAGAGATGGTGGAAGGCAAATACGAAAATATAAAAATTACTACGCCGGAAGATTTGACAGTGGCTAGGGCATTTTTGCAACAGCCAGTCTTGCCGCGTGTCGGCTTTGGGTATGACGTTCACGCCTTTTGTGAGGGGCGTCCGCTTATTTTAGGTGGTGTAGAAATTCCTTATTCGCTAGGTCTTAAGGGACATTCTGATGCGGATGTGTTGCTTCATGCAATTAAAGACGCTTTGCTCGGTGCCGCCGGGCTTGGTGATATTGGTCGCCATTTTCCAGATACAGATCCGCGGTATAAGGGGATTTCTAGTCTCATACTGCTAGAAGAAGTTTTTTCACTGCTAGAGCAGGAGGGGTATTACGTACATAATATTGATGCGACGATTATTGCGGAAGCACCCAAAATGGCGCCTCATATTGCAGCGATGAATCAAAAGATTGCTACAGCCTTACATATTGCTATAAAACAAGTCAATATAAAAGCAACTACAACAGAGAAACTTGGTTTTACCGGTCGCCAAGAGGGGATTGCCGCGCAAGCGATTGCTTCGATTATTCATGTATAAGCTGCTAAGCATTGCATATATTAGAAGCAAATGAATTTGCTTAGCGGAGGGATTTGCTGATGAGACGCAAAATACGCTTTCTTCTCATTCTGTTTAGTCTCACTCTTTTTGTCAGTCAGCCTTCAGTGGTTCAAGCAGCGGAAAATGGCTTTAAAGTAAATTTTTCTTTTGTCAGGCAAAATGACGGAACTACCTTGGGGGAAGTCTGGTATAATGATCAGATTTTTTGGCGGCTCGTCTGTTTGTCTGATGGCGTAAAAACAGCAGTTGGACAGGCTGAATCTCATACTACTTATATTGTGCCTGATATAAATAAAGGTTTTTTCTATCTGACGTTATATAGTCCTTGATTTTTTAAAAACTGAAAAAGGGCAAACTAACCGGGACAAAGGGAAAAGTCCCGGTATTTTCCGTTTTTTTATTTTTTTTAGCAGGATGTTTTTGGCTAACAGCGAAGTAAAATAGTTCAGGAAGAGGAGGTTTCAATTGTGAATCAACAACAACCCATTCGCGTTCGGTTTGCCCCGAGTCCTACAGGACCCTTCCATATCGGCGGCGCCCGTTCGGCGTTATTTAATTGGCT
>URQW01000065.1 GCA_900550105.1 uncultured Pelosinus sp.
CCGACAATAAGACGTTTCAAGTAAAGCTCCGGCGCAATACGCATATAAAGATCCACGTCAAGTGCATTATGGTGGGTAATAAACGGTTTTGCTGCTGCACCGCCGGGAATTCCATGCATCATGGGAGTTTCTACTTCCAGAAAGTCTTTTTCATCAAGCAATTGCCGTAATGTAGAAATAATCCGGCTGCGCTTAACAAAAGTATCTTTAACTTCTGGATTCATAATTAAATCAAGATATCTTTGGCGATAGCGCATTTCTACGTCTTTTAAGCCATGGAATTTTTCCGGCAACGGACGCAGTGCTTTGGCCAAAAAAGTAAACGTAGCTGCTTTTACGCTGATTTCGCCGCGTTGTGTGCGAAATACCGTGCCTTCTACGCCAATAATATCGCCGATATCTGCAAGGTGAAGCTCTTCATACTTTGCTTCTCCCATCGCATCTTGGCGAAAATAAATTTGAATTTTTCCACTCATATCCGTTACATGAGCAAAACTTGCTTTGCCATGGCCTCTTACGGCAACAAGCCGACCACTGACTTTTACAGTCTGACCTTCTAAGCTGTCAAAATTGTCTAGAATCGCTTGCGCGTGATGCGTAGCGTCATAATTTCGACCAAAGGGCTCAATCCCTTTGTCGGTAATGGCAGCTAACTTCTCCCGGCGAACTTTCATTAATTCATTTAGATCTTCCGTAGCGGCAACCTGTTGATCACCGGCTGCTTTATTCTTACTCATCTTTCCTCTTGCCCCCGATAACAGCACACCAATTAGCTGCGTTTAATAGTTAAAATTTCATATTTTAAAATGCCTGCTGGAACATTCACTTCGACCACTTCGCCAATCTTACACCCTAAAATAGCTTGCCCTACAGGTGATTCGTTGGAGATTTTGAGTTCACTGGGATCAGCTTCGGCAGAACCGACAATGGTATATTCCAGTTCATCATTAAATTCAAGATCTTTTAAAATGACAGTAGACCCAATAGAAACGGTGTCAATACCGACTGTACTCTGATCAATGAGTTTCGCATTGCGCAGGGATTTTTCTAATGTAAGGATTTCGCCTTCGATAAAGGCTTGCTCATTTTTGGCGTCTTCATACTCGGAGTTTTCGCTAATATCGCCAAATTCGATTGCCTGTTTTATGCGCTCAGCTACTTCTAAGCGGCGCACTGATTTTAAATGTTCTAGTTTGTCTTCCAGCTTTTTTAAGCCTTCTCCGGTTAAAATTACCTCTTTTTCAGCCATATGTCTGTCTCCTTTAACCCTAACTTCACTTCTTGCTGACACATTACCGAGATTACTGCGTTCTGACTTTTTCCTAAAAATGGGCAGAATAATATAAATAGTGCCAAGCCATAAACTTGACACTTTCTACCTAAACTAAAGCGAATTTATCACAACACATAATTCCCCTTAGTTTTATGCACTATTATAGGCATAAAGCAGTGGTTTGTCAATCATTACTAGCCTATCCCCTTTGCCAGATATCCGCCATCGCCCTGTACTTGTAGACGAATTTTTTCAATGTCTTGATCGGTCAAAGGTTTATCGAAGCTGCGCAGACCAGCCAACCGAAAGTGATGTTTTTTCGCCATAGCGCTAATCCATTCAATTTGTTTTACCGAAATATGACGCCCAAGCGTAAAGTTTTTTTGATACTTTTCTAAACAAAGCAAGATTGTTTCAGCCATACAAGCATAAGCAGTCCCTGGCGGAAAGCCGAAATCAATGCCAAAATCCACTTCCCCTGGAATTTTTACAATCCCCCCATCAATCACTAACACATCCTTACGAACAGAAGCTACAGCTTTCGCTACATTGCGCGGTCTTGCTACATCGCAGACGACGGCCCCACTCTTTAAGTCAGTTGGTTCAATTAAGCTTTCCACAGAACTCGTTACGGCAATAATAATATCAGCTGCTTTTAAAGCAGCCTTAGTATTTGCCGTTACCTGCACAGCTAAACCTGTGCTTTTTAAGATCTGCCCAGAAAGTTTTTCCAAGCGGCTTTCATCACGAGCCACTAAGATAAGATCAGAAACTTCCCGTGACAGAAGTTGTGCACAAGCTGCGCCAATGGATCCAGTAGCTCCCAGGATAACGACTCTAGCTTCTTCTAAACAAATCCCCATCTTCTTCGCCGCTTCACGCGTTCCCGCTAAAGCCATCGCAACAGTATAGCTATTGCCAGTCGTAACAGGTATCGTTAAATTTTTCGCTATCGTTATGCCTGCATCACCGACAATCGAAGTAAAGGCGCCGAGCCCCAACATCTCAGCCCCAAGTTTTTCTGCAATCTTCCCTGCCCCAATAATCTTTTTCAATACGACTTCTTCCGGCAATTCCATCATTTGACGAGCGGTGAGCGGACAGCCGATAAACCAACCTTCTGCTTGACCATAAGGAGATGATATCCCCTGTATTGATGAAACTTTCAACGGCGGAATATATTTGATCATGCCTTCAACCCAACGATCCGGCCACGTCTTTGTAAACGAAAATTTGCGTGAAAAATCTTTTGCGGTGAGCGGGTGAACAATAAAAGCAAATTTCTCCATCCCAATTCCTCCCTGCGACTTGCCTTCTTCAGGACAAATGAACAATACGCGGCTGAATCTGAAGCCGTTCCATCAATTCTAGATATTCTAGTGGCGTAAGCGCTTTTGGCCAACGCCCACTATGAGCAACTAGCAGCGCTTCAAGAATATTGGTGCCAAAAGAACGCCCCCCCATGCTCGGAGTCGTTGTGACAACGGTAGCTGCCCCTCTTGCCGCAAGCAGAGCAAGATCATCCTGCGTTACTGTATTGGTCAAAATTAATTTCCCCGCAAGCTTTAGTGGCATATACCGTCTAATAAAGTGAAAATCACCGGCAATAATATCGGCTTCTTCAAAGAATCGGGAATATCGTGGCTTTGACTCGATCTGCGCTTTGCCCATAGGGTAGAACCAGCCAACAGGCAACTTCGTAATAATAGGCGCTAAAAAAAATGCCAGCCTTGCTAACGTTTTGAGGCTGCGAATCGGAACAGGCCAGCCCAGGCCAAATAATAGGTCGCCAAAAACCACTTGGCAGCCTGCCTGTACAAAAGCTTCCGCCAAGCCAAAGCGATCTACTGCGCAGACAAGCAGAACTTTTTTGCCTTGAAAGGAAAATCCCGTTTGCTCCAAATAAGTGAGTACTCTGCGTTCTAGCGTGTTTTTTATACCGCTGCCGTCCACAAGGGGCGATTTGACAGCTGCTTTCGCGATCTGCGCCGCTTCATAAAAGCGATACCGTCTGTTTCCGGCATAAATATAAAGATCAGTCCCTCCTAGACCAAACGCGGCGACACGGCCATCCATAGCCTGAATCAGCTCAATCGCTCTTTTTTTATCGCCATCAACCCCGCGCCGCTCTACTGTATACTTTTTTCCTTCCAACCATTCCGTTGTGCAATGATTACGCTCTGAAGACCCTAGACTGACACTTAAAATATGGTTGTTTGTCATAATGCCTGTTTCATTCCCCTTTAAGTCAGCTCCGGTGAAAATTTCCATCTCCTGCTAGTATATGTTACCGCTTTCTCTCCCATACCAAAAAAGAAAGCAACTCGAAGCGAAATGCCTCGAGTTGCTTTCTTAGCGCTTTAATAAGTTTCAATCTTTGCGGCTACAGCACGAAAATCAGCTTCACTTTCGGCCTGATTAAACAGGCGGCGAAGTTCTGCCGAGCCGGGAAGCCCCTTCGTATACCAAGCTGCATGCTTACGCATTTCCCGAATACCAATATGAGCGCCTTTATAATACATCATCAATTCAAAGTGTTTTAATAGCATCGCTATCCGTTCCTGCCGCGACGGTTCTGCCATTTTTTGACCTGTTTTCATATAGGCGATCGTCTGCTGGAAAATCCACGGGTTCCCTTGGGCGGCACGGCCAATCATAATTCCATCGCAACCCGTTTCTTGCATCATGCGGCAACCATCTTCAGGTGATCTAATATCGCCATTACCAATAACCGGAATCGTCACAGCATCCTTCACGGCTTTAATAATGGACCAATCAGCCTCGCCAGCATAAAACTGTTCACGCGTACGGCCATGAACAGCAATAGCCGCCGCTCCGGCCTGCTGCGCCAACTGGGCAATTTCTACCGCATTCACTTCCGCATCGTTCCAGCCTTTACGAAATTTTACGGTGACAGGAATCTTCACTGCAGCAACCACCGCCGCAATCACTTCATAGGCTAATGCTGGTTGACGCATCAAAGCAGAACCTTCACCATTTTTAACAATTTTCGGCGCGGGGCAGCCCATATTAATATCAAGAATATCGGCACCAGCGGCTTCCACCATTTTAGCCGCCTGAGCCATTTCCGCTGGTTCGGCGCCAAAAATCTGAATGGAAATTGGCCGTTCGGCCGGTTCAATCCTAAGCATTTCGTGAGTATGTTTATTATTATAAATAAGACCTTTATCACTAACCATTTCAGCGACGACTAGAGGACAACCCATTTCTTTCGCCAACAATCGAAATGGCAGATCACAAACACCAGCCATAGGCGCTAAAATCACAGGATAAGGTAAATTGATCGGCCCGATTTGCATAAATCAGCCTCCTTGCCTTGTAACATAATAATACCTTTAGTAGTATAGCCGAAAGACTGGGAAAAGAGCAACAAAAAAAGAAACCGCCGTACCTTGACGACAGTTTCTTTGATTTACCAATTCGCATTAACAGTTTCTTTCGTAAATAATCCGCAAGCCTTCTAACGTTAAAAAAGGCTCTACTACATCGATCGCATCCGTTTCCTGAGCAATCAGATTGGCCAGACCGCCTGTAGCAACAACATAGGCTTTATGGCCCAGTTCTTCTCTCATCCGTTTTACCAGTTCATTGACTTGTCCGACAAAACCATAGATAATACCTGATTGCATACTACTGACTGTACTGCGGCAAATTACATTTTTCGGTTTAATCAGTTCAATACGCGGCAGCTTGGCAGCACGTTGGAACAAAGCCTCAGAAGAAATGCCAATACCAGGGGCAATCGCGCCGCCTAAATAATCACCGTTTTGCGCAATCGCACAGAAGGTAGTAGCCGTACCAAAATCAACAACAATTAAAGGACCGCCGTATTTTTCATGAGCGCCAACGGCATTGACAATCCGGTCAGCTCCCACATCGCGGGGGTTTTCATACCGTATAAAAATACCTGTTTTAATTCCCGGCCCCACAACAATGGGTTCAACGCCAAAATACCGCTGGGACATGCGAGTAAGCGGTACCGTTAAGGGCGGTACAACGGAAGAAATAATGACGGCATCAATATTTTTTACGTCAATTTTCCCATAGGCAAACAAATTACAAATCAGCATGCCATATTCATCAGCTGTTTTTTGTCTGTCTGTCGAAACCCGCCAGTTCACACGTAGTTCTTTCTTATCATAGACTCCGAGTACAATATTGGTATTCCCCACATCAAAAACCAAAAGCATGAAAAATCCTCCTGCCACTTAAATTGTGAATTTTCTTAGTACTTAGCACGAATTGACACATCACCAGCAAGAACTCGCTCAATGCCGCTTTCCCGTTCAATCAACAAAGCGCCGTCCGAATCAATATCAACGGCCTTGCCGGAAAAACGCTGATTAAAGCCAATCACATCAACAACTTTGCCTAAAGTAATCGATTTTTTTCGCCATTCATCAAGTAGTGGTGCAAAGCCTCGTTCATTAATCTGATCATAAGCTCTTTCAAGCTCTTCTAATACTTTACCAAGAAGCTGCTTGCGATCCACAGGGGATCCCTTCAGTTTAGCAAGGAAAGTCACTATGTCTTTGAGCTCGTCCGGAATTTCTGCTTCATTAAAATTCACATTAATCCCCATGCCGATCACAATATAATTAATCATATCAAGGTCAGCATTCATTTCCGTCAAGATTCCAACAAGTTTCTTACCTTCATAGAGCAAATCATTCGGCCATTTGATGCCACAGTGAATCTGGGTTTCGCGAAAGATGGCCCGTTCCAAGGCTACAGCTGCCATTAAATTGCATTTCGGCGCATCATAAGGACGAAATGTTGTCGGTCGTAATACAATGGAAAGCCAAATTCCTTGATATTTCGGGGAATACCAGCCTCGAGCCAGGCGACCTTTGCCGGCACATTGACTTTCGGCAAGAACAATGGTTCCTTCCGGGGCGCCTTTTAACGCAGCATCCCTGCCAATGGCATTCGTCGACTCCACTTCATCAAAGTAAAAAATTTTTTTACCGAGCCATTCTGTGGTCAAATGCGGAATGATTTCTTCTGGCCGCAACCGATCTGGTGCCAACAGCAATCGATAGCCGAGTCTTGTATGAGACTCAATTTCATAGCCAGCCTGTTTTAATGCCTGGATATGCTTCCAAACTGCCGTTCGGGAAACAGAAAGCTGTCTAGAAATTTCTTCGCCTGATAAATAGTCGCTGCTATGAGCGCGAAGTAATTCCAATATGGAGTTACGCACAGAAATTCCTCCCACAATTGTTAGCTTTATGATAACCGCTCGTTAACTATCTGTCAATCAATTCCGCCAGCTAAAGCCGCGGGAATATCAGCTCTTTCCCAAACAATATTATCAATGAGTCTTGTCCGTCCAATGCGAACAGCTAAAGCGATCAGTGCGCTGTCTTGCACTTTAGGCAGTGGCGCCAAGGTTTGATTGTCTACAATCACAGCATAATCAATCTGCGCCAAAGGTTCCGCTTCAATCAAAGCGCGCATAGCGCCAAGAAGTTTCTCACTGTTTCTTTCGCCCGCTTGTAAGCGTCGTTTTGCTAAGGCAAGCGATTTACTTAATACGAGAGCCGCGCTACGCTCCGCTTGATTTAAATAAACATTACGCGACGACAAAGCTAAGCCGTCTTTTTCGCGCACGATTGGCACAGTAACAATCGTAATGTCCATATTTAAGTCTGCCACCAGCTTTTTAATAACAGCCACTTGCTGGGCGTCTTTTTGACCAAAATAAGCCTTATCGGGCTGAGCAATCTGAAACAATTTAGTAACTACTGTGGCTACACCACGAAAATGTCCGGGGCGCGACTGACCGCAGAGGCCTTCGGTAAGACCTTTTACTTCCACAAAGGTCATCATATTCTCATAACCAAACGGGTACATTTCTTCCACGCTAGGTGCAAAAACGAAATCCACTCCAGCTGTTGCGGCCTTTTGACTATCACAAGCCAAATCGCGCGGATAGGCGGCAAAATCTTCGCCTTGACCAAACTGCAGCGGATTCACAAAGATACTTAGCACAACAATATCATTTTCCGATCGAGCTGTTTGGGCCAGTGTTAGATGCCCATCATGTAAATACCCCATGGTCGGAACAAGTCCCAGACTCTTTCCTTCGCGATGCGCTTGTTTAACTTTTTCCCGTAAAGCTGCAACAGTTGTAATAATTTCCATGTCCATCCCCCTAAAGTTAAATTTTTCTAAAATAAAAAGCCTTTCCCGACGGAAAGGCATAAAGTATCGCAGCAAGCGCTTTCCGTCTCAGTCGCAAAGATCTAAGCGGCAAATCTATAAAACTGTCTTAATCACTTGTTCTAACGGCCAGTCAGACTCCCCCAAGGATGCCTGCTGCTTGCTGCCAGCTTAATCATAGCATGTCTTTTTCCTCGGAGCAAGGCAATTGATGGATTTTAACAGGTATGACCCCAGTCCCCCTGTTAGATGAGATTAATTTATGATAGCATAGAGTGAGACTTGTTTAAGGAGGAACTTTCATGATTAAAATCCTCATTGCTGACGATGAACCCAGCATTGTAGAAGTAGTGAAACTCTATCTTCTACAAGAAAACTTTGAGGTTTACTGCGCCTATGACGGAACGACAGCACTGGAAATGGAGGAACAATATAAACCAGACCTTCTCCTGCTTGACATTATGCTGCCAGGCTATTCCGGTTTGGAAATCTGCCAGGCCATTACGCGCGACGTACCGGTCATCTTTTTAACAGCAAAAACGGCAGAGCAAGATAAGATTACCGGTTTTTCTCTCGGTGCTGATGATTATATCACGAAGCCTTTCAGCCCCAAAGAATTGATCGCCCGCGTCAAAGCAGTATTGCGTCGCAGCAATCTGCTCTTTGCGGAATCGATTCTAACTTTCCCAGGCCTCACGATCAATCCGACCTCACATGTAGTGAAAAGTAATGAACAGACCGTGGCGCTCTCCCCGAAAGAATATGAATTACTACTCTTTTTGGTACGCCATCCGTCGCAAGTATTTGATCGCGATCAAGTTCTAACAAATGTGTGGGGCTATGATTTCGACGGCGATGACCGCACCGTTGACGCTACTGTAAAGCGGCTTCGTCATAAGCTTGCTGAACCTGCAGCAAACTATATTCATACAGTCTGGGGTAAAGGCTATAAATTTGAGGTGCCAGAGTCATGATCCGTTCTATTTTCGGCCGTATTCTTCTTTCCAATTGCGTTGTTATCCTAATTACTGCCGTAACATGTCTACTACTGACAGGCTATCTCTTACATAGCCATTTTGTGGAAGGCCAAAAAAATGATATTCTCATGAAAGGCCAAGCCGCCCTGAATTTAATCATTGCAGAAAATCGTCATGGCCACAAACAACTGCAACAAAATATTGATAAAATCAATGAACTCGTCGGCGCCACTTGCTGGATCGTCGACGAAAACAGTCAAACCGTTACAGGCATCCCCCCCGAAAATTGGCTGGTCGATTATCCCGAAGCCCAAGGAGCGATTGCCAAGCTGGCAAGAGAAAAGGGCGAGTCTTGGTTATATCGATCGTCACGCCGCGGTGATCGTTCCATTCTGTTAGCGTTAACCATTCCAGAAATCAATCAGCCACGTATCCTTGTGATGCACGCTTCCACGCCGCGAGTCAATAAACAGGCCGATCGCGCCCAGCCCTTGCTTTTATACGGCGCTATTGCCGGTTTACTTGTTGCCGCAACCTTTGCCTTTTTCATTTCTCGCTCGCTCACCTGGCCGTTGGCAAACATTAGTAACGCCGCCCGCCGTTTTGCTTCCGGTGATTTTAATGCCAGAACAACGGCTACAGGAAATAGTGAAATCGGCCGCCTTGGTCAAACCTTCAATTCCATGGCTAAATCATTTGCGGCAATTGAACAAAACCGACGAGAATTTCTAGCAAATGTAACCCATGAATTAAAAACCCCAACGACTTCCATTCAGGCTATGACGGAAGCACTCCTTGATAATATGGTTCCGCCGCAACAAGAGCGCGCCTTCTTAACGGCCATTTTGCAGGCAAGCCGTCGCATGGATCGACTGACAAATGATTTATTAGATTTGTCGAAACTAGAAGCAGGTGAAATGCCAGCGATTCAGGAAGTCATTGAGTTGGCTGGATTTTTAAAAAATCAAATCAAACTAGAGTCTATTCTCTTTCAAGAAAAAGGAGTTCGCTTAGAACTTGATGTAACAGAAGGCCTCTATGTTTTAGCAGATTCCTGTCGCTTAGCCCAAGTCCTGACAAATCTACTAAGTAATGCTAGACGATATTCCCCACCAAACACGCTAGTCACAGTAGCGGCAAAACGTCAGGGAAAAAAAGTCCTTATTACGGTAGTAGACCAAGGCAAAGGAATTGCAGAAAAGGATTTGCCCTATATTTGGGATCGTTTTTATCGTGTGGATAAGGCCCGCTCCCGTGAAGATGGCGGCACTGGTCTCGGTCTTGCCATTACCAAATATCTTGTAGAGTTAATGAATGGTCGTATTTATGCGCAAAGTACCCTAGGCCAAGGATCTACCTTCACAATTGAATTACCCTTATCGTCTTAGCCGCTAAAATAACGACTTAATAAAAAAGGTCCGCAGCACGATTCTGTGCTGCGGACCTTCGCAATTTTAAACATTAAATTTTTAATCGTCTTTACTGTCAGAATCCGATTTTTTAATATAGACGACTTTCGGTGAATCGCTTGATTGCGACATATCACTCGTCTGCTCTTTGGCCGGTTCTACTACGGGAGAAATAGCAGCTGAACTTTCACTGGTATTTTCTGTCGCAGGTTTTTCCGACAAGGAACCTTTTTCCAGAAGTTCCGCCAATTCAGCGCCTTCAAGAGTTTCTTTTTCCATCAGAGCCTGAGCAATCAAATGAAGTTTGTCAATATTATCACGCAGCATTTGCTCCGTTTTTTCGTAAGCGTCTTCAATTAAGCGACGCGTTTCCTTATCAATGGAGTAAGCCACTTCTTCACTGTAATTGCGGTCGCGAGAAATATCGCGTCCCAAGAAGACCTGTTCTTGTTTACGACCAAAAGTAATCGGTCCAAGTACATCGCTCATGCCGTATTCTGTAATCATCTTACGAACAAGTTCTGTAGCTCGTTCCAAATCGTTTTGCGCCCCGGTGCTGATTTCATCTAAAATGACAGCTTCCGCTACACGGCCGCCTAACAAGGTTTTTAACTGATCAAGCAGTTCCGACCTAGTAGCATAATAGCGATCTTCTTTTGGCAGCATCAGCGTATAACCGCCAGCGCGACCGCGAGGAATAATCGAAACTTTATGAACTGGATCGGTATGAGTGAGCAACATTCCGATCAGAGCATGCCCTGCTTCATGATACGCAGTCAGCTTCTTCTCTTTATCGCTAATCACACGACTCTTACGTTCCGGACCAGCTACGACCCGTTCCACCGCTTCTTCCATTTCCATCATGTCGACGCGGCGTTTATTGCGGCGAGCTGCGAGAAGCGCCGCCTCATTCACAAGATTACTTAGATCAGCACCAGTAAAACCAGGCGTGCGTCTTGCTAGTACATCAAGATCTACCTCTTTTGTTAAGGGCTTTCCTTTGGTATGAACCTTTAAGATTTCCTTACGGCCTTTTACATCAGGACGATCTACTACAACCTGGCGGTCAAAACGACCAGGACGCAGTAGGGCCGGATCTAAAATATCCGGTCGGTTGGTTGCGGCAATAATAATAATGCCTTCATTAACGCCAAAACCATCCATTTCGACTAGCAGCTGATTTAACGTCTGTTCGCGTTCATCATGGCCGCCGCCAAGACCCGCTCCTCTTTGACGCCCTACGGCATCAATTTCGTCAATAAAAACGATACAGGGAGCATTTTTCTTAGCCTGTTCAAAAAGATCGCGCACACGCGATGCGCCAACACCGACAAACATTTCCACAAAGTCAGAACCACTGATACTGAAAAAGGGAAC
This sequence comes from uncultured Pelosinus sp., assembly GCA_900550105.1. GTDB lineage: Bacteria > Bacillota > Negativicutes > UMGS1260 > UMGS1260 > UMGS1260. The sequence goes on from URQW01000065.1 coordinate 11,223, forward strand.
GCCTGCCTCGCCAGCAACCGCTCTAGCCAAAAGAGTTTTCCCTGTGCCTGGAGGTCCAAACAGGAGAACACCTTTCGGAATACGAGCACCTAAATCATTAAATTTCTTAGGATGTTTCAAGAACTCAACAACTTCCTCGAGTTCTTGTTTGGCTTCATCAGCCCCGGCTACATCTTCAAAAGTAACCTTAATTTTATCTTCACTATGCAGCTTTGCCCGGCTCTTGCCGAAACTCATTACGCGATTTCCCCCGCCTTGAGTCTGTTGCATAATAAAGAACCATACGCCAATCAAAAGCAGCATAGGCAGGATTGACGAGAAAATCGTCGTCCACCATGGCGGCTGCGGCGGCTGTTCCGCTTTAATATCGACCCCTTTATCGCGCAGGGAGTTGATTAAAGTAGGATCATTCGGCGCGACTGTCGTAAACTCTTGACCATCTTTTAATTTTCCCTTGATCGTATTATCCACAATCGTCACGCGGTCCACATTCTGGTCGCTCACTTGTTTTAAAAACTGCGTGTAGCTAACCTCCTGCTTCGTCACCGTTCGGGATGAATAATAATCAATAATGGAAATAGCAATGATGATGATCAACAAATAAAAACTGACATTGCGAAAAAACTTGTTCAAAATAGCCCTCCTCTCACTGGAGTACATGGAAAAGAATACTCATATCCACAGTAGATTATTATATCATAAGTGATCAATAATTTACAAAGAAACTTATTGAAACTTTCCATGCGCTTTTTTATGCCAGTGATCTCTATTTACTGTATATTTCTGGTTTCAAAATACCGATAAAGGGCAGATTGCGATATTTTTCTGCATAATCGAGACCGTAGCCGACAACAAACTCATCAGGTACATCAAAGCCGTTATAAGCAATTGGCACGGCTACTTTGCGTCTTTCCGGTTTATTTAAAAGAGTGCAGATTTTAACGCTCTTTGGATTGCGCGACTTAATGTAATCAATCAGATAATTTAAAGTAAGGCCGGAATCAATAATATCCTCAACAATAAGTACATGCTTTCCTTCTACATCCTCGTCAAGATCTTTTAAGATACGCACAACGCCGCTAGACGAAGTGGACATACCATAACTTGAAACAGCCATAAAATCAATAGCTACAGGAATTTTTATCGCCCGTGACAAATCGGCCATAAAAATAACGGCGCCGCGCAATACGCCTATCATTAAAATTTCTTCGCCCGCATAATCAGCTGAAATTTTCTCGCCCAGCTCTTTTACCCGCTTTGCCAGCCCTTCCTGACTGATTAAGATTTTTTCCATGTCTTCTACCATTACAAATCCTCCTGATATACTAGGGATAATTTTAAGAAACGTCTTGTTGCAGCGCTTACGGCGGCAAGAGCAGATTGCCGCAAACCACAAAGCCACAAAATTCCTTGATCATTGTATAAGATCGGAACTTTGTCACGACTTTCCTGCGGCACCTTATGGTCAATCAGATATTTTTTAATCTTTTGCGTTCCCTGCATCTGAGACGGTGTAAAACGATCTCCCGGTTGCCGAGATCGTATGAAAAGCGGCGACGTCAGTGCGTCATAGTCAAACCAAGCTTCGTTTTTGTCAGCTTTTAGCGGGGCTTCTGTCGTCACCACGGCCTCGATCGCTGCGGCAAAAGAAAAAAGAATCGTTTTCCCGGGAATAGACAGCGCCTGTGGCGCAGTGGAAGCTATCGCTTCCCTTTTAGTCCCCTGCCGCATAAGCTTGACAGTATCATACCCTTTATAGGCAATCAGCTTCTGCGGTAAAGGATAATAGGTCCCTACCGTCCAGGAAAAAAGCATCTTTGACAACTGTTCAACATGATGAAAGCTGATTCCTCTTAAATGCCCCTGTTTTTTTTCAATGGCTAAACGAAAAACTTCTCGCTGCACTGCTTTATGATATGACTGAAGACGCTGCGAAACAAAAACCCCATCCGCTTCTTCCCACACCGTATTCTCATAGGCCTCATAAGCCGCCTGCAAAAGAAAATCATGCTCTTGCTGTGCGATTAATGCCGTACGGCAAAGCGACTCCTTAATATGGTTATTATACTCTAGTTGCAGAGTTGGTAAAAGAGATAAGCGTAAACGATTACGAAGAATTTTCTGATCCGTGTTCGTACTGTCATAACAAGTCTCAATACCAAGCTTCGTCAAATATTGCTGAATCATTTCCTTATTTACCGCAAGCAGCGGCCTAATTCGATTGCCATTCTTCGGCAGAATGCCTTTGAGTCCAGAACTGCCGCTACCGCGCAGCAAATTCATCAAGACTGTTTCGGCCTGATCATCTTGATGATGACCGGTAGCAATTTTTTCCGCGCCAACTTGTTTTGCCGTTTCCTCTAAAAAACGATAGCGCAAGATCCGCCCGGCTTCTTCCAACGAGAACCCTTGCTGCTTGGCATAAGAACTGACTTCACAGCGTGCTACAAAAAAAGGAATCTGAAGGTTATCACTAAGTTGCTTAACATAGGCTTCATCTCGATCGGCCTCCGTTCCTCTGAGACCATGATGCAGGTGAGCAAGATATAGTTGATGATGATATGTTTTCTCTAAGTCTTTCAAAATACAAGTTAACGCCACAGAGTCACTGCCGCCAGAACAAGCGATAATAATCTTATCGCCTGGCAAAATCAGTTCGTGACTGTCAATAAACGCTTTAATTTTTTCTAACATTCTTAGTATGACTCCCTATTTTACGGTTTATCATGAAACGAAAAAAGCTTACACAAACAAAAATTCCAAAAGCAATCGCACTGGCAGTAAGCAAGGCACGCATAGCCATCGCCGCCCCTTGTTCATACTGGCCTTTTACTAAGTAAGTCATAGCCAAATAAGCTTCCCGACCGGGAACAAGGGGAATAAATCCCGGAATTAAGTAAATCGTCGCTGGTTTTTTCCACCTTCGCGCAAAAACTTCCGAGAGAAATGCCGCAGCTACCGAACCAAAAAAACTTGCTGCAACCCAGTGTATGGACACTAATATCGAAAGTTGCTGCGTAAAATAGGCGCCTGTGCCTACAAAGCTAGCATAAAACAACGAAGCCCTAGGAATACGATATAAAATGCCAATAGAAACGGACATTATAAAAACAGTTAGCAGCGAATACAAGTCCATGAAGACCTCACTCAGCTGCCATGGCCACAACTAAAATCACGCCCATGGCAACAGCTCCAGACGTCAATGCGGCTTCCAGACTGCGAGAAATACCGCTTAAAAGATCGCCCGCAATGACATCGCGAATTCCATTAGTCACTGCCACACCCGGAACAAGCGGCATAATGCCGCCGCTAATCATAATATCACTGTGCAAACCGGGCCAAGCAGAACTGCAAAAAAGACCAATAGCGGCGGCCAATACCGCGCCAAGAAATTCATGGGTAAAAGTAACGCCGTGAAACCGTGAAACAAGATGAGCCAAGAGGCGTACCAAAAAAGCAGCGACAAAAGCGGCGACCACGTCTAAAAAAGCCCCATGCTGCAATACAGCAAAACCGCCGCCTACTATGCCGGAAGCCATCATCGAAGGTAACAAGGAAAACCCAGTCCGTTCTCCAGCGATTCTAAGCAACAAGGGCTGTACACTTTCTGACCCGATTCGGTGATCGACTAAACGGTGCGATAGTTCGTTCACCTTATCAATGCGATCTAAGTTAATCGTTCGGGCCGCTACCCGCCTAAGCAGCGTAATACTCTCATTATTGTGA
>URQW01000066.1 GCA_900550105.1 uncultured Pelosinus sp.
AGAATCACACTGTCTGGTCCGGCGGCGGAACTAGCTGCTAGTGAAGAAGTCCGCAAGGCTTATCTCGGCGGCTAAAGCGGCATGCTTTGACGGCTGCAATGGTTAAAGCAAAAGACTAATAAGGGGTGAGTGTCATGTTTGTAGCAAATCGGATGACGAAAGATCCAGTTACGGTTGCACCGGATATACCTGTTTTGGAAGCGAAGGAGCTATTAAAAACTCATAAGTTTCGCCGTCTGCCTGTTGTAAGAGACGGAAAGCTCGTGGGGATTGTTACAGACCGCGATTTACGGGCAGCTTCAGCATCGCCGGCTACGACTTTATCGGTTCATGAACTCAACTACCTACTTGCCAAAATGAAAGTCTCTGACATTATGAAGAAAAATGTGCTTACGATTGCCGCTGATGCAACCATTGAAGAGGCAGCTCTGGTTATGTATCGGGAAAAAATCGGCGGCCTTATTGTCGTAGATGAGCAGAAGGCGCCTATCGGGATTATTACGGAAACGGATATTTTTAAATGCTTTGTTGATGTTATGGGATTGAACGAAGGGAAGACCCGCCTAACTATTGGGGTACCTGATCAGATCGGCGTACTTCATCAGATTACCGGCGTATTTTCTGAGCTTGGTATTAATATTGGCAGTTTAGCTTTGCTTGCTGGGCAAGGCGTTAAAAGCGAAATGATTATTCGCGCTGATATTGATGATTTGCCACTGCTCACGAAGAAACTGGGCGAAAAAGGCTACCCTGTACTTCATGTAGCACAGATCGGCTAAAAAGATTTACACCGATTTTTGAATATGCTAATATAATAAAATAGGATCAGACGACCGAACCTTCGGTGCAGTCGGGCTAAAGCAGCAGGAATCATCCTGTGGGACCACCTTAGTGTGGTATCCCCAGGATGATTTTAACTTTTTGGAGGGATAGGATGAATGCCAATGAAGCGGCTCGATTAAAGAAGGGAGCTGCCCGACTTTCTGTAATATCCAATAGTTTACTTGTTTTAACAAAACTTGTTGTAGGTATCATGACAGGCGCCGTCAGTATCATATCAGAGGCAGCCCATTCCGCGGTTGATCTTATGGCCGCGATTATCGCTTTTTATGCCGTTCGCCAATCGAGCGTTCCGCCTGATGCCGATCATGCCTACGGCCATGGGAAAATAGAAAATATTTCCGCTATGGTGGAAGCTGTTCTGATTATTGCGGCGGCTTTATGGATTGTCTATGAGGCGGTTGATAAGTTCTATACAGCGGCGCCACCGGAAAATTTGCCTTATGGCATTGCTGTTATGGCGCTTTCGATCATCGTAAATTTTTTCGTAACGGATCGCTTGCTAAAAGTAGCGAAAGAAACCGAATCAGCAGCGCTCGAAGCCGATGCGCTTCATTTGCGGGCTGATATTTGGACGTCCATTGGCGTTCTCGTCGGTTTAGTTTTAATGGAACTTACCGGCTGGCATTTTATCGATCCGGCTATAGCTCTGTTTGTAGCGCTTATTGTATTTCGGGCGGGTTATAAAATGACGAAACAGAGTATGTATCAATTAACTGATGTAAGTTTACCGGCCTGCGAGGAAGCCAATATTGAGCAAATCATTTGCAGCCATCCAGAGGTCATTGCTTTTCATCGGCTACGAACACGACGCAGCGGCAGTTATCGACTGATTGATGTCCATATCATATTAAATAAGAATATGCATCTTGATAAGGCCCATGCTGTATGTGATATGCTGGAGCAAGAAATAAAGCAAAGCTTTGGCTTATGTGATGTGATTATTCATACAGAGCCTTGCGACTACCACGATGGCATTGGGGCTTGTCCTTTGCCGCCAGTGGAAGATGGAAAGGATAGACGGGAAGGCTAAGCCTTGGGCCGTCTATTTTTTTTAGCTTCAGGAAAGTGCCAGATTTCTCTTTGAGACTTTACGGTTCGTGAGTGGGGAAGGTCAGCGTTGCTTGCGATTGAGGCGGGATCTGGATCAGATTGAGTTGGCGATTTCCGTGGGATGAGCGGATCTATCGGAGTATCGGAGTTGACTCGATCTTGGGAGGCTAAGGAAGGCTCTATCAGTGGTTCAGCTTGGGCTGAACTTTTTTGAGCCGAAGATGGATCTGCCAGTGTATCAGCCTCTGCTTCTTTTTCGGCTGGAGTTTTTCTGAGAGTCGACGGCGGTGGTGTCATCGTTGTGGGGGGCGGAGCGGTTGCCATCGGCGGCGGGGCTGCTGCCGTTTTGGTTTTGACAGGATTTTTTGGTGTTAAAATGCCCTCAAGGGAAGGCTCGGGGCCACCATCATCAGGTACGCAGGAGCAACGAATTTGATCAAGCAGACGGCGCAAGAGCTCAAGCTGTAAAATTTGTTCGCCTGTATGGTAAGGCGTATCTACCGCCATATTGCGATTTGCCAGAATCCGAAATAAGTCGACAGGCGCACTGGTTACGCCAAGAAAGTCGCTGGTAAAGGAAATTTTGCATAAGAGTAGATCGAGAAAAATATCAATCAACGTACCGGCGTTATCCATGCGTAGAACGGCCCGTTCAAAAACCTCTTTTGGTACGCCCGGTGTCCGCTGAATTTCCTCAGCGGCGCCAACGAGCAGTCTTTGGGAAGCGACGAGAACTTGATAATTTGGCATAACAGCGTTAATGTCAGCCATAATGGTTGTAATAATTTCCTGGGAAAGGTTAGCCAAAATCATCTCCTCCCTTCTGGTTTACTATATGAGAAAAACTGCAAGATTAGGACGGCGCTTTAGGCGGTAAGCAGGAATTTGCCTACTCTAAGTGGTAATAAGCATAAGATGTTTTTTCTAATAATAGCAACTTAGGAGAAGCCATAGGCTGCTATGTATAAAGGAGGGTAAAGTGAGCGATATTATATCGGCAAGTGTACTGTTAGACATTGGCAGCCATTTGTTCCGGCTGGCCCTCATTGTAATCATTACCGTTTTTTCTTTGCGATTTATTGGCGTGGTCGTCGACCATTTGTTTATGCCGAAACCAGGGAGCACTTTTTTTTACTTGGAAGAACGGCGGGCAAAAACGCTAACAGCGCTATTAAAGAGTATTATTCGCTATTCCGTTTATTTTTTTGCCGGGATTTCCGTACTCCACGAATTTCAGATTGATACAACATCGATTTTAGCTGGTGCGGGGATTTTGGGGCTTGCTGTCGGTTTTGGCGCACAAAGTTTGGTGAAAGATGCCATCACTGGTTTTTTCATCATTTTAGAAGATCAATATTCCGTAGGCGATTATATTGCCTGTGGCTCCTTAGCGGGAACGGTTGAGGAAGTGGGCTTTCGCGTAACAAAACTGCGTGATGCGAACGGCATTTTGCATATTATCCCCAATGGCACAATTCAGCTTGTGAGTAATCATACCAGAGGGCATACGTTGGCGGTCGTTCTTGTACCTGTCAGCTATGAAGCGGATCTTGATCAAGTTTTTTCTCTGTTGGATCAGATTTGCCACGATGTAAAAGAAGAACTTGATGTAGTTTTGGCTTTGCCGCAGGTTCTTGGCGTCGTGGAACTGAAGGACATGAATCTCGTCATTAAAATACTCGCGCAGACAGTACCGCTACAGCAAGGAAAAGTTGAGACGCTGTTGCGTTATAAAATCAAGCAGGCATTTGAAGCGGCAGAAATTCCTCGTCCGCAGTTTTTTGGGCCTGAGGCAGTAAAGGAGAAGAAGTAGATGATTGTACGCTATGATGTAGGCGATGTAGTGAAAATGAAAAAAACTCACCCCTGCGGCGGCAGTGAGTGGGAGATTTATCGAACCGGAATTGATTTTGGCATTACCTGCTTGACTTGCGGTCGAAAGGTTATGGTGCCGCGCGTGAAATTTGAAAAGGCCGTAAAGACTATACTTAGAAAAGCCGGAGCGACCGATTCCAAATGATTTAGACGGACTGATTCGCTGGGGAGAAGAGAGGCTTTTCCCTGGCATTTTTCTGTGCTATGATAGCTTTATAGATTTTGAAGATAAAGGTGGAACTATTTGATGAGTACAAATTTAGAAGTCGGTATTGTCGGTTTGCCTAATGTGGGCAAGAGTACTTTATTTAATGCGATTACCAAAGCAGGCGCCGAGGCCGCTAATTATCCTTTTTGCACGATTGAGCCGAATGTTGGCGTAGTAGAAGTGCCTGATGAACGGTTGACTCGTTTGGAAACCATGTTTAAACCGAAAAAAACTACACCTACGGCTATGCGATTTGTTGATATTGCCGGCCTGGTTAAAGGCGCTTCGACTGGTGAAGGTCTCGGCAATAAATTTCTTGCCCATATTCGGGAAGTTGATGCGGTAGCGCAAGTCGTTCGTTGCTTTGCCGACGAAAATGTAACCCACGTGGAAGGCGGCCTTGATCCGCTTCGAGATATTGAAATTATTAATACAGAGCTTTGCCTGGCTGATTTGGAAACCGTGGAAAAACGGATGGAACGTCTTGGCAAAATGCTCAAAAGCGCCGATAAGAAAAAAGCGCAAGAAGAACTCGATCTTTTGAATAAAGTAAAAGCTTCCCTCGAAGAGGCCCAACCGGCTAGACGGATTGGTCTGACGGAAGATGAAATAGCCGCTTTAAAGGAATTGACGCTTCTGACATTAAAACCAGCCTTGTTTGTAGCGAACTTAGGCGAAGACGAAGTGGCTGAGCCGGAAAGCAATGCTAATTATTTGAAAGTAAAAGAATACGCCGAAGGGGAGCAGGCGGCTGTAATTGCCGTTTGCGCTAAGATCGAATCAGAAATTGCTGAACTCGATGATGAGGAAGCTCGGATGTTTTTAGCGGACTTAGGACTTACTGAGTCTGGTCTTGATAAGCTCATTAAAGCAAGCTATTCTCTCCTTGGTCTCATGACTTTCTTTACGGCCGGTGAACAAGAAGTTAGAGCCTGGACGATTCGGCGTGATACGAAAGCGCCGCAAGCGGCCGGAAAAATTCATACTGATATCGAGCGGGGCTTTATTCGCGCTGAAATCGTCTCTTTCTCTGATCTTATGGCGTCAGGCTCCAATCAGGCGGCGAAAGAAAAGGGCCTTGTTCGTCTCGAAGGCAAGGAATATATTATGCAAGATGGCGATGTTACCTATTTTAGGTTTAATGTGTAAGTCTTTTTGCGCTTTTGCTTGCTTTTGATAAAAGAATGATCTATACTATATTAGTCAAGGACAAGTATCGGTTTTTTTTGGCTTAGGCCGAGAAACCCTTCCTGCCCCGCCACGGGGCCATTAGTCCAAAGGAGGAGGTGATTTCGTGAGAAAGTACGAAGTCGTGTTTATTTTCCAAGTGTTAGAAGAAGAGGCTACAAATGCAGTTATTGCTAAATTTGAAAACCTCATCACTAACAATGGTGGTGAAATCGAAAAACTCGACCGTTGGGGTAAAAAACGGTTGGCTTATGAGATTAAAGACGTTATGGACGGCTACTATGTATTGGCAACGTTCAATGCAGAGCCGGCAGTTGTTAAAGAACTCGATCGTGTAGCTAAGATTACTGAAGAAGTTCTTAAGCACATGGTTGTTAAAGTAGACGAGAAATAATTACAGGCCAGGGAGATGAAACCATGAATAAGGTTATACTAGTTGGTCGCCTTGCCCAAGATCCTGAAGTGCGTTATACGCAAACCGGCAAAGCAGTGGCATCTTTTTCACTTGCCGTAAATCGCTATTCCGGTCAAGGACAAAGCGAGGCCGATTTTATACCCATTGTGGCATGGGAAAAACTGGCCGAAATTTGTGGCAACAATCTAACCAAAGGACAACGGATCCTCGTTGAAGGTCGTTTAACGATCCGCTCCTATGAGGGCAATGATGGTCAAAAACGGCGTGTTGCCGAAGTTATTGCGCAAAATATGGAGTTCTTAGAACGAAAAGGTTCCCATGAGGCTAGTGGTGCTCCGGCGCCTAGCTCAAGTGCGAAACCGATTGACGCCAGTTCCTTTGGCAAAGAAGTCTTCCCTGAAGAGGAAATTCCATTTTAAAAGGGAGGTTATCACGTGAAGCGCGAAAGAGGCAGAAAACCGAAGAAAAAAGTTTGTAGTTTCTGCGTTGATAAAATCGAACATATCGATTATAAAGACGTTCCCAGACTACGCCGTTATACGACTGAACGCGGCAAGATTTTACCGCGCCGTATTTCCGGCAACTGCGCCAAACATCAACGTCAGTTGACGATTGCCATTAAACGGGCAAGAAACATCGCTTTGTTGCCGTTTACAGCAGAATAAATCGGATATACATCAAGAGAGCTCTAGAGAGCTCTCTTTTTATTTGACGAAATAAAGATCTTGTGTTAATTTTAATATAGATAAAATAAAAGCATTAAAACTTAACTTAACCGATCCCTTTTTATTCCGGCAAAGAAGCCTTGTCACAAGCGAGGCTTCTTTGTTTTTATTATTGTGAAGGTAGGTGTTAGAATGAGTGATCAAACAGTAAATAAGATTAGGGTATCTATGGAACAGATTTACAAAAATGAAGCCGTACAAAAAGCAATGACTTTTTTGCAAAATGACCAATATAAAACGATTGAAGAACTGAAAGAGCTTGTTGTGATTGAGGCACCGACCTTTCAGGAAGGAAAAAGAGCTGAAGCTTACAAAGCTAAGTTATGTGAGCTCGGTCTTAGTGATGTAACGATTGACTGCTATGGTAATGTATACGGCTGGCGTCGTGGCAAGGGAACGGGGCCCGTAATTTTAGTGGAAGGCCATTTGGATACAGTTTTTCCCGCTGGTACGGATCTTACCCCGCATGAAAAGGATGGTCGAATTTATGCGCCAGGCATTGGTGATGATACGATGGCGTTGGCATCGATTCTATCAATCCTGCGTGCCCTGAATGCAGCAGGATTAGAGACGGAAGGAGACTTGCTTTTTGCCGGAACTGCAGCCGAAGAAGGTCTTGGAGGCATGGGCGGCATGAAGGGATTATTGGAAGAGCACCCAGAAATAGCGGCATCCCTTTCTATTGATGGTTCATCAGAATGTGACATTATTTATAATGCAACAGGTATTATAAATTACGCTGTAAAATATGAAGGGCCGGGAGGACATGCCTATGGCGCTTTTGGTACACCAAGTCCGCTTCATGCAGCAGCTCGTAGTATTGCTAAAATTGCAGCGATCAAGCCGCCTGTTGTGCCGAAAACAACATATACAGTTAGTTTTGTCAAAGGCGGTCACGCCATTCATGCTATTGCGCAAGAGGCTTCTTTCACGATTAATATGCGTTCTGATTCGGCTGATGAGCTAGAGACGTTGACAGAACAGGTTCGCCAGTGTATTGAAGCAGGTGCAGATGAAGAAAATGGTGCTTGGGATAAACCTGTAGTGAAAGTTTCTTATGAAAAAATTCTTGATGTGCCAGCAGGTAGTCAGAGCGAGGATGCTTGGATTGTCCAAGGTGCTTGCGCCGCTGTGCGAACTTTAGGAAAAGAGCCGCGTCTCATTGCAGGAGGCTGTACGAATGGGAATCGGTCTATTGCGGCTTCTATTCCTGCGGTTACGCTGGGCAGAGGCGGTCTATCTGGCGGTGTTCATACTCTAGATGAGTGGTTTGATCCTACGGATAGTTACAAGGCGGCTCAAAATACTCTCTTGATTGCTTTGCTGCTAGCAGGAACAGCTGGGGTGGCGCCGCTAGCTGTTAAGAAATAAATATAATAAGGAAGAGGTATGTAAAATGATTGCTTTAATCAATGCTATGATTTATACAATGGCTGGAACCATTTATGAGAAAGGCACCGTTCTTGTTGACGATCATGGAAAAATTGCTGCTGTGGAGCAGAGCGTGGAGATTCCGTCGACGGCCCACGTAGTAGATTGTGGCGGTAAAGTCATTACTCCTGGACTGATTGATGCTCATACTCATCTGGGGGTTTATGAAGAAGGGATTGCCTGGGCTGGCGAAGATGTTAATGAAAAAAGTGATCCGGTTACACCGGCGTTACACACACTAGATGCAATTCATCCTGGCGATATCGGTTTAAAGGAAGCTTATCAAAATGGTGTGACGACCGTGATGATAGCTCCAGGTAGCGCGAATGCTATTGGTGGTCAGTGCGTGATTGCAAAGACAAAGCCGCGCGCTACTGTAGAAGAAATGATCATTCGTGAAAAAGCCGGATTAAAAATCGCTTTTGGCGAAAATCCAAAACGGTGCTATGGTGCGCAACAAAATAAGAAACCGTTAACACGGATGGCGACAGCCTGCCTTATTCGAGAGACTTTTATGAAAGGTCTTCAGTACATCAAAGATCGTGAGTCTGGAAAAGTTTCGCCGGATCTGGCCCTAGAGGCTATCGCTCGCGTATTGCGTCGTGAAATGCCAGTGCGGGCTCATGCTCATAGATCTGATGACATTGTAACAGCGGTGCGCATTGCTAAAGAATTTTCCATTGACCTGATTATTGAACATGGTACAGAAAGCTATATGGTCGCCGATCTCTTACAGCGTAATCAGATTCCTGTTATCGTTGGGCCAACATTAACAACACGGTCAAAACTGGAGCTGAAAGATAAAAATATGGCTACGCCAGCTGAATTGAAAAAAGCGGGTGTTCTTTTTGCTATGATGAGTGATCACCCAGTCATTCCGAGTTGTTTTTTGTCTATCTATGCTGGACTGGCAACACGCTTTGGTCTTGCTAATGATGAGGCGTTGGCGATGATCACATCAAATGCTGCAAAAATTTTACAGCTGTCAGATCGTGTTGGAACATTGGCGCCAGGAATGGATGCCGATCTTGTTGTTTGGAGCGGCCATCCCTTTCAGCTGAGCAGTAAAGTTGAATTTGTTATGGTCGATGGAGTGCTTGAAAAAATATAATAGGTTAGAGATAATTTGTCTTCTTGACAAAGAAATGGATTCATGTAATAATTTAAACAAGCAATGACGCGAAACGCATTATTGCTTTTTTTGTATAGTTACAGTATACAAAAAAAGCGATAAGTTAAACGCGTTATTGCTTTTTTGTATATATATTAAATTTTTGTTATCCGAGAAAATAAAAATAGTTTTTTACACGGGATGCCAAGAAAACAAAGTTGGTTTATTTTTAGAATGGGGGAGATATGTATGGGAGCTTATATTGTAAAGCGTCTAGCAATTTCTATTCCGGTCTTGATTCTCATTTCAATAGGTGCTTTTCTTCTTGTACATCTCACACCGGGCGACCCGGCTGATATGTATATCTCGCCTGATATGACGCAGGCCCAGATTGAATTGACTAGAACGGCGCTGGGGCTTGATAAGCCGCTTGTAGTACAATATGCAGACTGGATCAAGAGTTTTGTTGGCGGTAACCTTGGTTTTTCTTTTACGAGTCGCCAGCCTGTTGAACAAGTATTGATGGAACGTGTAAGTCCTACTTTGATTTTAATGGGAATTAGTTTAATCGTTGCGTATCTTTCGGCGATTCCATTGGGTATTCTTTCGGCCCTGCACAAGAATTCGATTCTTGATCGCTGTATTATTGGCTGGACTTTTTTTAATGTATCCTTTCCGCCGTTTTTTCTTGGCTTGGCGTTGATTTATGTGTTGGCTGTGCAACTAGACCTGCTGCCCACCGGCGGTATGTATGTTTTAGGTGAAGAAGATGATTTGGTCGACAGAGGGTTGCATCTCATATTACCTGTCATTGTTATGGCATCGCAGTTTTCCGCTAATATGATTCGGTATGTACGAGCGAGCGTACTTGATGTGATGAGTCAAAACTACATTCGCACAGCAATTTCAAAAGGTCTTACAGCAAGACAAATTTTATTCTCTCATATCTTTCGTAATTCCTTAATTCCCATCGTAACCGTCATTGGAACAGATTTACCGAAAATTATTGGCGGTGCAGTCATTACAGAACAAATTTTTCAATGGCCGGGAATCGGATCTCTTACAGTAGCAGCAATTAATTCTCGTGATTATCCGATACTCATGGCAATTGTTATTTTATCAGCTGTAGCTGTTCTGTTAGCGAATCTGCTTGTCGATGTGTTATATGCCGTAATTGATCCTAGAATCCGATATGAAAAGTGAGGTGAGCGGCGATGAGTGTTGATAAATTTACACTGGTTCATATGAATTCTGCTGGATCTGCTACTGGTTTAGCTGTTCTTGATAGCGTAGCAGATAAGGAATTGGTGGTAGAAGCAACTAGAGAAAAAAATGAGACATGGCTGCAAATTACCTGGCGGCGGTTTTGTCAGAACCGTGTAGCTTTTTGGAGTCTGATTTTATTTTTGGCAGTGATTGCTATAGCCTGTTTCGCGCCTATTATTTCTCCCTTTAATCCTAACCAGACCGTAGGCGATTTTGATGCAGCGCCATCAGGAACGCATCTATTGGGAACGGATGATGTAGGACGCGACGTATTAAGCCGCCTCATTTTTGGTGCTAGAGTATCTTTGATTGTAGGCATTGGCTCAGTCGTTATTTATGCTGCTATTGGCATTACCTTGGGGTTGCTATCTGGCTATTTTGGCGGAATAATTGATAGTTTGATTATGCGTATTACGGAAGTGTTTATGGCCTATCCGCATTTTTTAATTATCATGGTTATTGTAAGTCTTATTGGACCGAATATGATGACAGTCATGCTGGTTATGGGATTTATGGGCTGGCCGCCGATCTGTCGTCTTGTACGGGGAGAAGTGTTTCGTGTTAAGTCCCTTGATTATATAGCCGTAGCCAGGGTTACAGGCTATTCCCCGCTGACTATTGTTTTTAAGCATATTCTACCTAATGTGTTGTCACCCATTATGGTCAATGCGACTTTTGGTATTGCTTCAGCCATATTAATGGAAGCTTCCCTGAGCTTTTTGGGCATGGGCGTTCAACCGCCGACAGCTAGTTGGGGAAATATGCTAACAAGCGCTCAGTCACTCACTGTTCTTTCCGAAGAACCATGGCGTTGGATTCCCCCGGGAATGGCGATTTTACTAGCAGTGCTGACAGTTAACTTTTTAGGCGATGGTTTAAATGAAGCTGTCGGCGGTGAAAGCAAATAGAAGGAGGATGAATTTATGAATCGTAAAAATGGATTTTATCGAAAAGTAGGATTGATTTTTGCAACTGTTTTATTAGTTGTAGCAGCTGTGTTGAGCGGCGGCTGTGGCAGTAAGGGCGGCGATAAGGCTCAGACTGGGTCGACTGATACGCTTTATATCGGTATGGCGAATCCACCGGAATTCTTTAATCCGCTAATGAATCCTGGTATCGCTGGTAAATGGGCGATCCGGTTTATGTATGACAGTCTCTTAGGTATGCCGGAACCCAATAAATTCACACCGGCTCTTGCCGAAAGCATTGATACAAAAGATAATCAGAATTTCACAATTAAGATAAATCCAAAAGCAAAATGGACGGATGGCCAGCCTGTTACGGCAGCTGACGTTGTATATACCTTTAATTTAATTGCTAATCCTAAAGTGGAAACTTCAAAAGGCTCGTATATTAAAATGCTCGAAGGTGTAACGGATCAGGGCAAATTACCTGACGGCGTCAGTACCATTCCTGGTTTGGTTGCGGTAGATAATCAAACGGTCACGTTCAAAACGAAAACGCCAGTTGATCCAAACTATTTAAAGAGTTTCCTTGGTTTTGAAGTGTTTATTGTGCCCAAACATGTTTTTGAAAAAATTGATCCAGCTGCTATTCCTACCTCTGAGGCGGCTACAAAACCTACTGTAACAAGCGGACCTTTCAAATTTGTAACCTATCAAACGAATGATCATGTGGAATATGCTGCTAATACAGACTATTATCAAGGAACCCCAAAATTAAAGAAGATTTTTATTAAAATCATGAATGGTACGAATCTTGTAACAGAATTAAAATCTGGTAATATTCAGATGGTAGCCGGCGGCGGTATCGGTATTCTTCCGATCAAGGATTTAGAAATGCTGCAAAAAGACAGCAATTTAGTTATAAAAACTGCTCCAGCGCTGCAAGGACAGTATCTAGATGTAAATAACAGCAATCCTGAGTTTAATACGAAATTCCGGCAGGCTGTTACGACAGCGATTAATCGTCAGCAGATTGTAGATCAGCTTTTTAAAGGCACTGCACGGATTGTACCTACTATTTATACAACGGCAAGTTCTGTTTATGATCCTAATGTAAAACCGTTAGCTTATGATCCGGCGAAAGCAAAACAGTTACTCGCTGAATCGGGCTTTGATACGTCAAAAGAAATTACGTTGGAAGTGCCGATTGGTAATGTGCTCCGCGAACAGTCAGCGGATTTAATTCAGCAGAATCTGAATGCGATTGGCTTAAAAGTGAAGTTGGAAAAACTAGATTTCCCGACACTTCTTTCTCGTTCGAGAAAAGGCGACTATCAAATGCTCTTGATTGGATATGGACTTTCGGTTGATCCTGACTACAGCTCCTATTTTGTACCTGGCGGTAGCAATAACTATGCTCATACAGATGATCCGAAACTGACGAAAATGATGCTTGATGCAGCGGCAATGACTTCAGCAGAACAACGAAAAGCTGCCTATAGCGAAATTCAGAAGTATATGATGGAACAGCAATTTATTACGAGCCTTTATTCGCCAGATTACGTTATTGGTCAAAGCAAACGACTTCATGGTGGTATACGAGAGTTTTGGGACGGCTCTCAATCTGATCTGCATTTGTGGAGTCTTGATGCAAAATAAATGCGTGAGATAGCGTTTCATTCAGGAGGGAAATATATGATGAAAGAAACAATTTTAAGTGTTAAAGATCTGACGATTTCCTTTCAAACCCTGGACGGCAAAGTATGTGCCGTCCAGGGGGTTACTTTTGATTTAAAAAAAGGGGAGACGCTAGCAATTGTTGGTGAATCTGGCAGTGGCAAGTCTGTATCAATGAAAGCCGTAAACCGAGTACTGCCAAAAAACAATGTTCTTTATGAGTGCGGCGAAATTCTCTATGAGGGCCGTAATCTTCTAGCAATATCAGAAACAGAAATGGAAAAAATCCGTGGCAAAAAAATTGCTATGATATTTCAGGATCCAATGACGTCGCTAAATCCTACTATGACCGTAGGGCGGCAGATCGCTGAATCAATTCAAAAGCATCAGGAGATGAGTAAGACTGATGCCCATGAAGAAGCAATTCGGTTAATTGATATGGTTGGTATTCGTAATCCGGCAGAGAGCAGTAAAAACTATCCACATCAATTTTCTGGCGGGATGCGTCAGCGGGTTATGATTGCTCTAGCTCTGGCTTGTAAGCCCGATATTCTCATTGCGGATGAGCCGACGACAGCCCTTGATGTAACGATTCAGGCCCAGATTCTTGACCTCATTGATGAGTTAAAAGAAAAACTGCATATGTCTGTTATTTTTATTACGCATGATCTCGGTGTTGTCGCTCATGTAGCCGATAGAGTTGCGGTTATGTATGCTGGCAGGATTGTTGAATTTGGTATGGCAGAAGAAATTTTCTATTATCCGCAGCATCCTTATACATGGGGCCTCATCGGATCCATGCCTTCCATGGAGACGCAAAATGATGTCTTATACAGCATTCCTGGCGCACCGCCCAATTTATTGAATATGCCGAAAGGCGATGCTTTTGCGCCGCGCAACGCTTATGCGCTGGCTATTGATTTTGAAGAAAAGCCTCCTCTTTTTCAGGTAAGTAATTCCCATTATGCCGCAACGTGGCTGCTCCATCCGTCGGCGCCTTCTGTCAATCCGCCGGCGGAAATACAAAGACGTCATGCTATGTTCCGGTCTTTTTACAATCAGAAGCAAAGGGGGGCGATCTATGATGGAGCATGTGCCTGTACCGGCGGATAAAGAAGTGATTTTGAAAGTACGAAACTTGAAAAAAGTCTATAATTCCGGCAGAAAAAATGAAGTTCGGGCGATTGATAATATTTCTTTTGATATTTATAAAGGGGAGACGCTTGGCCTTGTAGGTGAATCAGGCAGTGGTAAGTCTACGACGGGGCGATCGATTATTAAGCTTGAGTCTATCACGTCTGGATTAATCGATTATAAAGGAAAGGATATTAGCCAACTGAAGGGTAAGCAAGAGATTCTTCAGTTTCGCAAATCTATGCAAATGATTTTTCAGGATCCTTTTGCGTCCTTAAACCCCCGTATTCCTGTGAAAAACATCATTGGCGATGCGCTACTCCTGCATGGTTTATGTAAATCTGACGGAGAGGTCAATGAGAAAGTCAAGGATATTCTCCACACGGTAGGGATTCATCCTTCTTATGCAAGTCGGTATCCTACAGAGTTCTCCGGGGGACAATGTCAGCGCATTGGCATTGCTCGGGCGTTGTGCGTAAGACCCGACTTTATTGTAGCCGATGAATGTTTATCAGCACTGGATGTTTCGATTCAGGCACAAATCGTGAATTTGTTGATTCAGCTTCGGCAGGAGCGAGAGATGACTTATCTGTTTATTGCCCATGATTTAGCGATGGTTAAGTATATTAGCGATCGTATTGCTGTCATGAAGGATGGGAAGATTTTAGAATTAGCTACTGCTGATGAACTGTATAATCATCCACTTCATCCCTACACGATTTCGCTTCTGTCAGCTTCGCCACTGACAGATCTTTATAAGGAAAAACAGCGTAAACGCGTTGATTATGATCCTGCGACACATCGTTATCCAGAAGGTACGCCTGCAGGGATGTTTGAAGTTTCACCGGGGCATTGGATTTATTGCTCGGAAGAAGAAACAGAAAAATATAAACAGCGTTTGGCCGGATAATAATAAATAGTCGCAGTTTCTCGGTTGGAAAGCGGCCAGATGAGCAAGGAGCAGGGGACAAATTATGAGCAGGTTTCAGAACCAGATTTCTGCCATTCTTCCTAAAGTAAAGCAATGGCGGCAGCATCTTCATCAATATCCCGAAATTTCCTTT
>URQW01000067.1 GCA_900550105.1 uncultured Pelosinus sp.
TTCCGAATCAGCCGCTGTTTCAATCATTTTCAAACCATCGCGCAACCATTGAATGGCAGCACCAGCAACAAAAATACTACCTTCAAGAGCATATTCTACTTTTCCATCAAGGCCCCAAGCAATTGTTGTCAATAACCCATTTTTAGAATCATAAAGATTAGAGCCCGTATTCATGAGCATAAAGCAACCAGTTCCATAGGTGTTTTTCGCCATACCAGGTTGGAAACAAGTTTGACCAAAAAGTGCTGCTTGTTGGTCGCCTGCAATACCTGCAATGGGCACCTCAACGCCATAGAAGAACTTGGCATCGGTATGACCATATACTTGACTTGATGGGCAAACCTGAGGCAGCATAGATTCTGGCACTGTTAATATATCTAAAAGCTCCTTATCCCACTTTAAAGCACGGATATTGTACATTAATGTACGGGAAGCATTCGAATAATCAGTTACATGAGTTTTACCGGCTGTAAGTTTCCACACCAGCCACGTATCAATCGTGCCAAATAACAGATCACCTTTTTCTGCTTTTTCTCTGGCACCTTCCACGTGATCCAGTATCCATTTTACCTTTGTACCAGAAAAATATGCATCGACGACGAGACCAGTCTTTTCCCTAATCATAGGTTCTAAGCCACGTTTTTTTATATCGTCGCATATTTCAGCTGTTTGTCGGCTTTGCCAAACAATTGCATTATAAACTGGTTTTCCCGTATTCTTATCCCAAACAACCGTTGTTTCACGTTGGTTAGTGATCCCGATCGCAGCAATTTCGTTAGGACTAATTCCGACTTTAGCAATAACTTCCGAGGCAACGCCCAGTTGTGTACTCCAGATTTCTTCTGCATCATGTTCTACCCAGCCTGGTTTAGGGAAAATCTGAGTGAATTCTTTCTGCGCTACGGTAACAATGTTTGATTCTTGGTCGAATAGAATAGCTCTTGAACTTGTTGTTCCTTGATCCAGTGCCAAAACATATTTTTTTGTCATGGTAAATTCACTTCCTATTCTTGTAATTTTGTTAGATTAGAGAGAATAACAAAAGCCCAATAAACACCCCTCCCCGATATGAAAGAATGCTTATTGGACTTCTCTATCACTCTCGTCCCCCCATATAAATTTGTATAATATTAGAAATTATACTTTTTTCACAGGAATCCTGCTTATTTAAAATATTATTTTGAATATTATTAAAAAATTATTGCCATAAAGCACGACAACTCGTACTTACAGCACAAATTCCTTTATTTGTTGCTGCTGTAATATCTTCCGGCAACGTTACAAGCCCACCAGCGAGAATCGGTAACCCCGTTTTTTTGATTAACTCTTTCACTACAAAATCGGGAACCGAAGCTGGTAAAACTTCAACTGCATCAGGTCTTGCTTTCGTTAAAAGGTGTAATCCCTGTTTTAATGCTTCTGAATCCATCACAAAAAGACGTTGAATAACTATCATACCTTCTTCTCTAGCCACTTTACCCAGATGACTTTTCGTTGTAATAATTGCCTTAATTCCCATGCGAGCGAGAAATCGTATTCCAGCCTCATCTTTGCCAATTCCCTGCAGCAAGTCTAAATGTGCCACAAGTCGTTTTTTATGTTGAAGCGAAAGCTGCAACAACTGAGGCAATACTAAAATATCACCAAATAAGACAAAAATACTTTCTGCCTGGGTTTGTTCTAAAGCATACTTAAAATCATCGAAGGTTCGAGCAGCTGGAATGACTGGTCCCGTTCCCAGCAATCGAAGAAAATCACGTTTTTCCATAACAGGTCTCCTTTTAATCCAATATATAATAATTTTCCACAAAATACAGATAAAATCCTGCCAATACGAACGAACGTTTGAAAAGAAGCAATTTCGTGCTATAATAGAGCAAGAAATATAGTTGGGGTGATAATCTGTGCATGGTCAAACAATTAAAGAAGGGTTATTGACGAATCGTCAAAAGTTAATCCTTTCTTATATACGGAAAAGTGTAAGAGAAAAGGGTTATCCTCCTTCAGTCAGGGAAATTGGCGAAGCTGTTGGCTTGAGTTCTAGTTCGACCGTTCACAGTCATTTGATTAAATTGCAAGAACTTGGTTTTATTCGTCGCGATCCTACAAAACCACGCGCCTTAGAATTAACGGAAGATAACAGTTGGCGACAAAAAAAAGTAATCCCAGTTCCACTGGTTGGCCGTGTTACTGCTGGCGAACCTATTTTTGCCGATGAAAACATTGAAGAGACTTATCCGATTCCCAATGCATTATTAAGAAACAACGAAAATGTTTTTATGCTTACCGTACAAGGCGAAAGCATGATTAATGCCGGTATTTTAGATGGTGATTACATTATTGTTCGCGAACAGTCCTTTGCTGACAATCATGATATCGTTGTCGCCTTGCTTGATGGCGAAGCGGCAACAGTAAAACGTTTTTTTAAAGAAAAAAACCGAATTCGCTTGCAACCAGAAAATGATGCAATGGAACCAATCTATGCCGACTCCGTACAAATTCTGGGCAAAGTGATTGGCGTGTATCGGCAAATCTAAATCTAAAAAAAACTTAAAAAAATCAGCCTGGATACTATTAAGTATTCGGCTGATTTTTATTTTATAACCAACTTGTCTTCACGATTGTCATCTATTTTGTTTTTCCTGCTGATTGCGTTCCCACGAGAATCACTCGATCTGTAGGTAAAAATTCATCCGTTGCCAAAAGTTCTCGGCTGATTTCCTGTTCATTTATTTTTTTGATGCGATAAGTAGATATTCGATAGCCGCGCTGCCCTGCTTCAATAACCTTCTCAACACCAGAAGGCAATGAAGCATCTTGTTTCACAATGACATTTGGTTCAAGAATTTTTTTATTAGCTGATACAATTTCAATCGTCGGCGCCATCACATTTTTTTTACCGAAAACAGTGATTGTAAGAAGATTCCCATTCACTTCACTGGTAATATATATGGGCGTCGTCGAGGTGTTTTTAAAACGAAAATCTAATAAATTATCAGCTACTGTAGCATCAAGCCCTAAAGGAACATAGCTTGGCGGACTAAAATGAGTTGATCTTTCCACTACCGTCATATCAGCTAGGAGAATTGCATTATAAAGCGTGCTACTTACTTGGCATACGCCGCCGCCAATATCAGGAACAAGTTTCCCCTCAACAAAAACGGGAGCTTCCTGAAAACCAAGTTCAGCTAACCGTGATCCTACTGCATCATTAAAGCTAAAAATACTGTCTGGTTTTACCAGAATACCGTTAATTTTAGCTGCCGCTAGTAATACATTTTGACTACGACCCCAGTCCGAGCTATTAAATTCGGTTTGATAAGAAGCTAAAATCCCATCTATCGACTGTAAATCAGTTGCTAAAATAGCTGGAGTTAAGGTATCGCAGACTAGCGCTGTTGTAACGTATCTATGCTTTTGCAGTTCCTCTTCCACCATATTAACTGTTTTATCAACATCAATCTTTTGACCCGTTTTTTCGGGTACAATACGAACTTCAGAGTTCTGCATAATAACAGTAGCATTTTTCGGTTCTTGATTCATTGCTTCAGCTGCCTTTTGTACAGCTAGCTGCAACTTATTTTGATTAAATTTTGCTGCCAAAAGAACCTCTTTGCCATAATTATTAGCAAGATAACGATCTTGCAGTTGCTGGAGAAAAGAGCCTTTACGGCCTACTGCATAGGCTTCATCAATAATCTGATCAATAGAAATGGAAAAATCAATTTCTTCAAGTGAAACTACAATACTTTTATCACCACTAACTAAAATAATGCCTTGAGGCAGTGTGGAATCGGACCAGACAGCTTCTAATTTATGACGGGCGGCTTGTTTTGACAAGCCGCCCAATTCAACATGGTCCACTGTAACTCCTTGAAAAATCTCATCACTCACCCAAAAAGCAGTATTTGCAGCAGCAAAGCTTACAAGACTAAATAAGGAAATAATACTTAGAAAGAAAGCACCATAAACTACTCTTTGTCTTGAAAAAGATCTTTGCACAGTTTTCTGCACTTCCTTACTGGATGCTCATAGAAAGTTCAACGAATTTACCACCTAATTTAGCTTTTTGAATAACTTCTTCGGTAATTTCACCGCCTTGTTCTACAATAACTACCCCATTATCCATTTCAATGCGACGATTTGCTTTTTTCCCAAGCAAATATTTTCTTTGTCTTTCGTCAAACTTCTTTGAAGCTTCTTCAGAACGCGCATCTTTAGCAGGCTCTTTAGCTGCTGGAGCTTCTACTTTTGCTGGTTCTACTTTTACTGGTTCTACTTTTACTGGTTCCGGCTCTGGTGTTGGTTCAACGACAGGCTCTGAGACTATGGCAGGTTCGACAATTGGTTCCGGTTCGGGAATAATTGTCGTAGGTTCTGCCTCAATCGAAGTGGGAACTGTTTCAACTGGAGTACTTACAGCCACAGCAGCTGTTCCGTCCGTAATAGTAACTTCCTTACCAAAAGTTACTACTTGTGCTGACGATATCGTTGTCATATTTCCATTCATATCTTCAACATCGCAAGTAACGATTTTTCCAGCTTCATCGACAATAATATCAACGACTTTACCTTGGATTTGGCCTGTTTTCGTCAAAATTTTAGATCCAATAATTTTAACATCAATATTTAATAATTCAAGTAATTCCGGAGAATCTAAAATGGAACTTACCGAATCGCCTTTTTCAATAGTAACGGCATATTGGCCAATTCCGCTGATCTGAGAAAAGGGAAATGTTTTTGCTCCCATAAACCATTTTACATCTTCAATTAATAGGGCTGTTACTTCTTTTGCTGTAGGATTAATAACTAAATCTTTTACAACGCCTAATTCGCGCCCTTCATCAATGCTAATGACAGGCAATCCAATAATTTCTACACTCTTTTTCATTCTTTACTGATCCTCCCAATTGTGGTGTGGCTTTAGTTTAAACTGTGCCATTGGCGAAAAGCTTCATCAATTTTATGCATAACATCGGAAGGAATTTGACCATAAGGCATGATTTCCAGCCGACTTGCTACCAAGTTTTCTTGAATAATGTTCATAAATGCAATCATTTGCTTAAATTGCTGCTGCATCATAATATCATCTGCAACTACAGCTAAAGTACAACCCTGTTTCAATGTAGCGGCGGCTTCAGTATAGCGCCCAACAGATTTCAAAATATTACCTATCTCAAGGATAATGAACGGAGAATCATCTGTTTCTTTGTATAATTGTAAAGCTTTATGTAAAACTTGCAAAGCAGTTTCAAATTCAGCAGATTCTTTTAATTCAAAGGCATAATCAAGCAAATCATCTAATGAAACGAGCGAATCTAAACGTTCTGGCGCAACTACTGGTTCTTCAGTAACTGGCTCTTCAGCTACTGCTTCTTCTGTAACTGCCTCTTCAACTACTGGCTCTTCAGCTACTGCTTCTTCAGTAACTGCCTCTTCAACAACTGCTTCTTCAGCTACTGCTTCTTCAATAGCTGTTTCTTCAACTATTGGTTCTTCAGCTACTGCTTCTTCAATAGCTGTTTCTTCAACTATTGGTTCTTCAGTAACCGCTTCTTCAGTAACCGTTTCTTCAATAGCTGTTTCTCCAGTAACTGCTTCTTCAGCTACTGTTTCTTCAATAACTGATTCTTCAACAACTGCATCTTCGACTACTTGCGAAATTTGGTTTTTCGCCCTCGCTTCTCTCTCTAACTCAAGTAAAGCAGCGCAAGTAGTTAGATCTGTTTGTACTGTTTCTAATGTAACAGGTAATAAAGAACTATCCGCTACATCTTGCATTTTTTTCGCAATAGACACATCGGGAAGGTCACTTGTCAGATCAGTAATAGCTTGTTTTTGCGGAAACTCTTCTAATAATTCATTAAAAGAAAAAGGTAACTGTGGCATTAATTCTTCGGGTTCTGGTGCTATTTCAGCCAAGCTAGACAATTCTTTTTCTTCTACTGGTTGTTGTATAGGTTCTGAAGAACAAGGCAGGTCTTCTGCAACCTCTTCAACAGGTAGTGCCATTTTTTCTTCTTCGATCGACGGACCTTGCATTCTAATAGAAGGTTCTATTAAAGAAAGCTCTTCATCAGTTACTGAAATGAGACCAGGGGAACAAGTGGCAGGCTGAGCTTTCGAAGCTTCCTCTCGCTCCACTTCTGTATGATAGGCCATAAAATACGAAAAAATCACAGCACAAACTGCCAAAATGCTAAGCGTTCCGGTAAGACCAGCAAAACCAACGATAAATCTTGGAATTACTACACTGATAAATAAAGAACAACAGGCACATAAAATCAGTGGTTTTATGTGAAGAGAAAAATGAAAGACCTTGTTAGCTACAATATAAATAAGATAAGTCGTGCTAGCAAGGGCAATTGTGGATATTAATAAATATTCCATAGTACCACCAATCACCGTCTTGTTGTAACATCAAGTTAATTTTATTCGACACAACCTACTCTTTTCCTGTCGTGAATTAAGTAATAGTTTTTATTTTGTCATTTTTTCTAATTCTTCTGCCGCTCCTAACGAACCAATAATGCAATGTTCAAAGGTAAGACCACCTTGCAAGTAGACAGCGTAAGGCGCTCGCATCGGTCCATCGGCACTTAATTCAATAGAAGATCCCTGAACAAAGGTACCACCAGCCATAATTACTGCATCAGGATACCCAGGCATAGCGCTTGGTTCAGGCCGAACATGGGCATCAACTGGCGAAAAAGACTGCAAGCCGCGACAGAAAGCAATCATAGCTTCCGGACTCCCCAGAGTAATTGCTTGAATAATATCGCTGCGCTTTTCTTCATACTTAGGGAACACATCATAGCCCAGCAAGGAAAAGAAAGCTGCCGAAAAAATAGCGCCTTTAATGGCCTGTGCCGTTACATGAGGCGCTAAGAAAAGCCCCTGGTAAAAGAGACGATTCCCTGCTAACGATGCTCCTAATTCTGCGCCCAGTCCCGGTGAAGTAAGACGATAAGCAGCCAGATCCACATATTCTTGTTTACCGGCAATATAACCACCAGTAGGCGCAATTCCGCCGCCAGCATTCTTAATGAGAGAACCCGCCATGATATCAGCACCTACAGAAGTAGGCTCTAACGTTTCTACAAATTCACCATAGCAATTATCAACAAAGCAAATACAGTTAGGATTTACAGCATGAACAGCAGCACAAGCAGCCTCAATTTCTGCCACTGTTAACGTTTTTCTCAAGCTATAGCCGCGTGACCGTTGTAAAAGAACCATTTTTGTCTTATTTGTAATAATAGAGGGAATAGCACTTAGATCGATACCGCTGTCAATCATAGGTAGTTCTTTATAAGTAATCCCCCATTCCTTTAAAGAACCTGGCGTTTCTCTTTCCCAACCAATTAAAGTTTGCATTGTATCATAGGGTGAGCCCGTAATAGCGACAAGTTCGTCGCCTGGACGCAAAATTCCAAATAGAACACAAGATAAAGCATGCGTTCCGGAAACAAACTGTCCACGAAAAAGAGCCGCTTTGGCACCGCAAAGATCGGCCCAAATTGCATCCAGCTTATCACGTCCATTATCATCATAGGCATATCCTGTCGTTTGCTTAAAAGAATAATCAGAAACCTGATGTTGTCGAAAGCTTGCTAATATACGGCCCGTATTGATTGCTGCGACTTCGTCGATTTCTTTAAATAAAGGTTGTACGCTAGCCAAAGCTTCTTCTTTAGCAGCAAGAAGTTTTGACGAAAAATTTTGTTCCATCCAAGTTGTCATTTATTCATCTCCACAATATATTGACTGTACCGTTCCATATATTCTGACGGAATTGCCACGGTAACGACAATTCCTGTTTCTTCATAGGTCATAGATTCTACTTGGGCCACATCATGCAGTTTAGCAGCTTCACCGCCGGCACTATAAGGCAAACATAAAGTGCAACGCAAAAAATGCGTTGGTAGATGTTCTTCGATTAAATTTAAAAGCGGCGTAAGGCCAACAATAGGATCTGGGTTTAAAACAGATAAGGCAATACTATCAGGCAGTCTTGTCATTCGTTCGATCAAGTGCGGTTCAGTAATTTTGTCAATTTTATTAAATAAAGTTAGGGCTGGTTTTGTATCGCACTGGAGTTCTCGAAGAACTTGCCACACAGCTTCGCTTTGCTGTTCATACTGGGGATGGCTCGCATCAATGACATGAAGTAATAGATCAGCTTGAATGACTTCTTCTAAAGTCGCACGAAAAGCAGCTACCAGTTGATGGGGCAGTTTTTGAATAAATCCGACTGTATCAGTAAGTAAGATTTCGCGGCCGCTAGGAAGTGATATTTTTCGCGTCGTTGGGTCTAATGTGGCAAAAAGTTTATCTTCTGCTAAGACACCAGCTTCTGTCAGCTTATTGAGTAAGGTCGATTTACCAGCATTCGTATAGCCGATCAGTGCTACTGTTGATAATTTATTCTTATCGCGGCGTTCGCGGTGCAAAGAACGCTGTTTTTTTACTTTCTCCAATTCTCGTTCTACATCAGTAATTCGCGAACGAATTCGACGCCTGTCTACTTCCAGTTTTGTTTCGCCAGGCCCCCTTGTGCCAATCCCACCGCCCAGACGAGATAAAACAAGCCCCTGGCCGCCTAGACGGGGAAGTCTGTAGCGAAGCTGGGCCAATTCTACTTGCAGCTTTCCTTCATACGTTCTAGCGCGCTGCGCAAAAATATCAAGAATAAGACCTGTTCTATCAATAATTTTTACACCAAGCATTTGTTCTAAATTTCTTTGTTGGGCCGGAGTTAATTCGTCATCAAAAATAATCAAATTAGCATTCAGTTCTTGTTTAGCAAGACTGATTTCCTGAACCTTGCCCTTGCCGATAAATAACGCAGCATCCGGTCGATCGCGTTTTTGCGAAAAGCCTCCTACGACAACAGCTCCTGCCGTAGCCGTCAGTTCAGCAAGCTCTTTTAAAGAATCTTCTACATTCCAACCTTTCGGCTGATCAAGGCCGACTAAAATAGCTCGTTCTTCTTCAATTAAAGCATGAGTCTTATCGCTTGCCGCCAAACGTCGTTCCAATAAACTGAGTAAATATACTAGATCAATTTGGCAGTTTTCAGAAATCGTCATCGGACCAATAATCTCGACCTGTTCTAAATCATCAATAAGACCTGTAATCATGCCAAAACTGATTTCAGCAGCTTCGCCATTTTTTACGCCGATTGCGGCCATAACATCAAAATGTATGTCCCGCAGGGACGCGGCATCGACCGAACTTAAACGACTATCTCCGCCCGGATGAGTATGGATACAACGAATTCCACTCAAACGATGTCTTGCTCGCCGCCCGGAAAACTCCGGCAGAGAAACGGTCTTTTGATCACCGACAGCTACAGCGGCAATTTGTCCGCGCCGATTTAGGTATACTGCAATTTCACGATTTAGCACTTCTGTCAGCGCAGCCATAGAAGCGCTGAGTTCACTTGTAATCATCTGTCCATAAGGAACCGAAAATTCATAAAGAGCTTTTAATTCTTCCTGCCTATTTTGACGGATGCCTGTTAAATCACCCAGTACTTCTTTCACACCAAACACCTCTCTTGGCGAATGACAAAATAAGATAGAGACTAAATAGCCTCTATCTTATTTTATCTTTATTCATTAGAATTATCTCTATTTTACACTAGAAGAGACGACTTGGCAAAGAAATCTGCCTACTTACCAAAAGCTTGCAGAGTAACTTGTTCAGCAGCAAAGATTTCTGTGATCTTTTGGATCATTTCTACTGCGGAAGGAGTGTCGCCGTGTACACAAACTGTTTGAGCATTAATTGGAATGGTTTTACCATCAATCGTTTGGACCGTTCCATCCTTTACCATTTGCAATACTCGTTTAGCGACTTCATGAACATCATGAACTACCGATCCTTCTTGTTTGCGCGGTACAAGCTGTCCTTCTGCTGTATAGGCGCGATCCGCAAAGGCTTCTTCAACGTAAGGAATTCCTACTTCTTTTGCTGCTGTGACCATTAGCGAGTTAGCCAGACAAACCATGATTAAATTTTTATCAATGGCCGCCAAAGCTTCAGCAATCGCCTTGCCTACTGCTAAATCTTTTGCTGCTTGATTATAAAGGGCGCCATGGGCTTTAACATGCTGCAACGTAAGCCCCTCACTTTTACAAATACCAGCAAGAGCACCTACCTGATACATGACATCCGCTTTAATTTCCGCTGGGGAAGCCATGAGTACACGCCGCCCAAAACCAACTAGGTCCGGATATGACGGATGCGCACCAATCGCTACGCCATATTGTTTAGCCAACTTTACAGTTTTCACCATATTAACAGGGTCGGAAGCGTGAAAGCCACAGGCAACATTGATTGATGTTACATGAGGCATAGCTTGTTCATCATAGCCCAGCTTATAAGTGCCAAAACTTTCTCCCATGTCACAGTTTAAGTCCATTGTTTTCATGATAATCACCTCTCGCGAATTTGTACATTCATTTATATTAATTTAAAACTAGCAAGCAAGGCAAATATTTCACTTGAAACTGTACTGTAAAAACTTTCCTTAATTATATCATACTTTCAGACTATAAACATAAATTATCATTTTGAAACTAATCTGCTCATTATTACCATGCCTAGTCTAGTTTTATTCTATATAAAAAGAAATATTTTCAAATTCAGAAAATAACATGGTAAAATAAGATGAATGAAAAAGGAGGGTAATTTCGACAAATCATGAAACGACTTTCAGACATTATTTTTTGGTCCCTTACAATTTTATGGTTATTTACCAGACAAACTACGGAAGATTCTACTTTAAAAACAGTCACTGATGTCGCTTTAACCATTGCAGCATCTATTTCGTTGTTCAATT
The DNA here is from genome assembly GCA_900550105.1 of uncultured Pelosinus sp. Classification (GTDB taxonomy): domain Bacteria; phylum Bacillota; class Negativicutes; order UMGS1260; family UMGS1260; genus UMGS1260. Next base: position 10,850 of record URQW01000067.1, read on the forward strand.
ATGGGCGACGCTATCGACAGAAGAAAGAAGAGCAGTTGCAAAAAAGTAGTTTACCAAAACGGACTACACCAAAAAGAAGTCCTAAAAAGAAAAAGCGTTCAACTAAACGCTAAAAATGAGTCAATAATATATTATAAAGACAAAAAGCTGCCTTTCAGCGAAGTGCCAACAAGCATATCGATGAAAGGTAGCTTTTTCATTATATCCTATAATACAGGGGCGTTTGGGGGAGTTGCGCCATACTAATTGTGTGGATTTTTATTGCATTATGTAACCTCACAAATTTGTTGGCAACGCCATATTCTATAATTGTCAAGTGTAAATAAAATTCTGTACTACCTTTTCGTGGGGTGATTGCTGAAAAAAAATAGGAGTGGGAGAAATTGAAAGATGAAAATTTCGTATCGAGTCCAATGACCAAACTGCCCGTTCTCTCAGATGAAGTAATCCGACAAAAAGCGCAAGGGCTATTTAAATATTTAGGGCCAGCTTTCATTGTGAGTGTGGCTTACATGGATCCTGGAAATTTCGGCACGAATATTAGTGGCGGATCGCAATTTGGCTATAACTTATTATGGGTCATATTATGGAGCAATTTTATGGCGATTTTTGTGCAAATTTTATCTGCTAAACTCGGTATTGCCACAGGAATGAATTTACCAGAACATTGCGGAAGATTTTTTTCCCGTAAAATGAACTGGATCTTTTGGTCAGTAGCAACAGTCGCAGCGATGGCCACAGATCTCGCTGAGTTTCTAGGAGGTGTTCTTGGCTTTAATTTGCTATTTGGCATCCCTTTAGTTTGGGCCGCAACTCTAACCGGCGTAATTACTTATTCAATTTGTCACTTACAAAAATATGGGCAAAAAATCATCGAACGAATCATCACGACAATGGTTGCTGTCATTAGTCTAGCGTATATTGGGGAAATGTTTATTGCCAAACCTGCTTGGAACGAGGTTTTCTATCATACAGCAGTTCCCTTCTTAAGTTCTGATAGTATCCTAGTAGCTGTAGGCATGCTGGGAGCCACCGTAATGCCTCATGTTATTTACCTGCACTCGCAGTTGGTACAAACGAGACGTAGAAATTGTCTGCAAGATTGTCTGCATCATTTCAAAATGGCTAAAATAGAAGTTTTCATTGCCATGAATATGGCTTTTATCGTAAATGCTGCCATGGTTATTGTTGCTTCCTCCGTGTTTAAAGGCAACGGCTTAGAAATCGGCGGAATAGAAGAAGCCTATCTTACTTTGCAGCCATTAATGGGAAATATGGCTGCTGGAGCCTTTGGCATTGCCCTATTAGCCTCTGGCCTCTCCTCTTCGACGGTTGGCACAATGGCCGGTGAAGTGATCTTAAAGGGCTTTCTTGGCTTTGATCTAAAGGCAAGTCTTCGTCGCCTTATCACAATGTTGCCAGCACTAGGAATCTTGATGTCTGGTATCAATCCTATGGAGGCGCTAGTCTATAGTCAAGTCATACTAAGCTTTGCTCTGCCTGCCGCGATTATTCCGCTTATGATTCTCACGAATCAAGCAAACATTATGGGAACCTTCAAAAATACAATCTTTACAAATGTGCTTGGTTGGATTGTGGTAACAGTCATTGTATTATTAAATATGATTCTCCTTTATCTTACCTTATCAAGTCGTTAACGTTAAATAATATCAATTAGGGTATCGCAAGGTATATGAGCAGTATAAAATTTGCTGCAACCCTTGCGATATTTCTTTGCATAAAATAAAGAGACCTTTACTTCCCTAACTGTAGATTGGGAAATAAAGGTCTCGCTATAGCAAATGATCTGCCAAGTAGAACCGGGCTTGCGCCAGTATGTCGACTCTACTCACGGGTAATTCCCGCTAGCTACTCCCCTTTAGAATTATAAGGTTTTGATGCTATATTATATGTCTGAAAAACAAAAGTGATAATTTATTTTTCACTTGTTTCAACAATTTGCACATCATATTGATGATCATTTACTGTTATTACAAATTGTCTCGGCTTGCCGCTAGGCTCTACTAAACTTTGTGTTGTAGCTACTTTCTCGGAACTAGCTAAAGGAAGTTCGTAAATCCGTTTTACTCGTTCGTCTTGCTCTGAATAAGCTTTTAAGGCGGTTTGTTCACTACAAACGGCAAATTTCACTTTATCGCCTGGTTTTAACTGCGCTAATTTCGTCCGATCGGCCCGAATAACCGTAGCCATCTTAGTATAACCGCCTGTTGTTTGACGATCAGCCATCATAATGATTGGACTGCCATGACCTGGAATTTGAATAGAGCCGAAAGCTAAAGCATCTGATACAATATCGGCACCGGAACAATGTTCAATTTTAGCGCCTTCAAAACGGAATCCCATACGGTCTGCTTCATTGGAAAGTGTATAGACCTCGCTTAAAAAAGTCTTAGTACCTTCTGGAGTAAATAAGTCATCCTGAGGTCCCAACAAAACACGAATTTCCGTAACCTCTTTATAAACCGGTAACCAGGTTTCAGGAACTTGGCGTACTTTTGCTTTTTTATCTTTACTGCAAGCCGAAAGTTGATCAGCAGCAGCTAAAGCACGTCCGCTTACACCACCAATTTTAGCTCTTGTATAAGTCGAGCGGCTTCCCATAACCAGAGGTACATCAAAGCCACCAGGCACGGCTAAATAAGTCCGGCAACCTTTTGTTACAGCGCCAAAAGAAAGGATCGAGTTCGCTGGTACAAGAAAACTAGACCAGTTTGCTACCGGACTGCCATTTAAAGAGGCTTGCATATCGGCACCGGCGATGGCAATACAAAGCTCCTCTTTGAATTCAAATTCACCACCGAAAAATGTCATTTCAAGCACTGCCGCATTGGCGTCATTATCTAATAGAGCATTTGCTGCTGCGGCGGCATAGTCATCCATTGCTCCTGCTACAGGCATACCGAAAGCTTGATAGCCAAAACGGCCTTTATCTTGAATCGTAGACAAAAGTCCCGGCTTACGTACTGTAATCATTTTTTCTCACCTGACTTTCTCAAATCCGCGATTTCTGCCGCTGTAAGTTCATCAATTTTAAGCTGATAAGACTTTTTGGTGACTTGATCAACAATCGCCTGATACTCTTGCTGCGAAACTGATTCAAAAAGCAGATAATCGCCTGCCGCTACCACAAATGGCTGCGACGATTCCGGCGCAAAAACGGGCAAAGGCGTACGTCCAATAAGTTGCCAGCCGCCAGGGCTTTCAATCGGATAAAAACCAGTCTGACTGCCCGCAATCCCCACTGATCCTGCCGGTATTGCCGTACGCGGTTTAGCCAGACGCGGTGTTGCGATTTTCTCGGACATACCGCCAAGATAAGGAAATCCCGGTGTAAAACCAAGCATATAGACAAGATACGGAACTGAAGTATGAATGGCGATTACTTCATCCTCCTTCATCTGATGATGCTCGGCTACAAAAGCAAGATCAGGACCGTACTCACCACCATAGCATACAGGAAAGTGCAACAAACGTACTTTCCCTGCCTGAGCCTCACCAGCCAGCTCCTCCTGCAAAGCTAGAACTGATTTTTGCAGGCTGTCTCTGGAAACAAGACTAGGATCAAAATCAATTAATAAAGATCGATAGGTAGGGATTAACTCTTTAACACCTGTTAGC
>URQW01000068.1 GCA_900550105.1 uncultured Pelosinus sp.
CCAAAACGTCACTTACTGTAATCCTAAATGATAATGAAATGTCTATAGCCAAAAATGTCGGAGCAATGTCAGACTATCTTACGGGGCTTCGCTCGATGCCGGCCTATGCTAAAGTGAAGCATGATGTAGAATCGCTTTTGCGGGCAATCCCGTCGATTGGTGATAAGGTGGCTAACACGGTGGAACGGGTGAAGGACAGTGTAAAATATCTTGTCGTTCCTGGCATGTGGTTTGAAGAGCTGGGCTTTACCTATATGGGACCGATTGACGGTCATAATTTTCACTCACTTGTGGAGACTTTCCAGCAAAGTAAAAAGATCAAAGGTCCTGTGCTGATTCATGTACTGACACAAAAAGGTAAAGGCTATTTACCAGCTGAAACAAGCCCTGACAAATTTCATGGCGTAGGGCCTTTTTCTGTTGCTACAGGTGAAATACAATCAAAGCCAGGGCCGAAAAGCTATACAAGTGTTTTTGGCGATACGCTGATTGAGCTAGCGGAAAAAGATCCGTCCATTGTGGCAATTACGGCAGCTATGCCGGAAGGAACGGGACTTCGGAAATTCAGCAGTCGCTTTCCTACAAGGTTTTTCGATGTGGGAATTGCCGAACAGCATGCTTTGACACTAGCTGGCGGTATGGCTACAGAAGGCTTGAAGCCTGTTGTGGCGCTTTATTCGACTTTTTTACAGCGTGGTTACGATCAAGTACTGCACGATCTTTGTTTGCAGAACCTGCCTGTTGTTTTGGCGATTGATCGCGCTGGCCTTGTCGGCGAAGATGGTCCAACTCACCATGGCACGTTTGATCTGTCTTTTTTGCGCCATATGCCCAATATAACGATCATGGCGCCAAAAGATGAGAATGAGCTACGGCATATGTTAAAGACCGCTTTTGAAATCAAGGGGCCTGTAGCGATCCGTTATCCTCGCGGCGCTGGTGTTGGCGCTGCCATGACCGAAGAAGTGCATAGTCTGGAAACAGCCTGTGCGGAAGAATTAAAAATAGGGACACAGGTGGCTTTTTTAACGGTAGGAACGATGGTCAAGCCTTGTCTAGAAGCAGCTGAAATCTTGGCAAAGCAGGAGATTAGCGCTTCTGTGGTGAATATGCGGTTTATTAAACCTCTTGATTATAAAGCAATTCGAAAAGCGGCGCGTGAAGTCGGCTTGATTGTTACTGTTGAAGAAAATGTTTTGTCAGGTGGCTTTGGATCAGCTGTTCTCGAGTATATCAACGAAGAGCAGTTCCAATGGACCAAGGTTTTGCGAATTGGCCTGCCTGATCAGTTCATTGAGCATGGCGCTCGCAGTATCTTGTTGGCAAAATACGGTCTCGACAGTGAGAGCATTGCGGCTACGGTACGAGCTTATTTGGGAAAACAGGGTGTGAAGTAATGGCAAAAGAACGTCTTGATCAATTGTTAGTCAAAAAAGGTCTTGTGGCAAGCCGCGAACGAGCTCGCAGCGCGATCATGGCTGGAAAGGTTTTCGTCGCTGGACAGAAAATTGATAAGGCCGGAACGTTAATAGCGCCGGAAGCGGCGATTGAATTAAAAGGGCATGATATTCCTTTTGTGAGCCGCGGCGGCTTAAAGTTAGCTAAGGCAGTCCAGTTTTTCTCGCTGTCGTTGGCGGGGAAAACGATGATTGATATTGGCGCTTCGACGGGCGGCTTTACGGATTGTGCATTGCAGCAAGGCGCTCGCAAGGTTTTCGCCATTGATGTAGGCTATGGTCAGCTAGCTTGGTCGCTACGGACTGACGAACGCGTGGTTAATATGGAACGGACGAATATCCGTCATGTAACGCCAGACCAGATTGGCGAATCAATTGATTTCATTTCCATTGATGTTGCTTTTATTTCACTTGATAAAGTGCTGCCTGTGGCTAAGGAGCTGCTTAGCGAAGGCGGTGAACTTGTCGCGCTAATTAAGCCTCAATTTGAAGCAGGCCGGGAGAAAGTGGGCAAGAAAGGCGTTGTGCGTGACCCGCTTGTTCATATTGAAGTAATTGCAAAAATTATCAATTTGGCAGATCATCTAGAATTTATAATTGCCGGACTTACTTTTTCGCCCATTAAGGGACCTGAGGGCAATATTGAATATCTGCTTTATCTAAAAAAACAGACAGATAAGCTAGTTGACGAAATGGTTTTTGATCAGAGTCGTATTGAAGGTCTTGTGGCGGAGGCTCATGGAAATCTTACGGAACGAACGGAGGAGGCGCCTTGCTGACACTTGGTTTATTTCCTAATATAAAAAAGGCGCAGGCTGAAGCAGTTGCCGAAAGAATTGAAGCGTATCTGAAGGAACGATCGATTCGTGTTGTTGTTCCAGCTGAAGCTGGAGAAATCATGGATTTTCCTACCCTAAACTGCAGCCCCGTAGGTTTAAAGGACGTTGACATTGTTCTGACCTTAGGCGGCGACGGAACGTTCATGAATGTTGCTAGAACGATTGCGCCGCAAAAAATACCTGTTTGTGGTGTGAATTTAGGAAAACTTGGTTTTTTAACCGAAGTAGAACTCAATGAAGTAGAAGCGGCTTTGGAGTCTTTACTATCAGGGCAATATCGCGTCGAAGAGCGACTGATGCTGCAAGCTGCGGTAGAAAATAAGTCAGGCTGCAGCCAAGCGATCGCCTTAAATGATATTGTTGTAACGAAAAGCGGCTATTCGCGGATCATTCGCTTGAACTTGTTTGTAAATGATGTCTATACGGCTACTTATCCGGCGGATGGCTTGATTATTTCTACGCCAACAGGAGCGACAGCCTATTCACTTTCCGCTGGCGGACCTTTTGTGGAGCCAAATTTAAATATTATGGTCATTACGCCGATTTGCTCTCATACGTTGTATTCCCGCTCATTAATTGTGTCAGGTGACGATGTGATTCGAATTTCTCTGGAAGAAACAAGCGCTGATGTTGTACTTAGCGCCGATGGACAGAATTTGTTTCCGCTAGAGGGAAATTCGCAGGTAGTGATCCGTCGGGCTGATGATCAAGCGCGCTTTATTCGCTTTCATGATAAGAGTTATTTTGATATTTTACGAAACAAGTTATGTCGAGGCGATAGTTGTGATTCGTAATGCCGTGATGTTTGTTCAGCACATATTAAAGGAAAGAGTAGCAGCAGCTACTTGCCTCGTTGATGCGACCTGCGGCAACGGTTGGGATACCTTGTATTTAGCGCAGCATTCGCCTGATACAGCTAAAATTTATGCTTTTGATATTCAAGCGCAAGCAGTTAGTGCTACGAAGGAACGACTGATAGCAGCAGGTCTTGATCATAAGGTTACTATTTTACTGGATAGCCATGAAAGAATTGACCAGTATGTAAGGTCTATTGATATCGCTTTGTTTAATCTTGGTTATTTGCCGAAAGGCGGTCATGAACTTACTACCAAGGCAGCAACTACGTTACAGGCAGTAGAAAGAATTTTACCGTTGCTGCAGCCTGGCGGAATGATTGCACTTGTAGCGTATCCCGGCCATGAAGAAGGCCAAAATGAAGCAATAGCGCTAAAAGAATTTTTAAGTTCTTTGCCGCAGACAGATTATTATACCGGTATTTGGCAGATGCTGAATCAGATTCATCAACCGCCATTACTATATTTAGTTGAAAAAACAAGGAGTGAACGTTGTGAAAGGGTTGCGACACGCGAAGATTAAAGATATCGTTGACCGTCACATCATTGAAACGCAGGAGGACCTGGCGGAAGCCCTAAAACGTGATGGGATTGAAGTCACCCAGGCTACTGTGTCTCGCGACATCAAAGAATTAATGCTAATTAAAGTGCCTACAGGCGACGGCCATTATCGCTACGCCTTTCCGGCTGAACAGAATACTCCTTTTTCCCAGTCTCGCATGGCTAGGGTGTTTCAAGATTCTATTACATCCATTGATTTTAGCGAAAACATTATTGTGCTGCGGACTATGCCTGGAACGGCTCAATCTGTCGCCTACAATATCGACTATGTTCGCTGGCCGGAAGTCCTAGGGACTGTAGCTGGCGATGATACGATTTTTGTCATTGTAAAGCCCAAAGATGCTGTCGAAAAGGTAATCGCGAAATTTGAAGCCTTTCGTCGGGGTTAGAAGTTGCAGCACCTTGCTTAGGTAAGGGAGGAGAACCATGCTAAAGTCCTTAAGTGTAACGAACTTTGCTTTGATTGAACAGGCGGTTATTGAGTTTTCTGCCGGTCTGAATGTGTTGACAGGCGAAACTGGCGCTGGAAAATCGATTTTGATCGATGCTTTTAATATTGTTCTCGGAGCGCGTGCGTCTACCGAATTTATTCGCTATGGTACTGATTTTTTTCGTGTAGAAGCTTTATTTTTTATGGATCAATCTTTGCCAGAATTAGAAAATTTATTACAAGAACAAGGCCTTGACTGGAATGAAGGCACTTTGATTCTGACTCGACGACTTAATCAGGCAGGAAAAAATGTAATTACTTTGAATAATTCTCACATTACGCTTCAGCTTCTGAAAAAAATTGGCGCTATTCTTGTTGATATGCATGGTCAACATGAAAATCAGGCGTTATTAAAGCCGGAAAAATATATTGAAATTCTTGATGAATCGAGTAAGGAAATTCGTCAAGCCTTGCCGTTATATCAAGAAATCTATCAGGCATGGCAGGCAAAAAAGAAGGAAATCGCTGCAATTAAGATGCAGTCGCGGCAAAGAGAGCAGCGCTTTGATATGCTTTCTTGGCAGCTTAAAGAAATTCAGGGCGCTAAGCTTGTTGGCGGCGAGGAAGAAACGCTAGAAAAAGAAATTTCTCGGTTAGCCAATATGGAGAAGATTTCACAAGCGGCTGTTAGCGCTTACTCGTTGTTGCAGCAAGATCAAGCGAAACGGCCAGCTTTGACCCCAGCCCTGACGGAGCTGAAAAAGCACCTGGAATTTTTAAGCCGTTACGATGAAGCCTTCCAAGAGAAAAGTGCTGCCATTGCCGACATGGTTTATCAGTTAGAAGAAGTTGCTTTTAAGTTGCGCGATTACCAGGAGTCCTTTGAATTTAGCCCCAAGCGCCTTGATGAATTACAAAGCCGCATGGATTTACTTTATAAGCTGAAGAAGAAGTATGGCGCTACAGTAGACGAAGTTATAGCCTATGGCGAAAAGATTGCATCAGAGTTAGATTATATGGAAAACTTTGATGAACATATTGAAAAACTCGCTAAAGAGTTGCAAAACCTAGAGGGAAAATTAGCGCAGCAGGCTGATGGTTTACAGCAGCTACGTTTGGTCGCCGCGACAGAGCTTAGCGAAAATATAACGGAGCATTTACAGAGTTTGAGTATGCCTGACGGACTTTTTTTAGCGGAAGTTACCGAAATGGCTGATTTTACACCTACAGGTAAAAATGAAGTTGTATTTCTCTTTTCCGCTAATCGCGGCGAAATACCGATGCCGCTCTTTAAAGTAGCTTCAGGCGGCGAACTTTCGCGGCTGGCTTTAGCCATTAAGACGGTTTCTGCGCGACGCGATAAAGTGCCGACGATGGTTTTTGATGAAGTGGACAGTGGGATTGGCGGTCAGACCGGACAAGCTGTAGCGGAAAAAATTGCGCAGATTGCTACCTATAAACAGGTGCTATGTATTACTCATTTGCCGCAAATTGCCGCTGTAGCGGATGAACAGTTATTTATTGAAAAAAATGTAGAACAAGACAGGACGGTTACATCGATTCGTTTGCTTGATGAACCATCTAGAATATTAGAATTAAGTCGTATGCTCGTCGGGACGGAGCTTACCGAATCAGCCATGGATAATGCTAGGCAAATGCTGCAGCGAGCAAAACGAAAAAAGGAAAATTTACTTGCTAAAACGCAACCATAATGGTTTGCGTTTTTTTTATGGCAATACCCTCCGGAATATTCTCAATCTTTTTCGGGCATGTTTTAAACATGACCTTTTAAAAGATTTTGTGAGGGAGGGGGGCCATTGTCGAAAAATTCCTTTCGGGTGTTTATGGCTTGCTTGTGTATTTTTTTTATTTGTCTTGTCTGCGTTTCATCACCTTTTCAAACTCTCTATAAATTGCCGCAAGATATTCATATTCTACAAGGGGAAGAGACTTCTTTTACCGTTTTTTTTCCTTTGTCTGTTGTTGTCGCCCCACAGGAAAATCGCGAACAGAGTATTATTGTAAAAGATAATATGAATACTACGTCTGATAGTTGGTCTCATCCTGTGCGCCTAAAAACTGTTTCGCTAGGTACGACGACAATCCAGTTTAATTTATTTGGCTTGATTCCAGTGCGCACCGTGCATGTCGATGTACTGCCTACCTTAAAATTGGTGCCTGGCGGGCATTCTATCGGTGTTGTGCTTCATTCACAGGGCGTGATTGTAGTCGGCTATTCGCCTATTTTAGGCGAGGAAGAAAAAGCTTTAAATCCGGCGCGAGAAGCAGGCTTGTTAGTTGGTGACGTAGTGTTAGCTGTCAATGGAACGCCGATTGAAAGTGATACACAGTTATCTGAAATGATTGATCGCGCTGGCAAAGAAAAGATTTTACTCGATTTACTGGTTAAGCGCGGCGAAACAAAGTTGTCTCTGGCCATGCGACCGCTGTTTTGTTCGGAAACGCAACGCTATCGTCTCGGGCTATTTGTGCGCGACAGTGCGGCCGGCGTCGGTACTTTGACTTATTATGACCCAGAGTCTAAAATATATGGCGCTTTAGGCCATGTAATTACCGATAGTGATACAAATCAGGCGATTGATTGTGAGCAGGGGAAAATTGTTTCTGCCGTAGTTTCCGGAATTCAGCAAGGAAAACGGGGACAGCCAGGCGAAAAAATCGGCGTTTTTCTGGAAGAAAATAAATTGCTTGGCGATATTCAAAAGAATACTAATTTTGGTATTAGCGGTGAATTGGCCGAACCACTAGACAATGATCTGTATACGGAAGCTTTACCTGTAGCATCCATGAATCAGGTTCAAACAGGGCCTGCTGAAATTTTAACTGTTGTTGACGGACAAACGATTGAAAGATTTTCTATTGAAATCCAAAAAGTGAATTTGCAGGAAGTTCCTGAGGGAAAAGGTCTGGTGATTCAAATTACCGATCCGCGGCTTTTGGCAAAGACCGGTGGGATAGTACAGGGAATGAGCGGTAGCCCCATTATTCAGCAAGGCAAGCTAGTTGGTGCTGTAACTCATGTGTTTGTCCATGACCCAACGAAGGGATATGGATGCTTTATTGACTGGATGCTTATGGAAAGTGGGATCTTGCCGAAGCAAAAAGAGAGAGCAGTGAGTCAACTCTTTACAAGAGTTTCTCACTGCTCTCTTTTCTATCGACCTATTTTAGTGTACAATGAGAGCAAAAGATCAAATAATGTCCCTAATATATCATTTTCTAGTAAATGTGTATTTTTTTTCCAATTTAGGAAGGGAATTGCTTTCGCTTGTCGAATCGATCTTATAGATTAATATTCAGGGAGGCTGTACCATGATCAAAGAATCCATCAAAGTAGCGATTGCCGATGATAATCGGGAGTTTGCCGGTATTATGGAAGAATTTTTGCAGAATCAGGCGGATATTGAATTGGTAGGCGTAGCCTACAATGGTGAAGAAATTTTAAAGGTAATTGATGAACAGAGTCCTGATGTGGTTATTCTTGATATTATTATGCCTCATCTTGACGGAATTGGTGTATTAGAACAATTAAATTCCCGCGGGGGAAAACGACCTAAAATTATTATGCTGACAGCTTTTGGCCAGGAAGGTATTACCCAGCGCGTTGTTGAACTTGGCGCTGACTATTATGTACTCAAGCCGTTTAATATGGACGTACTCGTCAGCCGTATTCGCCAGCTAGCGACAACGTTGACTTCGCAGCGTCCAGTGGTAGCCCAGGCCATTAAAGCCCGACCGATTGATGTGGAAGTAACGAACATTATTCGTGAAATTGGAATTCCTGCTCACATTAAAGGCTATCAGTATCTACGTGATGCTATTATGATGATCATTAATGAAATGGAGTTGCTTGGCGCTGTGACCAAGGTGCTCTATCCGATGATTGCCGAAAAGTATTCGACAACGCCGTCGCGTGTAGAAAGAGCGATTCGTCATGCCATTGAAGTAGCATGGAGCCGCGGTAATATTGATATGATTAACCGCTTGTTTGGCTATACCGTAAAATTGGAAAAAGGCAAGCCAACCAATTCTGAATTTATGGCGATGATTGCTGACAAACTAAGAATGGAAATGCGAGCTTAAAAGTAAACTTATAAAGCTACATAAAAGAGTCGAAAAAAGCCGTGAATGTTCACGGCTTTTTCTGCGATTTACTACGAGGTGATTAGGATGGAATTAAAAGAAACAATGCTTTTGAGTGAACAGGTTTTTTCTGGATCGATTATTACGGTTTGTCAGGATCAGATCGAATTACCAAATGGACGTAAGACAAAACGCGACGTAGTGCTTCATCCTGGCGCCGCGGCGATTGTGCCAGTTACGAAAGCAGGAAAGCTGGTACTAGTGCGTCAGTACCGCTATCCAGTACAGACTGTATTATTAGAAATTCCAGCAGGTAAGTTAGATCAAGGGGAAAGCCCGGAAGTTTGTGCGCGGCGAGAATTGGAAGAAGAAACAGGTTTTCAAGCGGGAACTTTAACAAAGTTGACAGCGATCTATACAGCACCGGGTTTTTCCAATGAAATCATTCATATTTATTTAGCTCAGGAATTGACGAAGACCAAGCAGCAGCTTGATAGTGATGAATTTTTAAATGTAGAGGAATATTCGCGCGAACAAGTACAGGCAATGATTCGTTCCGGCGAAATTTGTGATGCAAAAAGCATTACAGGAATTATGCTAGCGGAAAGCTTATTGCGATGAGACAGTTTCAGGCTGATTTTCATATCCATGTTGGGATGAGTGAAAGCGGACGCTGGATTAAGATTCCAACGTCCGCGAAATTGACTGTTCGCAATATTTTAGAGGAAGCAGCGTACAAGGGAATTGATTTTCTCGGTATTATTGATGCCCTGTCGCCGCTGGTTCAGTCAGATTTAGCCTGTCTGGAAGCGGAAGGGCTGCTAACGCCTTTAGCGGCAGGCGGGTATATCTATCAAGGGAAAAAAAATCCCGTTTATCTGATTCTTGGAGCTGAAGTAGAAACGACAGAAGTCGGCGGCGGTGTCTGTCATACGCTGTTATATTTACCGGATCGTATGGCTATTGCGGCGCTGACGAAGCATTTAAGCGCTTTTATAAAAAATGTGAATATGAGCTCGCAAAATGCTCATATGACCCTTGGACAGCTAGTGGATCTTGCGTCAGAGCATGAGGCAATCATTGTTCCTGCTCATATTTTCACGCCCTTTAAGAGCTTGTATGGGGCGACAGCAAGCCGAATGGAAAAGATCCTTACAGATACACAGCGTAGTAAAATTGCTGGTGCTGAAATCGGGTTGAGTGCTGATAGCCTGTTGGCTGATTGTATTGGCGAGTTAGCTGATTTTACACTGTTAAGTAATTCTGATGCCCATTCACTTGACCGGATTGGTCGGGAAAGTAATACGATTTTGTTAGCTGAGCCTAGTTTTTCGGAATATAAAAAATTATTACTCCGTCACGATGGCCGCAGAATTTTAAAAAATTACGGTTTGGATCCAAGACTTGGTAAATATCACAAGACACATTGTTTAGACTGTGGCAATCATGAAACGTTTATAAGTCTTGCAGCAAACAAGTTTGCCTGTGGGTGTTGCCAAAGCCTGAAAGTGGTGCGAGGCGTTTTTGATCGGATTCAGCAAATCGCTGATTACAGTAAGCCGCGTCATCCTGATCATCGACCTCCTTATCATTATCAACTTCCGCTTAACTTTTTGCCAGGAATCGGCGCTAAGACAGCGAAAAAGCTGCGAGATTCTTTTGTTTCAGAATTTTATATCTTACATGAAGCTTCCTATGAAGAACTGAGCTCAGTAGTAAAAGACAAAGTAGCAACGATCATTTTAGGGGCCAGGGACGGTTCGTTGGCGATTAATGCTGGCGGCGGTGGCTTTTATGGTAAGGTTATTAGTGATTCTTAAAAGAAAAGTCTAAGAGCTCCTTCTTTTGCATACACTGAAACGAGTGATAGCAAAAGAGGTGGGGCGGGACATGCTCAAAAGCTTGCAATACAGCATTCGGATGTTTTTACGAAACCATATCGTAGCCTTTTTCTTTATGGTTTTATTTTTTTCTGTGGGAATTGTCGTAGGTGCTCTTGCGGTAAAAGTATTGCCTGATGAACAGAAAATCGAACTAGCCGGTTATTTGCACCTCTTTTTTTCCGGGCTATCGCAAGGCACAGAAGTGAATAAGCTGGAGCTTTTTGGCAGTGCCCTATGGAATCAAAGTAAAGTCGTCTTATTTATGTGGATTCTGGGCTTTACCATAGTGGGAATCCCTTTTGTGATTTTTCTTGTATTTACGCGAGGGTTTATTATTGGTTTTACTGTGGGCTTTTTAGTGAATGAGTATGTAATGCGCGGCCTGCTGTTTGCTTTTGCCGCTGTCATTCCCCATAGCATTTTTTCGGTTCCTGCTGTACTAGTGGCAGGCGTAGCTGCGGCAAGCTTTTCATGGATGCTTTTGAAGCGGCGCGGTAAAGGCAAACGCGGTATTGTGGCGGAAGCAGTCAGTTACAGCTTTATTTGTTTTGTCATGCTGTGCTTGATGATAACAGCAGCCGCGGTAGAAGTTTATATTTCACCTGTATTTATGAAACTTGCTGCTGGCTTTTTAGTCGGTCACACACCTTAAGGGGCTATCGCTGTTCGAAGCGAGGGCCCCTTTTTCGCGCATAAAGGTAAGTAGCAGTGAATAGATATATAACAGGCATTATGTAAAAATTGCCGGAAAAGAGGAACAGACATGAGAAAGTTAAGCAAAATTTCTTGCTTGGTCTTGATACTTTTTCTTGGTTTCGTGCTGGCTTTTTTGCTGTTTACTTTTTGGCACAGCCGTGTTCCCAGCAGCACGATACCGGATCGGCCCATTCAGGAAAAGCCCTTGCGTGTTCATGCCTTGTCCGCAGTTTTTGCCGATAGTTTACAAAAGAGCGAAAAATAATTCTTTATCCGACAGGAAAAGAAAGGAATCCCTTATTGCGGCGTGGAATAAACAACCAATAATGAAGCCTGAAATAGGCGTCAAGCGGTAGGCTAAATACGGGCAGAAAAAAGGGTGATCATGATGGATAGTTATGTTAATTCGTTCATTAACTACCTTGCCGTTGAGCGAGGCCTGGCTCCTAATACCTTAGAATCCTATGGACGAGACTTACGGCAATTTCAAAGCTATTTACAGTCTAGTGACATGGATATGGTGAAAGACTCTGATCGGACAATTATCATGGGTTATTTGCAAAGCCTACAAGGAAAGGGGCGGGCTGTTTCCACTATTTCACGTAATTTAGCTGCCATAAAATCATTTTATCAATATCTGCTTAGAGAACATTATGTGGAAAAAGATCCTGCCGCAACGTTAGAAGCACCGAAACTAGAGAAAAAACTACCGAAAATTCTAACGATCAAAGAAGTGGAAGAGCTGCTTCGACAGCCCAATTCTTTTTTGCCAGCAGGAATGCGCGATAAGGCTATGCTAGAACTGCTCTACGCAACAGGTATTCGTGTTTCTGAACTTATCTCTTTAAATATATCTGATGTGAATTTGGACATGGGCTATATTAAATGTTTTGGCACCGGCGCGAAAGAACGAATTGTTCCGCTGGGATCCATTGCCGCGAAGGCGGTTCAGGAGTATATCCAAAAAGGAAGACTTAAGCTTGTTCGCAGCTATGAGGAACCTGCCTTGTTTGTAAATCACCATGGTAAACGGTTAACTCGCCAGGGTTTTTGGAAGATTATAAAAAAATATGCGCAAGAGGCTCATATCTTAAAAGATATTACGCCTCATACGCTACGACATTCTTTTGCGACTCATTTATTGGAAAATGGCGCCGATCTACGTAGTGTACAGGAAATGCTGGGTCACGCCGATATTTCGACAACGCAGATTTATACGCATGTTACGAAAAATCATTTAAAAGAAGTTTACGATAAGACGCATCCAAGGGCATAGACTAAAGGGGGGGCTTTCATGAAATTTGAACGAATCATTACAATTGTTCTTGATAGTGTTGGAATCGGAGCAGCGCCCGATGCAGCTCGTTTTGGCGACCAAGAAGCACATACGTTAGGTCATATAGCTCGCTCAACTGGCGGGCTAATTTTACCGACATTAGAACGTTTCGGGCTTGGTTGTATTGCGACATTAGAAGGCGTAGCTACTGAACAAGAGCCCTTAGCCAGTTATGGAAAAATGCAGGAGATCTCGCGTGGGAAAGATACAACAAGCGGACATTGGGAACTCATGGGGTGCCCCGTACAAAAAGAATTTCCCGTGTATCCTAACGGCTTCCCGGCAGAGATGATTGTTGCCATTGAAGCACTTATTGGTCGGAAAATTCTTGGGAATAAAGCAGCTTCAGGTACGGAAATTATTGCCGAACTTGGGGAAGAGCATATGAAAACAGGGTTTCCCATAATTTATACATCTGCCGATAGTGTGTTGCAAATCGCTGCTCATGAGTCGGTGATTCCCCTTGAGGAGCTTTACGAATTTTGCCACAAAATTCGAACTGAAATTTGTGTAGGTAAGAACGAGGTTGGGCGGATTATTGCCAGACCCTTTATCGGTTCACCTGGCCAGTTTGTACGTACGCCAAATCGTCACGATTATAGTGTAGAGCCTGTGGGGAAAACGGTTTTGGATTTGTTGCAGGAGCAAAATATTCCCGTAATTGGCGTAGGCAAGATCGGCGATATTTTTGCGCACCGGGGGATTAGCCAGTCTTATCCGACAAAGTCAAATTCACATGGCATGGAAGAGCTAGGGCGATTAGTGCGTGAAACAGCCGGACCTTGCTATATTATGGCAAATCTCGTTGACTTTGACAGCCAATACGGTCATCGGCGCGATCCCGCTGGCTATAAAGCAGCTTTGGCCCAATTTGATCAGGAATTAGCCGTATTTTTGCCGCTTCTTAAAACGGACGATTTGCTGCTGATTACGGCGGATCATGGTTGTGATCCTACGGCGCCGGGATCAGATCATACTCGTGAATACGTGCCGATCTTGGCCTATAGCCCAACGCTTACAGGTCTTTCTCTGGGAATTCGTACCTCCTTTGCTGATGTAGGGCAGACGATTGCTGAAAACTTTTCGGTGAGAACGTCTGTACCAGGTGTCAGTTTTTTATCGCTCTTAGGGAGTAAAAAGTCATGAATTTTGTCGAGAAGATTTTACAAACTCGTAATGGCGATCCCCTAACAGGGTCAGATATCGAAGCAATGATTCAGCTGTTTACAGCCGGGAAGATTCCTGATTATCAGCTGTCGGCTTGGCTTATGGCGGTATTTTTTCGCGGTCTTTCCCGCGAGGAAACATCAGCTTTAACCTTAGCCATGGCTCGGTCCGGCCAAATGCTCGATTTAAGTTTGGTGCCAGGCATCAAGGTTGATAAACATAGTACTGGCGGTGTAGCCGATACTGTTACGCTTATTTTGGCGCCGCTTGTTGCTGCCGCTGGCGTTCCTGTAGCAAAAATGAGTGGCAGAGGCTTAGGCTTTACTGGTGGTACAATTGATAAACTAGAAGCGATTCCTGGTTTTTCGACCGCGTTAAGCGAATCTGACTTTGTAGCTCAGCTGCATAAAATTGGGATTGCGCTTACGAGTCAAAGCTCTAGTATTGCTCCGGCTGACGGAAAAATCTACGCTTTACGCGATGTGACTGGGACAATAGAAAGCATTCCGTTGATCGCTTCTTCCGTTATGAGTAAGAAAATTGCTTCCGGCGCTGATCGCATCTTGCTTGATGTAAAAGTGGGACAAGGTGCGTTTATGAAAGATCTTGCCGCTGCTAGAGAACTTGCTGAAACGATGGTAGAGATTGGCGAGCGATTAGGTAAAAAGACAATTGCTTTATTAACTGATATGAACCAGCCGCTAGGTACGGCTATTGGCAACGGGCTGGAAGTGGCGGAGGCCATTGAAATTCTGCAAGGCGGCGGGTCGCGACGGCTGCGGGAGGCGGTTTTGATTTTAGGCAGTTATATGCTGCTTCTTGCTGAAAAAGCTGAAAATCTGCAAGCTGCGCAAGAAAAACTTAGTGAATTGCTGGTATCGGGAGCGGCACTAGCTAAATTTGAAGAATGGATTATGGCGCAAGGGGGCCATAAACAGATTCTGCTAGAACCACATAAACTTTATGATACGCCCAAAAATAACTTCGTACTGGAAGCGGCGTTTGGTCAGGCCGAAGGGTATATCGATCAATATTTTGCCAAAGCCAGCT
>URQW01000069.1 GCA_900550105.1 uncultured Pelosinus sp.
TAGAGTCCAATAGACTTTTTGTATTTGCTTTTAAAAAATCAACAGCGAAATAAATTCCTGCTAAATTGCGACCGGGAACAGGAAGGTCACGCGGCACCGTAGAACCGCCGCAAAGAACGACAGCATCAAACTCTTTTAAGAGCTTTTCAGCCTCATAATCTTTGCCAACTTCGGTATTCGTAATAAACTGAATTCCTTCTTCCTCCAGCAAGGTAACACGCCGATTTACAACGTCCTTATCAAGCTTCATATTGGGAATTCCGTAAACGAGAAGACCGCCAGGCCGATCAGCCCGTTCAAATACCGTCACAAGATGACCTGCTTTATTAAGCTGAGCAGCACAGGCAAGACCGGCTGGACCAGAACCGACTACAGCGACTTTCTTACCAGTGCGACTTGTCGGCAGCTCGGGCACAAGCCACTGATTTTCAAAAGCTCGATCAATAATTTCTTTCTCAATATTACGAATCGTAACAGGCTTGGCCGCCAGCCCGGCCGTACAGGCTCCCTCACAGGGAGCGGGGCAGACTCGGCCAGTAAATTCAGGAAAATTATTAGTTTTTAAAAGACGACTTAAAGCTTCCTGCCATAGACCAGCGTAGACAAGATCATTCCATTCTGGCATAAGGTTATGAAGCGGACAACCGGAAACCATGCCGCCAATCATCATGCCTGTATGGCAAAAGGGTGTTCCGCACTCCATGCAGCGACTGGCCTGAACTTGCAGTTCCTCGCCTTGCATCGCCAGATGAAATTCCCGCCAATCACGGATTCTTTCCTGCGGCTGTCGATCTGCCGGCAGACAAGCGCTATATTCCATAAAGCCTGTAGGCTTTCCCATCAAAGACACTCCCTTCATCAGATCGGCTTAGTTACCGCTGACCCTTGACTTATCTTGTATATTTTCTTCAAAAGCCCGCATAACCGCCGACTCTGGGGAAATACCCTTTTTGCGGAAACGGCGAATCCCCTCGAGAATCCGTTTATAGTCTTTCGGAATAACCCGGACAAAATAGCGCTGCGATTGATACCAGTTGGTCATAAGCCGTTTGGCCACTTCGCTATTCGTATAAGCAATATGATTTTCTAAAAGCTGTTTCACTAACAGTACTTCTTCATCATCATCGAGCCGCTCTAAGAGCACCATTTCTTGATTTACGGCAATAGAGAAGGTCCCTTCTGGATCATAGACGTAAGCGATTCCGCCGGACATGCCTGCGGCAAAGTTGCGTCCGGTTTTCCCTAAAATGACCACGCGACCACCTGTCATATACTCACAACCATGCTCGCCGACACCTTCAACAACAGCATTCACGCCGCTATTTCTGACACAGAAACGTTCGCCAGCTACACCGCGAATATAGGCCTCACCTGAAGTAGCGCCATATAAAGCTACATTGCCAATAATAATATTCTGTTCTGCCGCAAACGAAGCATTCGCAGGCGGATAGACAATAATTTTGCCACCAGAAAGGCCCTTGCCGACATGATCGTTAGAGTCGCCTTCTAGGGCGAGCGTCATGCCTTTGGGGGCAAAAGCGCCGAAACTTTGGCCGGCTGAGCCAGTAAATTTCAAATAGATCGTGTCTTCCGGCAAGCCTTGTTCACCGTAACGCTGAGTAATGGCATTGCCTAGCAACGTGCCAACAACGCGATCGGTATTTTTGATCGGCAGACTAACTGCCACTTTCTCGCCTGTTTCAATTGCCGGATCACAGAGCTCCTTCAACAAACGAAGATCCATGGCCTTTTCTAAATTATGATCTTGGACTTTCGAACAATACAAAGTGGAATTGCTCTCATTGGCTGGCTGATAAAAGAGCGGTGAAAGATCAACGGTTTTCGCTTTCCAATGGGCAATTGCTTGATTTTGTTCTAAAACTTCTGTATGCCCAATCATATCATTTATCGTTTTAAAACCGAGCTCTGCCATGATTTCTCTGAGCTGGCTGGCAATAAAACGCATGAAGCTAACTACATACTCCGGCTTTCCCGTAAAATTCTGTCTCAGCTTAGGATTTTGCGTCGCTACCCCGACTGGACAAGTATCAAGATTGCAAACCCGCATCATTACACAGCCCATGACTACCAGCGGCGCTGTGGCAAAGCCAAATTCCTCGGCGCCCAAGAGAGCGGCAACAGCTACGTCGCGACCAGTCATAAGCTTACCGTCTGTTTCCACTGTTATACGATCACGCAGATTATTTAATAATAGCGTCTGGTGCGTCTCAGCAAGGCCGATTTCCCAAGGAAGGCCTGTATGGCGAATGCTGGTGCGCGGCGATGCACCAGTTCCGCCATCGTAGCCGCTGATTAGAACCACATCAGCCCGGGCTTTTGCCACACCGGCGGCAATCGTACCAACACCTGATTCAGCAACGAGCTTTACATTAATCCTTGCTTTCGGATTGGCGTTTTTCAAATCATGAATGAGCTCTGCCAAATCTTCAATGGAATAAATATCATGATGCGGCGGCGGGGAAATTAGTCCAACACCAGCTGTTGTACCACGCACTTCCGCAATCCAGGGATAGACTTTCCGGCCAGGCAGCTGGCCCCCTTCTCCCGGTTTTGCCCCCTGCGCCATTTTAATCTGAATCTCGTCAGCATGAGCTAGATAATGGCTTGTTACGCCAAAACGACCGGAAGCGACTTGTTTAATCGCGCTGCAACGGCTATCGCCGTTCGCATCAGGCACAAACCGCGCTGATGATTCACCGCCTTCGCCCGTATTGCTCTTGCCGCCGATGCGATTCATGGCGATCGCCAGACATTCATGGGCTTCCTGACTTAAAGAGCCATAACTCATAGCGCCTGTTTTAAAGCGCTTACAAATACTTTCTACTGACTCTACTTCCGCTAAAGGAATTGCCTTTCTAACTTTTTTAAAGGCCATCATACCGCGCAGCGTAAGCCCTGCCGTATGTTCATCAATCTTAGCAGCATACTCCTTAAAGAGGTTGTAATCGTCTTTGCGGCAGGCTTGCTGCAACAGAGTAATCGTTTCCGGATTATACAAATGTTCTTCGCCATTCGAGCGCCACTGATAGTTGGAACCGCTGTCTAAAGTGGCATCGCGGCCATTTTGTGTGGAAAAGGCCCGTTCATGACGTAAAGCCGCTTCTTGGGCAATTTCGTCTAGGCCAATACCGCCAAGCGAGCTTGGTGTATCCGTAAAGTATTCATCAATCACGGCCTGACTGATGCCAATCGATTCAAAAATTTGTGCGCCGCGATAGCTGGCGATTGTGGATATGCCCATTTTCGATAAGACTTTAACAATCCCTTTCGTAATCCCTTTGCAATAATTATGCATCGCATCTTCTAAGGAAATACCGGAGAGGAAGTTACGGTTGATTAGATCTTCAATCGTATCAAAGGCAAGATAAGGATTCACACCACTGGCGCCATACCCCAGAAGCAGAGCAAAATGATGAACCTCCCGCGGTTCGCCAGTTTCTACGATCATACTGGCCTTTAGCCGTGTTTCCTGCCGTACCATATGATGCTGCAGTGTGGCTACGGCGAGTAACGCCGGAATAGGCGCATAATTTTCATCTACCATACGGTCAGAAAGAATGAGTAGATTTTTGCCTTCTTCAATATAGTCATCAGAGAGAGAACAAATTTTTTCTAAGGCCCGCTGTAAACCAGCGCCGCCTTCTTTCACCGGAAAAACCATGGGTATCGTAACGGTTTCAAAACCTGATTCTTTAATATAGCGAATTTTTCCGAGCTCCTGATTGGTTAATATGGGAGTTTCCACCCGAATCTGACGACAGCTTTCCGGCTGAGGATCAATCAGATTATGTTCTGGCCCGATCGCGGTGCCAGTAGCTGTAACTATCTCTTCGCGCAAACCGTCAATGGGCGGATTCGTCACTTGCGCAAAAAGTTGCTTAAAGTAGTTATATAAAAGTTGTGGCTTTTCTGATAAAACAGCCAAAGGCGTATCCGTTCCCATCGCGCCAATTGGATCAATGCCGTCTTTAGCCAAAGGCCGAAATAATTTGCCTAATTCTTCAAACGTATAGCCAAAAGCCTGCTGCAACACTACTGTCGGATAGTCAATCGTCGATTCCTGCGGTGCATCCGGTAAATCTTCCAGACTTAGCATATTTTCATCAAGCCACTGCTGATAGGGATGAGCATTCACAATGCGGTTTTTAATCTCTTCGTCAGCAACGATCCTCCCAGCTTCAAGATCAACAAGCAGCATTTTCCCCGGACGCAGCCGTTCTTTTACAGCAATCTTCTCAGGTGCAATCTGTACGACGCCAACCTCAGACGCTAAAACAATCATGTCATCTTTCGTAACATAATATCTAGCCGGACGCAATCCGTTTCGATCTAAAACCGCCCCAACCAGTTTGCCATCCGTAAAAGCCACGGCTGCCGGGCCGTCCCACGGCTCCATCATACAGCCATGATATTCAAAAAAAGCTTTCTTCTCATCACTCATGCTCTCATGTTTCGCCCACGGCTCGGGAACCATCATCATCGCAGCGTGTGGCAGCGAACGGCCAGCCATTGTCAAAAATTCCAGACAGTTATCAAACATACCAGAGTCGCTGCCCGACTCATCAATCACTGGCAAAATCTTCTTCATATCATCGCCAAAGAGCGGCGATTTGCAGAGCGCCTGTCTGGCATGCATCCAGTTTAAATTGCCTCGCCGTGTATTAATCTCGCCGTTATGCATGATATAGCGATAAGGATGGGCGCGCTCCCAGCTAGGAAACGTATTCGTACTAAAGCGAGAATGAACCATGGCTACAGCCGTTTCTACCATCGGATGCTGCAAGTCAATAAAAAACTCATCAAGCTGTTTCGGCGTCACCATGCCTTTATAAACAATGGTTGCAGCTGACAGACTGGAAAAATAAAAATATTCAGCGCCGTCTAAAGAACTGCGGCGAATTTCATTTTCAGCGCGCTTACGAATAATATAGAGCTTCCTCTCAAAAGCTTTTTCGTCTTGTTTCATCGCTTCTAGCGTACGCAGATCTGGTGCGATAAAAACTTGGCGAATACTTGGCTGAACTAGACGGGCCGATTCACCAATCACCGAAGAATCGCAAGGAACAGTGCGCCAGCCTAGCAGAATCTGTCCTTGCTCGGCAATAATCTGCTCCAGTTTTTCTTCGCAAATTTTTCTCGCATTCGCCTCAGGGGGCAAAAACAGCATTCCGACGCCATAAGAACCGCTTGGCGGCAATTCAATATTTAAAAAGCTGCATTCATGCTGAAATAGTTTATGGGGAATCTGCAACAGTACGCCAGCACCATCCCCCGTATTCGTGTCAGCTCCCTGACCACCGCGATGCTCCATATTACAAAGCACCGTCAATGCTTGATGCAAAATGGCATTTGATTTTTTACCTTTTATATTTGCTACTACGCCAATCCCGCAAGCATCGTGTTCATATTCGGGATTATATAGCCCCTGTTTAGGCGGCAAGCCCTTCTTATTCACATTCTCCAACCTGCCTTTCTTATCAATATAAAATAATCCTCCCCCAAAGGGCTTAGCCTTTGTCGGCAAAACAGATTTTCTCCGTTATTAAAGGATGTCTGTTTGCTTTATTTTAAAAGCTTCTTATATCATAGTGTAATATTGTAAACTTTTCAAGTATGTATATTGTATTTTTATAGCTAACATGCAGAAAAAAACCGTTGATTTATCCATGTTCTTGATAAATCAACGGTAAAATTCCGCTTAACCGGTCTCATATTTGAATAAAATTTAAATCCATTTATAAAATACATTTGTATTTATATATTGGATTAATCAATGGGGCCCGCCGAAACGAACCATTACGCAATCCGTTACGACGGTAAGACCTAACTCCTCGGCAAGTTTTACAACCGAGGGAGCATCGGCTCCCGGCTGTAGCCAAACATTTTGAATGCCGAGTTTTGCACAATCACGCACGACTTGCTCGCCGACTCTAGCTGGCACAACAAAATCGACAGCTTCTGGCTTCACTGGCAATTCCTCCAGTGTTCCATAGCATTTATGCCCATATACTTCTGTTACGCCGGGATTCACCGGATATACAGTAAACCCTCGATCAATCATGAATTTAAAGATCTTATAACCAAATTTTGATTGATTATCCGTTGCACCAACTAGTGCCCAGGTTTTTACTTGCAACATTTTTTCCGCTTGATCCATTTCCTTCAGCCTCCTTTTTTTACTTGCCTGATGATGTTGTTTCTTTTGGCTTACGACGGCTACGAGAATTCTTGCCGCCATGCTCTTTCTTTATCTTTTTATATTTTTCCGCACCTTTCGGCGCAAAGAATTGTTTGCCTTCACTCGCTGGTGTCGTTTTTACTTTGCCTATTTTTCTTTCTGCCGATTGCTTCGGTCGGCTTACTTTGACCTCGCCGCTCGCATCAATGACCGGCAGTTTTTTCCCAATGGCTTTTTCAATCATGGCGACATACTGCCGATCACGCGCCGTAGCAAAAGTTACGGCCAGCCCCTTCTCACCAGCCCGGCCAGTTCGACCGATTCGATGAATATACGTATCGCTGTCATGAGGAATATCGTAGTTGTAGATATGAGTAACGCCTTCTACATCGAGACCGCGTGCTGCTAAATCTGTAGCTACCAACACTTGAAATTTAGCGGCGCGGAACCGCTTCATAACTTGCTCTCGCTTATTTTGCGATAGGTCACCGTTTAGTTCCTCACATTCAATCCCTACTGATGCCAAATAAAGTGCCGCTTCTTGGGAACGCTGCTTGGTCAAACAAAAGACGATTGCCAGATAAGGGCGGTGTTTTTGCAGCAACGAAACAACCAGCGCACCTTTGTTATCGTTATTGACTAGCACAAGCTGCTGATCAATTTCCGGTAAAGTCACGGTCGGCGTAGCTACAACAATCGATAAGGGATCCTTTAAATATTGCTTAGCAAGCCCTCTGACAAGATCCGGCAAAGTAGCCGAAAAAAGCGAAGTCTGTTTTTTCTCAGATGTCTCAGCGAAAATCAGCTCTACTTCCTCCATAAAGCCCATGCTAAGCATCGTATCCGCCTCATCAAGTACGAGATAGCGAACACCGCGCAACTGTACTTGTTCCCGTCGCCAATGGTCTAAAATACGGCCTGGCGTTCCTACAAGAACCTGCGCCTTTGCAGCCAATTGATTTTTTTGCTTTTGCGTATCCACGCCGCCGTAAATGGACAAAACCTTGATGCCCCGGCTTTCAGCGATCTTTTGAGCTTCCCGGCTCACCTGCAGAGCCAACTCGCGCGTCGGCGCCAAAACAAGCGCCTGAGGGTGACCGAGACGAGGATTGACTTTCTGCAATAGCGGCAGCAAAAAGGCAAAGGTTTTTCCCGTACCAGTCTGAGCCTGCGCAATCACATCACGACCCGCCAATAGCGGTGGAATCGCTTGGCTTTGAATTTGGGTAGGCTCGGTCACTTTTTGACGTTCCAGCGACACGAGTAAATCTTCTTCAATTCCTAATTGCTTAAACTTTTCCATGTTTCGCTCCTTTCTTGCTGTCTTTGGGGCGCCCTTGTTTCACTTTTTGCTCTGTAAGCTCAATTTGTAGTTTTTTAGCCGTCTCTTTTAGCTTTTCTGCTTCGCCTGGCGTAACTAGCGAAATAACAACGCCAACTCGTCCCTGCCTGCCTGTGCGGCCAGCCCGATGTAAATAGACATGAGGCGTATCAGGAAAATCCAATTGAAATACATGACTGACGGCGGGAAAATCAAGGCCCCTTGCCGCAACATCAGAAGCAGCTAAAACCTTGAGCTTGCCCTTGCGGAAATCAGCCACCGCCTGCTTGCGCGCCACTTTATCCTTAGCGCCGTAAAGACCAGCTACAGCCACTTGATGGAACTGTAACTTTTCCGTAAATTCCTGTAATAACACCGGATTATCAGCAAATACCAATGCTTGCTGGAGCTGCTCTTCTTGCAGCAACCGCCGTAACAGCGAAAATTTATCGCGCTGCGCTACAATCATATATTTATGAACAATCGACTGAGGCAGACTTGGTCTCTCTGTCGTCTGGACAATTTCAACTGCTTCTTTTAGCTGCTTCGCCGCCTCTAAACTCTTACCAGCAAAAGTGGCCGAGCAGAACACAACTTGACAATCCTTGAAGGCCGAACGAATAATTTTCTCGGTAGTATCTTGCTGCTCCTTACTCAACAGCCGATCTGCTTCGTCACAAACGATCATTCTGATATTTTGTCCTTGGATTTTTCTTGCTGCAATCAATTCTAGCAAACGGACGCTTGTCCCCACTAACAGCTGCGGTTTTTCCTTAAGCTTTTCGATCTGCCGCGCCTTATTGCCACTACCAATTAATAAAGCAGTCTTTATGGCTAAACCGGCTTTTTGCAACAGCTCAAGCGCCACCTGCTGGATCTGCGACGCTAACTCATAGGTCGGAGCTACAATCAAAGCCTGATCCTTTTGATCAGAAGTCTCCAATCTTGCTAGCAGTGGCAGCAAATAAGCCAGCGTTTTCCCCGTTCCGGTCGGCGCCTGACCAATCGCATTGTTCCCTGCCAACAGTAGCGGAATTAATTTTTTCTGAATTTCCGTCGGTTCCGTAATTTCTTTCTCTGTTAAGGCTTCGACAAGCGAAGCCGGTAAATCCCATTCTGTAAAACGATTCATTGACACTCTCCTCTAAGCTTTCGCCAAAATAATTTGGCAAAAGGACTCTCTTCTATTTTACCCTAATCATGGCAGCTTGAACAGAATAGAATCAAAGCAGGATTTTTGTAATCCATCCAGAAAGTATGGGAAATAAACGAATCTAAATTCTGTAATGAGGTGACCCCATGCAACAATTTTTTCTCATGTTGGAAAAAGGCGGAATCGTTATGATTCCCCTGCTTTTTTGTTCTGTTTTCTTGCTAGCCATTGTAATCGAACGCCTGTTTTTCTATCGCCAGGCCAAGACAGCTATGCCGAAGTTTACCGAAGTGCTCACTCCGCTCTTAGCGGCAGGTGATTGGCTAAGAGCGCAGGATACCTGTAAGGCTTTCCCGGGAGTTCCTTCGTTGGTAGCAGCCGCAGGACTTTCTTATCTTGCCGTTGGCGCTAAACCAGAAGGTCTTGAACATTCTTTAGAAAGTAGCGCGGCGCACTGGGCCGCTAAGTTGCGTAATCGTCTAAACTACCTAGATCTGATCGTTACCTTGTCGCCGCTCTTGGGGCTTCTCGGCACAGTAACAGGCATGATTAATACCTTCAGCGTCCTTACCATTCAAAGCGGCCAAACAGCGGCCATCAGCGGCGGCGTCGGCGAAGCGTTGATCGCCACAGCCACAGGTCTATGTATTGCGATTATCGCTTTGATCGCTCATAGTTTCTTTGCGCAGCAACTTGATCAATTGATTACTGATACTGAAGAAATTGCTTCGCTCATTGTGGATGCTGCCAATAAGGGGAATCTCCATGAAACTGCGTAATTTACGAATTGAACGAAGCCCGCGCCTCATGATCATCCCCATGATTGATATTATTTTCTTTCTCTTAGTCTTCTTTATGATGAGTACCTTATACATGAATGAGCAAAGAATGATCCCAATTACGCTGCCAGCGGCAGCAACAGCGGCCAAGCAAATACCTGATCAGCCTGTCATCATCGTAATCGATGCCACTGGAAAAATCCATCTTAATAAACAAGAAATCGCTGAAAAAGCCTTGTCGGAAGCGGTTGGCCGTGAATTAATGCTGCATCCTGACGCCCCCTTTATTTTGCGAGCTGATCAAGCCGTAGAGTACGGCCGCGTCATCGCCCTGCTTGACGAACTCAAACAGATCGGCGTAAAAAAAGTGTCCTTTGCTACCGAGGGTAAAAAATGAAAAATTTCCTCCATTCTTTATCGCCCTGGCATAAGGCTCTATTCTTCTCGCTCATGTTTCACCTGATTCTCTTTTGCTTGTTTTTTTTACCTGATGATTCAGCGGAACAGGAACTACAAATTGTCGATACAACAAAACAGTCAGCCTTAGAAATGGATATCGCGCCATCAGACACCCCTGATGACGCTTCTGATTCACCATTAGAATCAGCAAAGCCCGTGCCAGAAGCGCCTAGCGCCCCACCACCGCCGCAGCCACCTCAAGAATCCGCTACCGTTGCGTTTGAAAAAACGCCGCCGAAGGCGCCAATTCGCGATCTCACGATTGAGCAACGGGTAATCACGCCTCCCCGTCTCAAGACAATTGTAAATCCCCGCTATCCCGAAAAAAAGCTTGCGGAACTGCCCGCCTTTAAAATGAAACTCATCATCATGATTTCTGAAACAGGTCAACCGACCTACGTAGCAATACAAACCTCATCAGGCATCAAAGAACTTGATGAAGCGGCTAAAGCCGCCATAAAACAGTGGCAATTCTATCCTGCCTATGATCGAACGAAAAATCGTCCTGTGCCGCATCCCTTTCTTTATGAGCTTACATATCCCCTAGACGACAAAGACTCGCCAGTAGAGCCATCTGATGCAACTGCAACTGCTCCAGCGTCCCCCGCTCCGACCAAGCCATAAAAAGGGTTTTCCTCGTTTTGACCCGAATTACTAGAACTATAAAATCATTTTGATGGAGGTTTACTATGAAGTTACTGACTCAAACTATTTTATCGGTATTTCTCGCCTGCTTTGCCTTGCTGTCTATACCGACAACAACCTTTGCCGAAGCAGCGCCAACAGCCACGATGCGCATTGATGTAAAAGTTGACCAAGCTGATGTTTTTTGGAACACAACTTATTTAACAAAGGATAGTAGTGATTTTGGTAAAGCCGCCGCCGTAAACTTGACTTGGGGTATTGGCGATACGAAGCGCCAAGAACAG
Source organism: uncultured Pelosinus sp. (assembly GCA_900550105.1). Lineage (GTDB taxonomy): Bacteria > Bacillota > Negativicutes > UMGS1260 > UMGS1260 > UMGS1260. The sequence continues at coordinate 10,841 of URQW01000069.1, forward strand.
ACCCAGCCGCTTATAGCTCCAGGAAAAGGGAAAGGCCGTGTGGAAATTACCACAGAAAAAGGCGCACTGATTAATTTTCAAGTAGTAGTTCTCGATGCCGATAAACAAAAACATGGAACATTAAGCTTTCAGGTCCGCAACAATGGTCAAACTGAATACATAACGATTGCACCGCCTGACTTCATCGAACCGAATCTGACTTTTGGCGCTCCGAGAGAATGATAATAAAACAGGCTGCTCGAAAATAGGATAAACCTATCTAGGGCAGCCTGTTTTTATTTTAAATAATTAGCCCGTTGCAAAATAGCCTGTAGTGCCTTGTCTAAAGCAAGAAAAGCTTTCGTATGGATTGGTTCATATACTTCTTCGGTATTTTTACGTTTTTGACGAATTACAAGGCGCATCCCTTCAGGTCGCTCTACTAGTTGCGCCGTATCAAGAGTTTCTAAAGCAATCATGCGCAATATAAAATCATTTTGAGGAAAGGCAAAGAAAATTAAATTTTGTTCTGACAAAGCTAAAATTCCTTGCTCACCACTATTATCCACAGCACCGGCAAAGTGAGAAATTTGCTCGCCAGCCCATAAAGCAGCAGGCGCTTTCTTTACCATAGCATGTTCTTCTTCACTTAAATAGGCAAGCGCCGCTGGGGGAAAATCGCTTTGCAAAGAAAAAGGACCAATAACTACAGCAGTTAAAGCCCCCACTTCACGACAGGCGTCAGCTACAGGTAATACATCTTCCAGTTTGTTTTTATACATCAGCACAGCTGGAGCCATATCAACAGCAAGACGTATAGCAAATCGGTCGCGTCGCAACAACAACTCTAATTTACGCAATAATTTCTCTTTATCGGGACAATATTTCAAAACAAGGGTACATTCATCAGCCACAGGTTGAACAGCAGCGGCAAGTTCAGCACGCTTAGAAGGTTCTTGGATGTTGCCCTTTGCTCTGGCGAGCATATCGTTCGTTACTGCAGGAGCTTCTGCCGCTTTAGCCGTCTTCTCTACAACTATGGGAGTCGCTACCGCTTTAGCAACCTTTGCTGGAGCTACTGGAGCTACTGGAGTTTCTGCCGCTTTAGCAGCTTTAGCTGTCTTCTCTGCAACTAGGGGAGCCGCCACCACTTTATCAACCGACTCTACATTTGCGGAAGCCTCTACCACTTTAGCTGTCTTCGCCGAAATGGCTAAAGTATCTAGCACTTCAACTATATCAGTCGCAGGCGACGTTTGCATAACCGGGGCTTCCGCCTTATCGGCGACACCTGTATCTTCCTTTGTTCTTTTTCTTGTTTTGGGTACCTTTTCTTTTAGACGTTTTCCACAGTAGGGACAAAATCGACATGTTGCGGAAATATTGAGCGTTTCACCGCAAAAGGGACAAAAGTGAAACGTTTTTTGTTCCATTGAAGACAAAAATATCTCCCTCCTTCATAAGCCTCCACATCTAAGGTACATAATCCCGTTCTTGCCTAAAAATAAAAGCCATTTCTATATGGTTCGCTAAACACTAAAAAAAGGCCTGCTTTTCGCAGAGCCTTTTCATAGGATTTTCCTCGGACTTTCGTAGGATTTGACAAAAATTTTATTTTTCTTACAAAACCGCATAATCAACATCTTTTTTATTGGTAATAAACATATGACCAGGAGCATGCGTAATCATCAGATCTGGCTTGACTTTCATGCCCACTGCCTGCGGCGTGACACCACAAGCCCAAAATACAGGAACTTCACCTGGCCGGATAGGAACAGCATCGCCAAAATCAGGTTTGTTAATATCTTTAATACCAATGCTTTCAGGCGAACCAATGTGAAGCGGCGCGCCATGAACGGAAGGAAAACGAGAGGTCACTTGAACAGCTTTAACGACAAGTGATTCAGGAATTGGCCGCATCGACATAACTGTCGGACCAGAAAAAACGCCAGCTGGCGTACATTCCACATTGGTAATGTACATAGGCACATTGCAATTTTCTTCAATATGGCGTACAGGTACGCCAGCATCAAGCAGGGCTGATTCAAAAGAAAAACTGCAACCGATCAGAAAAGCCACAAGATCATCACGCCAATATTCTTTGAGGTCCAACGGCTCATCAACCAAAATGCCTTTTTTATAGACCCGATACTTAGGAATATCGGTCATAATGTCACCATCAGGCGCTACCAAACGAGGAATCGAAGACCCCACTTCCGTCACGTCAAGAATTGGGCAGGGCTTGGGATTTCTCTGACAAAATAGTAAAAAGTCAAAAGCCAGCTCTTTCGGCAAAATCGCCAAATTAGCCTGATTATACCCCTTCGCCATTCCCGCAGTGGGAATGACTAGCTGATTTTTCCGAATCAGTGCTCTGACAGCTTGCGGACTCATTTGTGCATAATCTTCCATAATTATCAAGCTCCTTTAGCCTTATTCGCTCTTGCATACGTTGAGAAACTATTAATAACGCATCTGTGCCTGTGCTACAACTTCTTGCATCATCCGAACAATCGCATGATGAACATCTACATAGCAACCATCTACGCTCGGGGCAACCGATCCATAAATAGCATCATGCAAACCTACTGCGGCGCCTGCTTCAATGACGCGCTGTTCCTGTTCCGGTTGGCACAATCCTTTTGGCGCGTCAGCCAATACAGAAAGCATATCGCAGATGGCATAGGCGCCCCAGTTAGAAATTGCTGCAGTAACTAAGAGACTCACTGGCGTAGCTGCTGCGATCCCGCCGCCGCAACCGCACTGGCACTGCGTGCCATAAGGGACATGCTGCTGTACAGCCGCCTTAATATTTCCCATACCGATCTCGTTCCCGCCATCACCAATCCCCATAGTAGGAATAGAACGGTCATACGCTTGGGCAAATAAAAGATCAAGAAACGCCATGGTAGAGCCAGTATCAAAGCCAATCATGTTATGACCCTTGCCTTGTTCATTCATACCGCCACGTTCAATGGCAATACAAGCTGCCGGTTTGTAAGTATCCAAAAGTTCTGTTGCTTTTACTTTACCAGCTTCCTCTCCTAATGGGAAAGGCAAAACAGCTACAGTCATCAGTTTCTGTCGTTCCACAGAATGCACAAGTTGTTCTGGTGCAAGACAATGAAAGCCTGCCGCCTGCGCAACCTGCTTAACCTGCTCAACTGAACATTCGTCAACTAAAATAATTGGCAACCCATTTAAGACTGTACGAACAGCCTTGGCTAGAGCAACTGCGCCAGCAGGTCCATCAGATTCAGCAAATCCGGGAGCTGCCACAGGCTGATCAATAAATCCTGTCGCAATCATAACGAAATCCTTTGGTTTAACGTGCGTTTGTAAGAATTTGGCAGCTGCTAATGTCAAAGGTTCTCCAGCTTTTTCTCGCGCCGCTTCATACAGCTTGCCAATAATACCTCTGGCGCTAATATCCAGTGTCATCAGCCTATCTAGCGTATCTGC
>URQW01000070.1 GCA_900550105.1 uncultured Pelosinus sp.
TAGAAGATATAATTCCTTTCTGATCAGAAAGCATCATATCACCAGGCTTTGTCCTGTGTTCTTTTCCGCCAATCCCGAAGTAGCTTTCTTCACCTTTAGCCACATCTAATATTAAAGGAAAACTCAGGGCTCCATAGTCATGCCCAGCCGTTAAAAGTCCATTTTTTACTTCTGCCATAAACATAGCTTCTACTGTCGCGGCTACAGAAGGTATCTTTTTCGCTTTTAAAGCAATTGATTCGATTTGCTTCATAACATGATACGTTTTTTTATATCTCTTATAGTAGTCGCTGTAAATAGGAATCGGAAAATGCTCGCGAATAGCCTCCGTTGACTGAAATAGAGCCCGTAGCTCTGATTCTATCTCTTGTTTTTTCTGTTCTAAAGCCTCACAGAAAGATATATTTATCAAGTTTTCTACTACTAAAACCGCCATCATGGACCCACTATAATCTTTTCTCCAAGCATCTGTAGCAATTACCATAATACTAACCCCCTATTTATATCGGCCAAAACCAAATAAGCCTTTTACTTTATTGTAAATAATCCAGGGGATTTTTCTTGTATGATCTTGCTATAATTTTTAGGAGTAATACCCATAAGCTCCTTAAACTGTCGTGAAAAATGACTTTGATCGGTAAACCCCATCGCCTGCGCAATAGAAGCTAAAGATAAACCACTAGCAAGAAGTTCTTTAGCTCGTCGAATTCGCACTTGTTTAAGATATAGATGTGGCGGCAACCCAATCGCCGCCTTGAATAAACGAATTAAATAAAAAGGACTAATCTGTACTAGTGAGGCTAACTCCTGCAACGAAAAGTTTCTTTGATAATTCTCCTCAATATACTCTCGAACTAAACGAATTCTAGGCATTTCTTTCCCTAACCGTCTTACCGGAACTGTCTCTCTACCATAACGAGAGATAAATTCTGTTAGCATAATAAGCAATAGTGAATCCTGTTCTAAAAATGTTAGAGCAGACTTTTCCAACAAGAAATGGAACTTTCTTATAAACATAGCTAAATAAGGATCTTCAATAACTCCCGCTGCAAAAAAAGGAAGTGTATTGATTTTTCCTGACAAATCATAGACAGCTTGTTCTAAAAGCTTCGGCTGCAAATAGAACATGCGATAAGTCCAGCCCGCTTCTGTTGCAGCAAACCCGTCATGAGCTTCGCCGGGATTAGCCAAATTAATACAGCCACTAGCCGCAACTAGACTTTCACCATGATAAGAAAATCGTAACGCTCCTTGCTCAATGACACCAAAAGCAAAACCATCATGAAAATGTTTGGAAAAATTCTGCTGTACATAAGTTGCATGAAGTAACTCTAAGTTTGCTAATTGCGGCACAGTCCAAAAATTCACGCTTTCCTTCTTTGTCATACTCATCCTTCCAATCAACCATAACAAGACTTTCCTTTACTATAAAACAAAAGTCTCATCGTGAAAAGTTTATATAGTATCAGATAAATAAAAAAGCACTTCTTGACAGCTCTATGAGCCTAAAGAAGTGCTTTCATCATCGTCTTGATTTTAAAAAGATGTCCTATTTCTTGTCAGTTTTCCAGCAGGCCAACAAGGAGATCCTGGCGACCGCTTACAAACCTCGGCAATATTAAGAAGTTCAGACGTCCAAAAAACAGGTTTTGTTTCAGACTTTACTTGATTCCAAGCAAAAATGCGAAATCCAGAATAAGCGCCTAAAAGTAAAGTTGCAATATACAATGAGGTCATTTCCATAATCTACAACCTCCTTCAAAATTCTCTTTTTTCTATTATACCACACATTTTTGCAATTGATAACAATTATCTTTATTAATTAATTATTTTTATTGCTCTAAGTGGAAATGGTTTGCGTAAGGGTGCCAACCGATCTCGCCAATTCGAATTAGTTTATGAGAAATTGGCTTACCATCTTCAAACAATTCAAAATCAACATATTGAGCATTTTGCACTTTAAAGTTCAATCCATCGGACTGGCTGTCGGTATCAAGCCGAAAGCGAATTTTTTTATTACTATTCATTCTTTCGGAATTTCCAAAGCTTATGCGTTCATCACCATTTCGATTCGAAAAATCAAACCAAAAATGGTTCTTACCATTTTCCGTAACGTCATAATAATCGCCACGTTCTAAATTATGACCTCTTACATGTAAAAAATCACCGTCAGTGCGAATCATACCAGTAAATACGTGCCTTTCTCCCGGTCTTGTCATCGTCCAAAGATGAAAGCCTCTGTCATCTTGCCAAATATAGTATCCTTCGGGGCCACCAGAATAAAATTGCACTGGCTTACCCCAAGCATCTACATCCGCTTTTCCTGTCCAGGCAAAGGCAGTGCCGGTCAAAACTACCATGCAAAGCATCATGATCGACAAAAGAATTCCTTTTCTCTGCATCGTCTGTCCCTCCTAAATATAACGAATCATTTTTATCAATTTTAGTTTAAAGTAAATTTGTGACAAAAAAATGACAGAAATAGCAAAAGCTCTTTGGCATTAGGCCAAAGAGCTTTATTAAAAAAACTATTCTTTTAAATGAAATGGAACGGTTGTAACGATTACGTTTTGACGCCAAACAAGCATATTGCGTAAAATCAATCCTGTTTGATTATGCAAGAGACGATGCCAAGATTTTCGCGTTTCAAATTCAGGAATTAAGACCGTAATATAATCGTCAGGCTCTTTCTTACTTTCCACCTTATCAATAAAGCGAAGCAACGGCCGCATCAACAGCCGATAGGGCGAATGAATCGTGATGAGTTCCACGCCAGGGTTCCATTTACGCCACTTTTCCTTGATCTTCTTTTGCATCTCTATATCGCCTGAAATATGAACTGCTATAATATTGTCGCCAATCATTTTTGCATATTTAATGGATTCATACACAACGCGCGTTGGTGATGAAACAGGGACAATGACAATATGTTTTCCTTTAGGAAAAACAGTCGGCCCTTCCTCATAGCAGGCTTCTGGCAAGTGCAATTGATCTGCAATACTATTATAATGAGCCTTAATTTTCTTAAACAAATAAATCATCATGGGAATAAATAATAAAATTAACCAAGCACCATGAATAAACTTAGTAACAGTAATAATAACAACGACGAGCCCTGTCGTAATCGCGCCTAAACCATTCAAAAAAGCCCGAATTTGCCAAGCACTGCCTCTTTCCCTAAACCAATGAACAACCATGCTCGTTTGAGCAATCGTAAAAGAAATAAAAACGCCGATAGCATAAAGCGAAATAAGTTGATCTGTATTCCCGTGAAAAACAACAATTAATAATGCTGCCGCTATGGTTAGTAGCACGATGCCATTGGAAAAAGTAAGTCTTTCACCTCTAGTAGCTAAGTATCGCGGCATGTATCCATCCTTCGCAATAATCGAAAGAAGAATAGGCAATCCATTATACGCTGTATTAGCAGCCAAATAAAGAACTAGCATAGTAGTAATTTGAATATAAAAGTAAATATAAGACCGGCCAAAAATACTTTCTGCTAACTGTGACATGGCTGTCACTTCAGGAATTGGTAAAATGTGATTTTGCATAATTAAATAAGTAATACCAATAAACATAAAACCAAGAATACTTGCCATCCAGTATGTCGTAACCGATGCATTTTTCGATTCCGGCGCTTTAAACATAGGTACACTATCAGCAATAGCCTCAATCCCCGTCATAGAACTACAGCCATTAGCGAAAGCTCGTAAAATAAGCAAAATCATGCCAAAATCAAGCTGCTGCTTTGCGGCCGATTCAGGCGGTAGAACAAACATGTCGCCAGTAAACGCTTTCCAGGTACCAACTAAGATCAAAACAGTTACACCTGCCAAGAAAGCGTAAGTAGGCACAACAAAAGCATTGGATGATTCCCGAACACCGCGCAAATTCACTAACATTAAAAGACCAAATAAGACAAATAAATCAAGTCCTACTATGTGTTCAGACAGAAATGGAAAAGCGGAAACAATGGCTGCCGTACCTGCTGAAACACTCACCGCAGCCGTCAGTACATAATCGGAAAAAACCGATCCTGCTACAATCAGCGCAGGCATTTCTCCCAAATTCTTCTTAGCAACTGCATAAGCGCCACCGCCTGTCGGATTCGCTTTGGCAACTTGAACATAAGATAAAGCAACGATTCCCAGTAATAGTAAGATAGATAATGCGATCGGCGCCATGTACCCATAAGCAATAATCCCAGGTACTGACACTAACATAAGCATAATCTGCTCGGGACCATAGGCAACAGATGATAAAGCATCTGATGAAAAAATCGAAAGCGCTTTCCATTTCGGCAGCCTTTCGTGAGCCAACTCCTGATTATGAAGTGGTTTACCTATAAGTATCCTGCGTAATTCCCGTATCATTCAATTATAAGCCTCCTGATTATAAAACCTGCTCTTTTACAGCCTAAGTCGTGTTCAAAGACCAATTCCTACTGTGTGCTTATAATATGTCCCGCAGCCAGACTTTTTCTTCATGCTTTCTTCATAGTATGAGTCACAGTAACGACATGGAATATTGAGCATTATAGCAAAATGAGAATCAGATAGCAATATCTAACAATACCATCTCCTTGACAAAAAAAGTACTCTTTCTGCAAAATTCACTCTCTATCCTTATTATATAATGGAATTTTTTTTTTGAAAGCTATAATTTACAGCTTTCACGATAAAAGAATCGTGTTTTTACAATAGCATCCTAAAATAAAAAGAGAGTTCGGCAATCGCCAAACCCTCCTTTTGTCTATCCCTTAATTGACTTGCTTGTTTAACATAATTTTTAAAATCTGCCCATCAGTCTGAACCATTCCTTGCGAAGCTAATTGACCTAGATTGGCAATAGATTGATCCACATCTTCAGCAACAATGCCATCACTACTAGTAACCCGCGTACCCTCTAACGCCAGGAGTACGGCTTTATAGGCAGCAGTAGCTGAAGTGGAAACTTTCATTGCACAACTATTAGAAGCTCCGTCACAAATCATCCCAGACACATCGCCAATCATATTAGAAATGGCCATACTAACACTATCAAAGTTGCCATCTAATAGCCACGCCATACCAGCTGCAGCTCCCATGGATGCCGTCGTTACAGCACACAGGGCCGAAAGGGTAGGCAATTTATCATGAATATAAATAGCCATCAAGTGAGACAAAATCAAAGCCCGCGTGAGTTTCTCACGGTTAGCGCCTACATGCTCAGCCACTACCACGACAGGCATAGTTGCCGCAATTCCCTGGTTGCCTGATCCCGAATTCGTCATAGCTGGTAATGCAGCTCCGCCCATTCTCGCATCAGATGCCGCTGCTGTACGCACAAGAATCTTTGTTAACAGACTATTGTCCATCAAACCTTTTTCAATGTTTCTCTGCATAGTAGCGCCAATACGCAAACCATAGCCGCCTTTCATCCCTTCCTTGGACAAAGACTCATTTAAACTAGCCGCTTCACAAATAAAATCAATCATCGTTAAGGGAGCTGTTAAAGCAAATTCAAAAACATCTTGAGCCCGAACGCCGCTTAATGAATAAGAGCTTTCCTTATTTTGGTCTTTATCGGCAGACGCCTCAAACACAACCTCGCCATTTTCTTCAATTCTCACCACGTTCGTATGTGTATCAGCAATGCATACTTTTACCCATTGGTCGCCATGAAATAGTTTTGCCTCAGAGTAAAGGATATTAGGAACATCGGCCACCGAAATTTGAACTTGATTATGCGCTACCATCGCTTTTCCGGCTGTGACTTGCTCTGGTGTAAGGCTTTTTAATACTTCTAATTTTGCTTCAGGATCACCACCCAAAGCACCTACAGCAGCAGCAATTAATAAACCGGCCGTTCCTGTTCCTGGTACCGTAACGCCCATGCCGTTTTTTAGTAAATTAGCGGAAACCTTCGCTTCAATTCGCTCAACCGGCTGGTTTAACCGCCGAGCGCCAATAGCAGCGGCTAACGCCAACGAAATAGGCTCCGTACATCCTACTGCCGGCACCACTTCATTTTTCAAAGCTTTAACAAAAGAATTCCACAGGGGATTTTCTACAAAATTCATAGTTTGATTCAATTTTCTCACCTTCCATTTATGAAGCTTGCTTATCAAATGATTAATGCAAAATTCATGCCAAGGAAAGAAGTGCGAAAAACCATTAATTCGTCCCCTTATTTATCACTATAATTTGAGAAATGATAATTTTTTTGAGAAACTATGAGAAATTTCGCAGTATCGACCGCTAAATCTGGAATCGTACCACAGTTGCTTGGAGATCTTGCGCCAGCTTCGCAAGATTCTGACTTGAAGCGGCAATTTCCTCCATCGATGCGGATTGTTCTTCTGTTGCTGCCGATACTGACTGGGATTGTCCAACGGCAGTTTTGCTATATCCATCAATTTCTTTCATTGCTGCAACAATTTGTTGACTGCCACCAGCCATCTGTTGCATCGCAGCCGAAATATCTTTTACTTCTGAAGCAGCATCTGCTACCATTTTTGCGATTTCTTTAAAGGCCTCCCCAGCAGTAGTAACAACCTCGGAACCGACCTTAACCTCGCGAGTACCTTCGGTCATCGCGAGTACAGCTGTATCGGTATCCCCCTGAATTTCTCCAATTAAATCAGCAATCTGTTTTGCTGCTTCCTGTGATTGTTCTGCTAATTTTCGAACCTCTTCCGCAACGACGGCAAACCCTCTCCCTTGTTCACCAGCTCTCGCTGCTTCAATCGCAGCGTTTAACGCCAACAGGTTAGTTTGCCCAGCAATTCCGGCTATTGTATCAACAATTTGCCCGATTTCCTTGGATCTTTCGCCTAGCTTTGCTACGACTCGCGCTGAATGGTTAACGGTCTCTTCAATATGTACCATTTGATTAACCGCTTTCTCAACTGATTTAGTTCCTTCTTTCGCCGATTCTACGGCTCGTGAAGTACTGCCAGCTACTTGATTCGCACTGGCAGCAACCTGTTGAATCCCTGCAGACATTTGTTCTGCCACAGAAAAAGTTGCATCCACAGCCTTTAATTGTTTTTCTGCACCAGATGCTACACTAGCAATTGAACTAGCCACTTGAGTAACTCCTTGGGCTGACTGATCCGCACTAGCGGTTAATTCTTCTGACGATGCCGCCACTTGCTCCGCCGAGTCGTTAACTTGTTTTAAAACCTGACGAAGGCTACTGCGCATGCTAGCCAAAGCATCGGCAACTTGACCAATTTCATCTTTTCTACTGACTTTACGAATTTTTTCACGAAAATCACCACTAGCTAATTCACTGCAAAAGGCTACCATCAATTGTAACGGATTTGCAATCATTCGACCGATTAGCCAGCCACTCACACCAAGGATAATAAACGCAAGCACAATGATGCCAATTAACAACTGTATTGATCTAGCCTCAGCCGCTTGAACATTTGTATTCATCTTATCCGCCAAATCTTGAATATATAAAGTATAATCGCGCATAGCGCTAATGTATTCATTAGCTCGCGGCTCTAAAGTCGTTACATACAGGGCATAGGCCTCAGCATTTTTATTTTGCATACTTAGTTCGATAATAGGCTCTCTAGTTACACGATATTTTTGTTGAGCCTCCTTGACTTTAGCAAACAATTCATCGGATTTTGGATCAAAATGCATCTGTTCTATACTCGCCATATTCTTGTTAATAGCATCGGCGCGACCATCAATTGATTTTTTCAACTCACGATTTTTAGCTTCATCGGTCGTTAGCATTAGCTCTAATACATTGCCATTGGCAGTTCTTATAAAAGAGGCTATTTCTACGGAAAGCCGTACAGGAATCAATCGCTTCTCATACATAATTGCTATATCTTTACTGGCTTGCTGTAAATAATAGTAACCGGTAATCCCTACAATTCCCAAAGATACAAAAGCAATAGCAATTAAAAAACTTAATTTCATCCTCACTTTTAAATTAGTTAGAAAATTCATTAGTTCCATTCTCTCCTTTTAATTATTTTTGGTTTACGTTTTCGATTCCATCATAGCGGCGAATTCATAGCACTCCTCTCGCTCCAAAAAAAATCTTTAATAAATTTACAAAAAAATATACGCTTGCACATAAAAGTACAAGCGTATATTAAACAGCTTCGCATCTAACGTTCTGCTTAACTTGCTATGAAAAAAACTATGAAACTAAAAACACAAGACTACGTCTAAATACAATGCAAGCATAATTTACACTATATTTCTTAAAATATATCGTAAAATATTTCTTAAAAATATAGCTTTTAAATTAAACGGACATTGCATCTAAAAATTTTACCCATTCTTCTTGTGATAGATGTGATAATATAATCAATTTATCTGCTTTTTTATCAAAATAAATAAATGGATTGTCTATAGCTGTATTAAAATACTTATTAAGAATCTGTTCTAAAATGGTTTTCGCTTGTAAAACAAGCATATTTTCAATGAAACAAGCTTCTTCGCTATCTGTATGTATCATGTATTCAAAAAAAGGTGTCAGTAAACCTGAAATCATAATAGTAATAAATTGATTATCTAAGATAGCAACTGAAATATGCTCGGGGCCATACCTATTTTGTCTACTAAAAAATGCCGAAACTTCGCCGGTAAGCTTTAATTCTAATGAATTTTGGTGGGAATGAAACTTTTTAAAAATAGGTTTTGCAAAGAAGATACCAAAAAAACTATAAATCATGTTCTTATAAAAAGTTGGTGGAAACAAGTAATAATAGTCGATATTACACCCGTAAAATTCCACTTTGCGAGGAATACTAATTTTTTTCGCTAAATCAGATATTGCGGGATAATATTCTTGATAAATATGATTCTTACCATATTTATCAATATTTTGCTGTTCCCATTTTGTTAAATTACTAGCGACAAATCCAATTTCAACGTTTTTTCTTAGAGCAATAAACCGGGTAGAAACTAATTTAGGGAATTTGAGACTATCGCATAATTCATTTGTATGCTTTTCATCATATTCCAATAAATTTTTTAATGTTGCCTCATAAGATAAATGATTTATTATGCGATTATTCATAAATTCCCCTAATACCCTATATTAATTATCTAATATCTAAAATTAATTGCTAAAATTTCCAAATAATATTCTTTTAAGTTTCGACATATTCTTTTTAAACCCTCCTATATATTTTATAATAGGACAAAATACCTAACCGGCAATGATTATTCCCGCTTTTCTGAGTTATTTGGATCAAATCTACAGTATAAATTCTAGATATTTTTAAAAACTTTGACTGATCTTGGGTTTCCATTTACGCCTTTTCTCAAATTTAAAGAAACTCCATTTAAAGGATTCTGTAGCTTTCATAAATTCCACAATATGAAAGCCGCATTTATTAATGTAAAAATCAATATTCAGTAAAGCTGCTGTCGGTGTTACCAACTCCCAAAGCTCAATGTTTGAGTAAAAGTCTTCAATATAGTGCCAAACCCGTTGTCCAATTCCCTTACCTTGATAATCCGGCTGAAGTCCAAAAAGCACTAATTCACCGCTATGACTGACATGATTAAAAGTGATAAAAACTCCGCCAATGACATCCTGATTATGAGTAATTTTATAAGCTACACCATGACTGCCCAAAAAGTCTGCTGCCAAAAGCTTGTCCTCTTCTTCCGTCAACATAGTTTCAGCGTCTTCCCCTAGTACCGCCAGCATCTTTTCATTGAGTAAGGTAGACTCAAGGGTATGATAGATCACTTTTTCTACTTCAGCAAACTCTTCTCGTCTCACTTCGCTTAAAATAATTTCATCAAAAATATTCTTTTTCATAGTTCAATCCCTCTTTCTATCATCTTCACGAATCTCGCAACTTCCAATCATGAAACAGCGAATAAACGACAGGAACAACAAACAAAGTAAGTAGCGTTGATGTAATCAGACCGCCAATGATGGCATGCGCCATTGGGGCGCGAGCTTCCGCGCCGGGACCAACGCCCAAAGCGATCGGAAGCATACCAAAAATCATAGCTACACTAGTCATGAGTATCGGACGCAACCTGATACGTCCGGCAGCTACTAAAGATTCATTACAGGAATTCCCCTTTTCGATATGGTGCTTCGCAAAATCAATGAGGAGAATAGCATTTTTGGTAACGAGCCCCAAAAGCATCATAATCCCAATTGCTGAAATCATGCTAAGATCACTGCCAGATAAAAATAAGCCAAGCAAAGCGCCAATGATGGCTAAAGGCAAAGATAGCATAATCGCCAAGGGTTCGCTGTAGCTTTCAAACTGCGCCGCCAAAATCATAAAGATAAAGGCAATCGCCAGTGTTAACGCAATTCCCATACTAGAAAAAGACTCATCCATATCATCGGATTCGCCAACAGCACCGATCTGATATCCCACAGGAAGTGGCATATCTTGTATATCACTATCCAGCTGATTATTAAATTCACCGAGAGTCGTTTTCTCTAAATTGGCAGTCAGACGAATTTCTTTTTGCCGATCATAACGATTAATTTCAGCAGGACTTGTCGTGTATTTCCACTCGGCAACCTGAGACAAAGGAATCAGCATTTTTTGTCCATCAGCTTTTGTTTTTTCACTGAGAACATAGATATGGCTCAAATTGCCTGGTTGACTGCGATCCATCGCTGTCAACCGCGCACGAATATCAATCCGCTCTTCACTATCGCTGTATTTTCCAATAACAGCCCCGCCTAGTAGTGTTTGCAAACTCGTACCAATAGTAGCAGTGGAAACAGACAAATCACTGGCTTGCTGTGATTTAATAGAAACATTTAAATTGGGCTTACCAGGACGATGGCTCGAAACCACATCTTGCACCCCGGCTATATTTTCGATTTTTTTCTGTAACCGAGCAGCAATTTCACTCAGCTTTTCTACAGAGTCGCCAGTCACAGAAATCGCAACAGGTTTACCATCGCCTTGCTCAATATCCACTCTGATGCCAGAAATACGATTGAGTCTTTGACGTACTTCATTGATCATCTCCGCTTGACTCCCGTGTCGCTCATTTTTCGGAACCAAAGTTATAAACAAGCTCTGTTCTTCCTTAGTCGATATACCATAAACATGTCGAATTTCAGGAATAGTCCGAAGCTCCTCGATCATTTTGTTGAGAGTATTGGCTAACTCTGGCAACGTAGGCCCTTCCTGCATTTTTATTTTTACGGTAAACTGCGCTTGGTCGGTCACAGGAAAGAATGAAGATCCAAGATACGGGACCAACATCATGCTGAATAGAAATAAGGTCATTGCACCTAGCAATACTTTTTTTCGTTGCTTGTAAAGCAGTGTTTTCAGCACCACTGAATAAGCCTCAGCTAAGCAGTCGAACCAACCATTCCACTTTAGCCACCAAGCTTTCAGACGACCTGAAGTATGCTGCTGTCCTACTGGTAGATATAAGGCTGCCATCATCGGCGTCAGTGTAAAAGAAATAAAAAGAGATACTAATACAGCCATAGCAATCGTTAGGCCAAATTCTTTAAAAAATTGTCCCACTGCACCGGACATAAAGCCGACAGGTAAAAAAACAGCAACTACAGTAAAAGTGGTGGCCATAACTGCCAAAGAGATTTCCTTAGTTCCTTCGGCAGCAGCTTGAATAGCACTCTTTCCCATTTGCCTATGACGAATAATATTTTCAATAACTACAATGGCATCATCAATAAGCAGCCCCACAGATAGGGACAATCCTAACAAGGACATACTATTAATAGAAAAACCAGCGAGTTTCATAAAGAAAAAAGTCGCTACAATCGAAACAGGAATCGCTATCGCGCTAATAAACGTACTCCGCCAATCGCCAAGGAACCACAGTACGACGAATACGGCGAAAAATCCGCCCATTATAAGATCAAACCACACTTCATGAATAGAGTCCTCAACCCGTTGAGCATCATCACGAACGAGATGCAATACCATACCCGTTGGCAAGTTCTTTTGAATTTTTTGTAATTCAGCTTTTACTTCATTCCCAACCTTTACGGCATTAGCGCCAGATTGTTTGCCTATTTCTAGACCAATCGCCGGTTGATTGTCGTAACGGGCAATCGTCTCAATGTCTTTGATGGTATCCTTAACAGTCCCAATTTGCCGATAATAGATGGGGGAGCCATTTCTGATACCGACGACAACATTTAGAAAATCCTGCGGATTTTTGAAGTTGCCTGCTGTACGTACTGATAATTCCTGCTTACTTGCACTGAGTTTTCCGGCAGGAACATCAAGGTTTTCCTGCTGTAACCGTTCCGTAATCTCCGGTATAGAAAGCGCGAAAGAAGTCATTTTCTCCTGATCTAGCAACAACTGAATTTCTCGTTGTTGACGACCTGATATCTTCAGTTGACCAATACCAGCAATCTTTTGCAAGCGAGGTTTTATTACGTCGTCGACAAAAACACTTAATTCGCGACTATTGGCTGTTTCACTCGTAAGTGCAACCGCAACAACGGGAGCCGCTTTCATATCAAAACGGGCAATAACTGGCTCTTTAATCTTGTCAGGCAGTTCACTACGAATCGCGCTGATTTTATCTCTAACATCTTGAATCGCACTGGCCGGATCAATCTCCAGATTAAATTCCACGCCAATTTCGGCTTCGCCCTCACGCGAAGTAGAACGAATATGTTTTACGCCTTTGGCTTCCCCCACTGCCTCTTCTACTTTTTGCGTTATTTGCGCGTCAACTTGTTCTGGCTGCGCCCCTTCATAGGTAATCATAACTGATACATAGGGTAGACTTGTATCAGGCATTTCATCTACATTCATGCGAAAATAACTAACAGCGCCTAATAAAATAAGCGCCAAGAGGATTACTGTGGCAAAAACCGGGCGTTTAATACTAATTTCCGGTAAACTCATGGACTAGCTGCCTCCTTCACTAACAAGGTATCGCCAGCTTTGATTTTATCTAAGTTATTGACGACTACAGGCATACCGGCCTGAAGACCTGCTTTGATTTCAATTTGCTCACCAATTAATTCGCCTATTTCTACCAATGTTTTTTTTGCTTGACCATCGACTGCCACATAAACATAATTCAACCCTTTTTGCGCTATAACCGCCATTCGCGGCACTACAAGAACAGCCTGCGGCTCACCTGCAATTAAGGCGATTTGTGCAAACATACCAGGCTTTAATAACTGATTCGGGTTATCTGCCTTAATTTTCACTCGAAACATACGACTTTCACTGCCTGCTACTGGATTGATGATCGCTATCGTTCCGGTAAAAGTCTGATTCGGATAGGCATCTACTGTAATAGTTACAGGAACGCCTGGTTTCGCTACAGCAATATCTTTTTGCTCAATATTTACTACTACATAGACCTGGTCAATTTGTTCTACCGTTAGAAGAGCATTGCCTGGTGATACAACCTGACCAATGGTAACGGCTTTATTAGCAATTACCCCCGTCACAGGACTAATGATACTACCGTCTTCCATTTGCTTTTGCGCATTATTCAAATTCGCATAGGCGTTATCGACTTCACTGCGACTAGCGATTAAACGAGCTTCTGCTGTTTCAAGTTGTTGCTTCGTCACAGCATTTTGGGTATAGAGAGTTCTATATCGTTCATAATCAGCCTGAGCTGTATTTAAGCTGGCCTCAGTTTGCCGGACATTGTTTTGTGCAATCCGAACTGCATTAGCCAGCTCGACTGTATCTAGTTGTAAAAGCATAGTTCCTTTCAAGACGGCTTGCCCATCTTCAACCAAGATCTGATTAATTTTCCCAGCAAAACGGCTACTAATCATAGCAGAAGTAATCCCCTCTACTGTGCCAGTTAAAGGTAGAATATTTGACTTTTGTATCTTTCTTGCCTCTGATGTAGTTACTGCTAGCGGCTGATTCATAATAACAGCTTGCTGCTGGACATTATAAATTCGCCAAACAATCGTACTGACAAGTAAGATTAGAATCAATATGATGATCCCGTTTCTAAAACGAAGTTTATTTCTTAGCATGGATATCCTCCTCATAGTTTGAAAATAAAAGCATCGCAATATTGACCTCGGTCAGTTATGAATCAAAAAATATGCTGACCCAGGTCAGTAATATTA
>URQW01000071.1 GCA_900550105.1 uncultured Pelosinus sp.
TACAAGGGACGATAAATTGTATTAAACTCGCGCCATTTTTCGCCAGGCAGGGACGTTCCTGTATTGTAGCCTGTTAAACCTACCACGTCGACATAAGCGTCGCCGGGATAATAATTTAAATAGTTGTTCCAGTTTGCTTTGGGGAAGGATTCGTCATTAGGATTCCAGACCCACAAGACATTATTTACGCCATTTTTGGTAAAAATATCGTGAATATGACGCCAGACGAGTTTAAATAACTCAGGATCCTTACTGAAGAAAAAGCTTGAGTAAGGGCACCAACGGCCATTCATTTCATTGTCGAGGCGTAACAGGATCGGATGGCCGAATTTTTTTACAGATTGGGCGTAAGTATTAAAATAATCATCATAGCGGCCGTCTAAAATTTCATAGAGCACGCTTGAGTTGTCATCGTTATAATGAAAGGTCTGCAACGATAGCTCAATGATCTTTTTGTGATCATAGGCGTTTTGCAGGGATTTCACGGGAAAGGTTTCATCAAAAGTTTGATAGCGGATTAATACAGGAAAGGAGTAACGCAGTTCTTCCTCTAAGCCTGTTAAATAGCCAAATTCTTCGGGCGCATTGGCCTCATACATGCCCCAACGCTGCGGGCTGCTATCGGCCAGATACTTTTTGGCAAATTGCTTTGTTTCTTCATTAACTGGTGTTTTTGGCGTCGGTTTATAGTGTTGATATACTCCGGCGATTCCCTTTTTAGCAACGGTTTGAAAGCTATTTAAAATCTGCATTTCATTTACAATAGGCTCGCTTGATTTTATAAGTACGGTAAAGGCGTCGCGGTTGTTTTTGACGAGCTCGATGCTTACATAGTTATTTTTATCTTCCGTGACGGTTTTTAAGCGGTGGCGCGTCCATTTTAGCAAGCGGACTTGAAAACCGTTTAAAGCAAAGCGGCTGTCAGCTAAAATACCATGATCATTTTGATTTTCCGCAAATTTATTGCTGTCGGTCAAGTAGGCGGCGCCAGATTGCGGATCTCCGTCTAATTTATCGGCGTAAACTTCAATTTGCGTCGTCGCATTGGAAAAGGTGGTTCGCACCGCAGATAGACTGGCATCAATTTGCATGTCGCGGGGAAAACAGATCATGTAGCCGCCAGTATAATCGGTATAGCGATTGTACCAAGGACTGTAGGATTCAATCTTTTTTAGATCTTCGTAGGGAAGCTGGGGATCGGCGTCAGCCTTTTCGCCATTGACGATATAAGTTGGTGCTGTTGTCGAACTTGATGAAGTAGTTGATTCCGCAGCTTCAGCCGACGGCAGCCAAGCACTCAGGAAGGCCAAGCTAGCCAAGCAAAAAGCAATCGTTTGTAACCTGATTTTCACTGTGATTCACTATCCTTGCATTTTATTTCAGAAGAAAAGTCGTATTGGTTAACACTATAGCAAAGATAAAAGAAGAATACAATGTAATAAGGCCGATTTTGTCGGAAACTCTTTCGGCTTTCTGGGCTTTAGAGCAGGGAAATCTTTACGTGAAGTCGAAAACTTTTAAGTCAAGAGAAAAGGAGGACGGTATTTTATGGCAAGCAACGAAGATATTTTTGAACATTTTCGATATGTGCTTAACCTCTTTAGCGATTTATCCTTAGATGACGTGAGTGTAAGTCTTACAGACAAAGAAAAATATGTTTTTTATAAAGCGGGCAAGGCTTTGAATCATGGCGTGAAACCAGGTGATGCAGTGCGTCCGGGAAGCTGTGTTGATGTGGCTATGAAAGAAAGAAAACAGATCGTCAGACGCTTTGGACCAGAACTTTTTGGCGTACCTTATATTGCTGTGGCGATTCCTCTTTATAATGAAGCGCAGCAACTCATCGGCGCAGTAAGTACGCAACATTGCGTTGATAAGCAGGAAAGTTTGCAGAAAATAGCTGACTCTTTAAATGCTAGCATGTTAAAATTAGCAAGTACGACGCAGGAAATTTCAGCGCAATCGGAAGAAATTGCGGCTGTAAGTCATAATTTAGTCAGTGCTTCGGAGTCTTCTGCTGCGAGGGTTAAGGAAACGGACCATGTTATCAGCGTAATTCGTAATTTAGCGGGCCAGACAAATTTGCTGGGATTGAACGCTGCCATAGAAGCCGCGCGAGTCGGCGAACAAGGCCGCGGTTTTGGCGTTGTGGCGGAAGAAATTCGCAAACTGGCGCAGGGAAGCGCCGATTCCACGAAAAAAATTAATGAAATTATTGCAGCCATTCAAAATGATAGCGCGCAGATGCAAGGTCAGATTCACAATATTGAACAAGTGATTAGCCAGGTCGCTGAAGCGATTACAAATACAGCCACGGCGATTGAACAAGCGAGCGCCATGTCGAAGGAATTAGATGCTTTGGCGAAAAATCTAAATAGTTAATTGGGGTTTGGCTAGGACAAAGGAGACGATTTTATGAATAAAGACAGAATGTTGCAGGAGTTTTTTGATTTAGTCAAACTCCCTTGTTCGACGGGGAAGGAACGTCAGGCGGCTGACTTTGTAACAGAAAAGTTAAAAGCTTTAGGCTGTACGGTGACGGAAGATCAAGCAGGCGAACAGTTTGGCGGCAATACAGGCAATGTGATTGCTTTGCTTCCCGGTACGAAACAAGGCGTGCCAACAGTGATGCTCACTGCTCACCTTGACTGTGTAGAGCCTTGTAGCGGCATTGAACCAGTCTTAGCTGACGGCGTAATTCGTTCGGCTGGCAATACCATTTTAGGGTCTGATGATAAAGCTGGCGTAGCGGCGATCTTAGAGGGGCTACGTTCGTTGCAAGAAGCAAAGCTTGACCATGGCGATGTTTTGATTGTTTTCACTGTCGCCGAAGAAGGCGGATTGAAAGGCGCGCGCCATATTGACAAAACGCTGTTAGCGAAAGCTGATTTTGGCTATGCTCTAGATGGCGGCGGCCCCGTAGGCGAAATTATTACGGCAGCTCCAGGGCAGGATCAGATTGATGTTACTATCTATGGTAAGACGGCCCATGCTGGTTTGGCGCCAGAATCCGGTCTTAATGCCATTGTTTTGGCAGGAAAAGCTCTTGCCGCCATCGAACAAGGCCGGATTGACGCGGAGACAACCGCCAATATTGGTAAAATCAGCGGCGGCGTAGCAACAAATATTGTTCCTGATCAAGTGGAAATCAAATGTGAGGCCCGCAGTCGCAACAGCGAAAAACTGGCTAAACAAGTAGCTCATATGAAAGAAACTTTTATAACTGTAGCACAAGCCGGCGGCGGTCGGGCTGAGGTCAAAGTGGAACGCGCTTATGACGCTTTCGTGTTGGCTGACGATGCTCCCGTAGTGGAAATTGCCGTGACCGCGGCAAAAGCCCTTGCCTTAGAGCCGAAACTAGGCGCGACAGGCGGCGGCAGTGATGCCAATTATTTTAATGTTTATGGCGTACCTTGTGTTGTTCTCGGTGTGGGCATGTCTAAGGTTCACACAACCGAAGAATTTATTGAAACCACAGAGCTATTTTTAGCGGCCGACTATGTCAAAGCCTTAATTGAGGCAGCGGCAACTACACCATGGAACGGAAAATAACACCTTGCGGTCGTTTTGCTCCCAGCCCGACAGGATCGATGCATCTCGGCAATGTGTGGACAGCGCTGCTTTCCTGGCTATATATTCGCAGCCAGTCAGGCCGGATGATTTTGCGGATCGAGGATTTAGATCCTGATCGTTCCAAGGAAGAGTATACGAAACAGCTGATTGCTGATTTGGCTTGGCTTGGCCTTGATTACGACGAAGGCCCGGGAAAAGAAAAACCTCAGCATACTTACAGACAAAGTGAACGTCAGGCGATTTATCAGTTTTATTTGCAAAAATTACAGGCGCGAGGGCTGCTTTACCCCTGCTTTTGTTCGCGCCAGGAACTCCATTCTTTGGCAGGGGCGCCCCATGTTGGCGAAGCCTATAGTATTTACCGCGGAACCTGCCGCTCATTGAGTGAGCAAGAGCGGCAGGCGCGGTTAGCTAGTGGTCGGAGACCGGCGCTACGGCTGCAAGTGTTTGATGAGACCATTCGTTTTACCGATGGCCTTTACGGCGCTATCGCCGAAAATGTAGCGCTTTCTGTGGGGGATTTTATTTTACGTCGCTCTGATGGTGTGTTTGCCTATCAGTTTGCTGTCGTTATTGACGATGCACTTATGGGGATCAGTCATGTCGTTAGAGGCGCTGATTTACTTGATTCTACAGCAAGGCAAATTTATTTGTATCGTTTGCTCGGGTTTAAGACGCCAGAATTTATTCATGTACCGCTGCTTTGCGGCGATGACGGCGTTCGTTTATCAAAACGTCATAACGATGTATCGTTGGCTGAACTGAAGCAGCGCGGCGTCACAAGCGAAGCAATTATTGGCTATTTAGCCTATTTGGCAGGTTGGCGCGAACAGGCAGAGCCGATCAGTGCTGTGAAACTTTTGCCATATTTTCGGTTAGGAACTTTACCAAAGGGAAATATTATCATTCAAGAGGCAGAGATTACTGCTTTTTTGTCGGCAGGATTTGCTAAGAAGCAGGATTGCCTACGGCAAAGGGCGAATACAATCGAGTCTTATTAAGAAAATGTACCATGGGATAGGGAAGATAATGACAACAAATCAGCATGAAAAACCGGCCGCTAAAAAAGATACTTTTTTGCAAGGGGCCTTAATTTTAACCATTGCCGGGATCGTCGTTAAGATTATTGGATCCATTAATTGGTTTATCTTATCACGGGTTATTGGCGGCGAAGGCATTGGACTTTATATGATGGCATTTCCTCTGTATTTATTGGCGCTCAGCGTTTCGTCAGCTGGCGTACCAACAGCGATTTCCATTATGACAGCCGAAAGGCTCGCCTTGTATGATTATCGAGGTGCTAAAAAAGTCTTTCACACATCCTTAAAACTCATGGTGGTGACAGGCGTCTGTTTTAGTCTCCTGTTATATTTTGGCGCTCGGTGGCTTATTGATTTTCATATAGTCCGTGACGCGAGAGCTTACTATGCAATTTTGGCCTTGGCGCCGGCTGTTTTTTTTGTTACGATTTTGGCTAGTTACCGCGGTCATTTTCAAGGGTTGCAGCAAATGACGCCACCTGCCGTTTCCCAGATTATCGAGCAACTTGTCAGGGTAGCGACCATGATCATTTTCGCCTCTTTGCTGTTGCCGCGGGGCATTGAATTTGGCGCAGCTGGCGCTAGTTTTGGGGCGGCGCCTGCTGCTTTTTCCGCTTTGATTGTTTTATTAGTCTATTCTTGGCGCATGGATCGAAAAACGTCACAGCAACAAGGCCAGGAACGGCAAGCCGATGTACCGGTTCAGTCAAGTATGCAAATTATGAAACGGCTCATCACTTTGGCATTGCCTGTGTCTTTTGCCAGTATTATGCTGCCGATTGTTTCCAATCTTGATTTGATGATTGTGCCAATGCGGCTAGAGGTTGCTGGCTATACGGTAGAGCAGGCGACCGAATTGTTCGGGTACTTAACAGGTATGGCGGTTCCCCTGATTAATTTATTGACGATCTTGACGGCTTCGTTAGCCATTAGCCTTGTACCAGCTATTTCTGAAGCGTATACCCTAAAAGATACAGCCAAGATTCAACAACGAATTCGCTCAGCCATGCGACTGTCCAACTTAATTACGATTCCTGGCTTTATTGGATTAGCTCTGCTAGCGTATCCTTTATCAACGATGCTTTATGGTACGGAAAAAGTGGGCGGTCCCTTAGAAGTTTTGGCTGTTTCTGTGTTCTTGTTAGGAATTCATCAAGTAACCACTGGGGTATTGCAAGGTCTTGGTCATACTTATATTCCCGTAATCAACATGATTATTGCCGCAGCCATTAAAGTTTTATTAAACTGGGTGTTGACGGCTATTCCCTCTTTAGGAATTTTAGGCGCCTCTTGGGCTACAGTGGCTGATGTGGGGATTGCCGCTTCCTTAAATTTAGCCTATGTGCAGCACTATACAGGCTGTAGTTTGAATTTAAAAGATACAAAACGGATCACGCTATCCGCTCTCTTTATGGGAGGCATGATTTACTTATCTTACGGCTTTTTGTGGCATGAGCTAGGCAATAATGTTATTGCTACGCTGCTGTCTTCGGCAGTGGGAGCCCTCGTCTATGGTCTGTTTATTATTTGGTTTCGCTGTGTGGAGGAATCGGAAATTCAACGAATTCCTCTATGTGGCCGATCCCTTGCTGGCATGTTACGCCGAGCAGGTTTTTTGAAAAATCATGATTAACTGTAAAAGATCGGTGTATACAGAAAAAAGCTGTTTTGTTAAGAAATTTCTTAGCAAAACAGCTTTTAATTTTTATTAGTTTTTCAGCCGGTTTAATAACTAGTTTAGCAACTTTTTTCGACATACCCGCTGCCGCAAGCTTCCAAAATGGCTGTACCGCGCGTGCTTTCATTGACAAGCTGCAGCAGTCGATCTTTTTGTTCCGGCAAAATATTTACGAAAAAGCAGGCTTGTTCTTGAAAGGTTTTATCGGTAATGGGAAACGCGGCATGAAACAACTGATTTTCCAGCGGGCCTTGATACAGGTAATCTACGTAAATTTTGTAGGTTTCACTTAAAATATAGGTCGTGATTGGGGCTGACTGCAGGGCAAGAGCGGCACTTTTGCTGTAAGCCCGGACCAAGCCACCGGCGCCAAGCTTAATGCCGCCGAAATAACGGGTTACGACAACAACAATATTTTTCATATTGTTTTTCTTAATTACCTCGAGAATCGGTCGTCCCGCTGTGCCTGACGGTTCACCGTCATCATCTGCTTTTTGCTGTTCGTCATCAAGTCCGATGGAATAGGCTGAGCAGTTATGAGTAGCGTCATAATAGCGTTTTTTCAGACTGTGAATGTATTCTTGCGCTGCTGCCTCGCTAGGAGCTGGGGCGGCATGGGCAATGAACAAGGATTTTTGAATTTCATACTGGGCTTCGCAGACCGTTAGAATTGTTTGATAAGACGTAAGCATAGAATCCCTTCTTATTGCACAAAGTTTAGTAAATAGCGCCAATTAATGATATGATAGATGACAAGAGACGTTCATAAAGCAGGTGAAGCTATGTTCTATTTTATCAAATTTTTCTATACTACAGTACTGCTACCGCCGGGAATTTTTGTTTTGGCGCTACTGTTTCTGACACTGCGGCTTTATCAGCGGCAAGCTCCTTATCGTCATTATATTGCTATCTTAACCTGCTGTTTTTATTTTGCTACGACTCCGTTAGTTTCCGGTTCTGTTATCAGGGGGCTAGAATCGCAGTATATACCGCCTGATAATCCCCGCGGCGATGTAATTATTATGCTAGGCGGCGGGGCTACCTTTGATACGCCTAATTTTACCACCCAAGGTCACTTATCCGGGTATGCAGCCAATCGGCTGCTCACGGCAGTTCAGCTTTATGAACAGCTTCATGTACCGATTATTGTGTCAGGCGGGCGCGTATTTGCTACGACTGGGCGCGAAGCGGAAATAGCTCGTGATATTTTGCTACGGCTTGGTGTGCCTCAGAATCAGATTATTTTAGAAAATGCCAGTATCAATACAACAGAAAATGCTTTATTTACGAAAGACGTATTAGCGTCAAGAGGTTTTTCGGCGCCGATTCTTGTTACTTCGGCCTTTCATATGCCACGGTCTGTCAGCCAGTTTACGAAGCAGGGGATTACGGTAACGCCTTTTCCGACGGATTACCTGACAAACCGCCAGCTTCATTTCGACTTTCGTAGTCTATGGCCTGACGCCGATGCACTCAGTAACTTATCGTTAGCTTTAAAAGAATACTTGGGCCTATTAGCGGTGCGCTGGTATTAAAGAAAGGGGGCTTTTTATGTATGATTATATTTTCTTTGATTTAGATGGAACATTGACCGACTCCAAAGAAGGCATAACGAAGTCGGTGGCTTATGCTTTAGAAAAATTTCAAATTTCTGTAGCCAACCTAGATGATTTAATTCCCTTTGTGGGGCCGCCGCTAGTAGAGTCTTTTTGTACTTACTATCAGTTTAGCGAGGCGAAAGCTGAGCAAGCTGTCGCCTATTACCGCGAATATTTTTCCCAACAGGGAATGTATGAAAATGCTGTTTATCCTGGCATTCCAGTTTTATTAGAAGCATTGCAAGCTAAGGGGAAAAAACTATATGTAGCTACATCAAAGCCAACGTATTTTGCCAAGCAGATTATTGACTATTTTTCTTTAACTTCCTATTTTACTGCCGTTGTCGGCAGTGAGCTTGACGGCAGTCGGATCCATAAGGCCGATGTAATTGCCGCTGTTTTGGAAACGTTACCGCCTGAAGCGAAAGCGCAGGCCGTGATGGTGGGCGACCGTCTCTATGACATTGCTGGTGCGCAGAAAATGGGGATTGCTGCGATCGGCGTGCTCTATGGTTTTGGCGACAGAGCTGAGTTAGAAGCGGCAGGAGCCAAAACACTGGCAGCATCTGTAGGCGATCTTGGAGCTTTATTATTGCGCTAACGGCTGTGCTAGGTTAAAGTCATTCAAAAAAATATTTAAATTCGAAGCCAGTCCTGTATTTTTCGGGACTGGCTTTTTATGAACAATATGACCAAAACCTTTTCGAATCTCAGAAAAAATGATATTTTTCTAATAGGCGAAATAGGCAGAATACTTAGTTAAGTGAAAGAAGGATTTTAATGTTATCTTTAGTAGTTAATGTATAAGAAGTATGTAGTTATAAATATCATTAGATAGCTTAGTAAATATAAGGATAAAAGAATATGCAACTGTCTATGAAGTAGATGTCTATATAGGTACAGTAAATGAAATATTATTTAGTAGATAACCCTGTTGAACATATGTTTTGTAAGTGCTATGATTACAAGTGCAAAAGAGAATTATAACATCTTATACATATCGTTAATGTGGGGGATCAAATTTCATGGAACTGCATGTTATTAAAGATGAGGGGAAGCAGATAATTGTTCTACTAGATGATGATATGAGAATTATTAAACCAGTGTATGATTATCTTAAATTCCAAAGGCAGAAAGATAAAGCCATCAATACGCTTAAGGCGAATGGTAATGATTTGAGGACGTTCTGGAAGTTTCTTTACGAGAACCGATATGAATACGATAAAGTCACACCTATTATGATAACTGATTTTATTGACTATCTACGAAAAGGTGATAATGACATTACTTCTATTTATAAAGAAAGTGCAAGAACGAACAGGACTATAAACCGGATACTTAGCACCGTTCATATGTTTTATCAATATGAAGCTAATATGCAGGAAATAGACAATCCCATGCTGATGCGTGAGGTCAATAGACCGTTCAACATGTTTAAAAGTATCCTGCACCATGCGAAATCGGATAATAAGACAAAGCAGTCTATCTTCAAGATAAAAGAAAGTCAACACGCAGTAAGACTTGTAACCGATGATGAAATGGAAATATTTTTGAGTCATCTAAATAAGCGCAGGGACATTTTGATGTATAAGACACTTTATCTTACGGGGGCAAGAATACAGGAAGTTTTAGACTTAGAAATTGAATCTGTTCCTGTCCCAGATATGTCGAAACCAATTGGTATATTTCAGCAGATTAAGTCTAAGGGAAAGACTAGGAATTTATACGTTCCCATGTCACTGATTGCAGAAATAGATGACTTTATCTTTGAAGAAAGAAATTTGGTGGATGCGGATAATAGTTACATTTTTGTGTCAGAACAGCAGAAGCAGCTAGGAAAACAACTTACTTATCGTGCTGTTTATGACAAGTTAAAAAAGATACAGGATGAAATTGGCATCTATTTTAACTTCCACGATTTGAGACATACCTTCTGCTCCAATCTCATTCAGTCTGGGATGGATGCAAGTGTGGCAAGAATTATCATGGGGCATGAATACATCTCAACCACGCAAAAATACACTCATCTATCAAATCCTTACATAGAGGAAAGCCTTTCAAGGTATTGGCGGCAGAGTTCACTGATGGGAGGTATTTTTAATGAAAAATAACCGACCAGTAGGTGATATATGGAAGCTAAAGGACACCGATAAAGAGTCACAAAATTGTGAAAGGAATTTTAAGTTTGATTTTTCCTATATCAGCAGTAAAGAAATCAAAGATTGTACAAAGGATTATATTTGGCAGAATTATAGGACAGGAAATGTAACATTATGTAAGTTGTATGCTGATTTATATAGATTTAAACACTTCAATAAATTTGCAAAAACAAGAAATATATCCACGTTTAAAGACATTAGTAATACAGATATAGATAACTTTATATCTTATCTGCACACAAAAGTTTCTGATACGACGAAAAAACCTCTAATGTATAATTCTCAAAAGGTTGTGTTAGATACATTAAAGTCAATTATTCATTGGTGTCAGATCCATAAACCCCAAACTGTACCAGACAGGGAAATATTCACGGGAAATGAATATACAGGTGTAAACCGTAAGTTAAAGATTGATTTTATTCCAGATAAAATACTAGCACAGATAAATGAAGCATTGAAAACTGAAGAAAATCCGTATGTGAAGTATGGGATTATCATACTAGAATCCACAGGAATGCGTATTGGCGACCTGTTAAAGCTTACTACAGATTGTATCAAACCACATCTAATCAGTGGATATACAATTACGTGGTTCGACCATAAAAAACGCCAAAAACGTACTCCTATGCCTGTCAGAAACGAATGTGTCATGGTAGTAGATAAGCTTGTTGAGACTACAAAGGAACTTCGAGGGGAAGCAGATGAAAGCATTAAGGATGTTTTGTTCATTCATAGATGCCCGGCAGGTAAAGATGCAGGCAAAGTTGTTGTGCCGACAATACAAAGTATGAGTAACTGGTTTGACAACTTTATAGAACGTAACAATATCTTAGAGGCTAATGGAGAACTTTATAATCTTACAAGCCATCAATTTAGGCGAACACTTGGGACAGATATGCTTTCCAAAGGAACGAATATTAATGTTATTCAGCAGGTTTTAGGTCATGCTGATCCATCTGTTACGAGACGCTTCTATGCAGACATAAAGGACAAAGAAAGGGCTGAAATCTTCAAAGATATAGGGGTTATAGGTAACATTAATCAGCTTGATGAATCAGCCTTTGACAGTGCTATAGAGGCGGAATGGTTTAAGGCAAATAAAGATAAAGGTGCTTGTATGTGTGATGGTTACTGTACTAAACCTATAAAGGATGGGCAAATATGCGACAGGCTTCTAAAACGACAGAAATGCTATACTTGCAAGCGTTACATAACTACACCTGAATACCTGGAAGCACACAGAACCCACCTTGTTTCATTGGAAAGAGAGGTTACAGTAGGTGCAATATATGGTGAACACTATGCGGAACATTTCATACCTACCATTGAGGTACTGAAAGTCATCATTGAAAGATTGGAGGAACTACAGGATGACAGAATCTAACACAGTTTTGAATTTACAAGTTTTAGAATCTGATACAGACCTTGATAATGTCATGATTGGCAGTTCCAAATTCAGTGATGACATATGGGATCTAAGACCTTTCATAAAGACGAAGACAATAAAAGATTCCCACAAGTATCTAAAATTTGAATATATCGCAAATGAAGATATGAAACTGATAGTAAAACACTATGCATACTATAAACTCGGTAAGATAAAACCTGTAACAGTAAAGGGTTATATCAATAGTTCATTACCGATTTTTATAGAATACTGCTCTACGAACGAAATTGAAAACTTTAGCGATGTCACGCGAGAGAAGTTTCTAAATTTTAATCTATGGATAAAAGATGAAAAGAAAATGGCTGTTGGCACGGGGTTTAATATTTCTCGTGTAGTGGAAGAAATCATAAAGATTGGTCAAATAAAAGGATGGGATGTTCCACAGACAAATCTCTTTAAAGGTGTTACGTCCAACCAGCTCTGGAATATGAAAAAGTCAAAGAAATCCAATAAGACTAAGCCGATTCCAGAAGATGTTTTTGATAAGATACTCTGTCATGCACTGCATGATGAAAAGGATATTTTGACAAAGGCAGGTATTATCATTCAAAGCCAGACCGGGCTTCGAATTAATGAAGTTTTATCCATTCAAAAAGGCTGTGTAAAGTCAACTGCTGATGGTTACGACTACATGGAAGTCACGCTTGGCAAGACAGAAAAAGGAGAGCCGAATATTCATAAGGTGTTTATCAATGATCTTGTAAAAGATGTAATTACAGAGATGACAGAAGCCACAGAACCATTAAGACAAAAAAGCGGATTAAAGGAGCTTTTTCTTACTAAATCGTCAAAACTTCATGGAAAAGTTGTTGTATATAAAATCGGCATGTACGGAGAAAAGAAGCTTAATCCTTTTGTTAGAAAATGGAATATTCAAGATAATAAAGGCAACTTGTACCCTCTTACTTCCCATCAGTTTCGAGCGACATTTGTACGAGAGTTAGTTAAACGCAAAGTTCCTATTGCACACATCATGAAGCAATATTCCCATGTATCAGTTGAAATGACGGCACATTATCTTACATTAGAGGAAGAAGAAGTAAAGGAAATCTACTCCGACATGATATTAAGTCCAAAATCAAAGATCGCAGGGCTTAGGGCGAAAGAAATCAAAGGTAAGATGGATGATTTCTTTCATGGTAAGACAGAAAACGAGATTAATGAAACAATCTCAAAGCTGTCAAAATCTATGAGCTTTAATGCCCTTCCAACAGGCGTATGTCTGTATGACTTCAGACGGGGAAACTGTTCAGATGGTGATGGATGCTTCTTTTACAACTGCCCAAATTACATTACAGAAGTTACGTTCTATCCAATACTTAAAAGTGAGTTAGACTTACTTGAAAAAGAAATAGTTCGGTTGAAAGAACTTGGATATGAACGAGAGCGGCAAAAACAGTATGTAAAGTATAAATATCTAAAACCATTGGTAGATAGTCTGGAGGTGCAATTAGATGACAAAGAAAGTGCCGGATAGACAGATTGCAGGAATCAAGGCTCATGCTGAACAGAAGAACAAGAAAACAATGGAAAAGGTTAATAAAGCCATTGATAAGCTGAAGCGCAAAAGTCAGCCAATTAACTTTGAA
Source organism: uncultured Pelosinus sp. (assembly GCA_900550105.1). Lineage (GTDB taxonomy): Bacteria > Bacillota > Negativicutes > UMGS1260 > UMGS1260 > UMGS1260. Next base: position 13,085 of record URQW01000071.1, read on the forward strand.
ACCATTTCCAAAGAGGCGGGCGTTGCCAGAGCGACCTTGTATAATAACGCATTGCTAAAAGAACGTATCCTAAGTCTTAGGGCAATCTCAAAGTCAAGTCCTCTTGATAATGTAGTAGCTGTCAAAAAGGATAAAATACAGTTACAGGAAGAAAAGATAACCGCCCTTCGAGAAAGGGTTAAGCAGCTAGAGGAAGATAAAAAAAAGCTGATCGTCCAGTTAGTCGGTTATGAAGAAATTAAAGACGAAAACGAACGACTTAAACGGCGTATACAGAAAGGATGATACCATGCAGAATAAGGCTTTAATAAATTTATTGGAACAATTCAATCCTGATGATGAAGTATGCGTTGAAATATATGAATAAACTACAAAGCTGTTTGTGGATTCAACCCAAGATTTAGGATTTAAGAAAAATAAATATGGCCAGCTTGTATTAGTGATTGATGTAGAAAAAGGGAAATTTAATAGTATAGAATAAAAGGAGGACTTAGTAGACAGTTTTTAATGTAAAAGAAGTTAAATACCGTTATTTTTTAAGCTTTAATACATGTTAAACAGTTGTCTACTAAAAATAA
>URQW01000072.1 GCA_900550105.1 uncultured Pelosinus sp.
TTTTTAATGTAAAAGAAGTTAAATACCGTTATTTTTTAAGCTTTAATACATGTTAAACAGTTGTCTACTAAAAATAATGTATGAATCTAAAAGAAACAATAACTAACACGATTCAAACTTATGTTTCTAAATATCAGGAGAGAATAGCTGGTGCGTGTGAATGGGGTGCCCCTTTAGTTGGATTTGCTGATGCCAATCATCCGGAACTTTTTAAATTAAGAGAGCTTATTTCGCAAAATCATATTATGCCCCATCAAGTAATCGAAAAGCCAACAATTATTATTGCTTATTTCATTCCTTTTACTCGGGAACTGGCGAATACCAACCAAGTAATTCATGAAGCGGCATCTCCAGAGTGGGCCTATGCCTATGAAGAAACCAATAAAATGTTGGGAGAATTGAATCGTTATCTTATTAGCGATATAAAACAAAGAGGCTATAATGCGGCAGTTTCTAAAGCGGCAGCAACCTTTGATCGGGAAAAATTAATAAGCAATTGGTCGCACCGCCATATTGCAAGGTTAGCGGGACTAGGTACCTTTGGTATCAATAATATGTTAATTACGAAACAGGGGTGCTGTGGTCGCTATAGCACCTTAGTTACAAATTTAGACATAGTGCCAGATAAGCCGCTAGATGAGGAGTATTGTTTATATAAGAAACAGGGGGCATGTGGCATTTGTGTGAAAAAATGTCCATCCGGAGCTTTGACTTTGTCTGGCTATGATAGAAAGAAATGTTATCAAGTGTGTTTAAAAAATGCCGAGCTTTATAAAAATCTTGGGAATTCCTATTTGGATGAATCGGCACAACATTCGAATGATACTGGCAGCGAGATTTGTGGCAAGTGTGTCGTCAATGTTCCTTGTTCTTTTAAATAGTGAACTTGCGATCCATTAATTAAGGTGCGATCGCTTCCAGTTTAGATAGTAACTCGACGAGTTTGTCAAGAGCCTCTGTGCCCATATATTCTTTTAAGGCGTCTTGAGCTTCGTTCCATAACGACAACCCTTCCGCTAAGGCCGTCTGGCCTGATTCGGTCAGTACGATGAGCTTAGTGCGCATATCTTTGCCTGGTTTAACTGCGATAAATCCGGCCTCAATCAATGGTTTCATATTGCGGTTCAAGGTGGTGCGATCAATGCGTACTGTTTTAGCTAATTCAGAGATGGTAGAAGTCTCAGATAGTTGGATATGCTTCAGCAGAGACATTTGGGCGGTAGTAAGGCCGCTTGCTTTTAATGTATCATCGTAAAATTGAGTAAGAGCTCTTGAAGATCGCCGCAAATTCAGGCAATAACAGGGACTTGGCGTCTTGGGATAAACTTCTTTGATCTGTTTCATATTGTAACCTCTGTCACTTCCTGTGTATATACACAAGAATTATTTGGAATGATTATAAATCATACTTCTTACTGGCGTCAAGCCTAATGAGTGATAATAACAATTAATTGACCAAATCAAATATTTAATTGACAAAGTCAACTTGTTGTTCTATTCTATCATTAAATATGATAAAGGAAGCTTGATGGATTATGAAAAAAATTGAAAAATATGCTCAGGAAATTAGAAAATTTAATCGGTTTTATACGAATCTAAGTGGTCTCATGAATCAAACCATACTTGGCAGTTCCTACTCGCTTGCGGAAGCTAGGATACTGCTTGAAATTGATAGCGCCAGCCAATGCACTGCCAGCGATTTAGCAAAGGGTCTACACATTGATTCAGGTTATTTAAGTCGCATACTTTTGCGATTTACCCGTGATAAGCTGCTTGTTAAAGCGAAATCACTGACTGACGGCCGCGCTCAATTATTATCACTTACTGAAAAAGGTCTTGAAGTCATTCATAAACTTTACGAAGATTCGACAGCACAAGCCTGTAAAATCCTTGAAACTTTGACAGAGGAAGAACAGGAAAAACTTATCAATCATATGGCAGCCATTAGAAATCTTTTGGATAAACCAGAGCAAAAGACTTATATCATACGAAACATGAAGTATGGCGAGGCTGGCTATATTGCTCATCGGCATTGTGTTCTTTATGAAAAGGAATATGGTCTTACCGGATCTTTTGAGAAATATGTACTTGATAGTCTTACAAAATATATTGATGAACAGCCGGAAGGCGAAGTTTGGGTAGGGGAAGATAATGGACAAATTATTGGTTTTATTGCCATTGTTAGTACGGGTGAAAACGAAGCGCAGTTAAGATGGTTTTTGCTAGAGCCCGAATATCGTGGCGCAGGCTTGGGGCGTCAGCTAATGAAGACCGCTATCGATTACTGTAAGCAAAAGAATTTCCGTCATGTCTTTTTGTGGACTTTTCAAGAGTTGTGTGCGGCTAGGCATTTATATAAAAATTTTGGCTTTACCCTTACTGAGCAGGTGGCAAGTACTACGTGGAAAAAAGATTTAGTAGAAGAACGCTGGGATCTGGAGTTGAAATGAGTAAATTGAAATTTTTTATTAAGACAATTACTATATTCAATTTCATTTTATCGAGCAAACAGGGTAAACTGAAAGCAGTCACGGGAGCATAGTAGGAGGTCAAATGAATTGTCAGATAGATCAATATATCCTACAATTGAAATAGATCAATTTGTGGGATGTGCTAGAATATGGATTTGCGGTTATTAAAAACTTTTCTTTGCGTTGCTAAAATAGAAAATATTACTCAGGCGGCAGAAACGATGAATTTTAGCCAGCCTACCGTAACGGCTCAGATTAAGACACTGGAAGAACATTTTGGTGTTTTGCTTTTTGAAAGAGTTGGGAAAAAATTATATATTACTGAAGCGGGAAAGTGTTTAGTTGGCTATGCAGAAAAATTGCTCTTGACTCACAGGGAAGCGCAAACTGCTCTAGATGAAATATCTTGCCATAGAACGATTCGCATTGGTCTGGGTACAGCTGTAGCAGCGCATATGCTTTCGCCTGTTTTGCAAGAATTGCATAATAATAAATCGAATGTTGCCGTAAGCATTGAGCATTGTGTCGATTTACCAGAAACGATAAAAGGAATATTAAATAATAGCTTTGATTTTGCCTTGGTACATGATACAGTCTCGCATCACAAAATTTTACAATTTAATCTAGGTCTACAAAAGTTAAAAGGGGTTGCTCATACAGCATTGTTGCAAAAGTACGGCAATGATATTTGGCAATATCCAATAGTTGCTTTAAGGCAAAGCAGTCTTTATCGGAAAATATATGATGGTGCATTTCAGGAACGCAATATCCGGCCTATTTTGGAGTACAGTGATTCAGAAGCGGTAAAAGAAGCTGTATTAAAAGGGTTGGGGGCGGGGATTTTACCAGAGATACTAGTGGCAGATTCAATTCGAGATGGTACTTTAAGCGAATTACAGCAAGTTCCCAATTTTGCGATTACCTTTTCTATAATCTTTCATAAGGAAAAGACTTTTACCGCGGAAACACAATTATTGTTAACAAGGATTGCCACTCAGGCCGACCAAGGAACAGCTTTTCTAGAGTATTTGCAAGCAACCTAACTGACAGGTGGTAATTCTTTATGCTGCAACTTTTAGCGAATATTAAGGGGAAATATAATCAAGCTTTAATGACAGGCAGTTTGGCTCATTTTATTCACGATGGCTTTAGCGATATGTTATATATCTTTTTTCCCATTTGGCAGGCGCAATTTTCATTGACCTTTGCTGAAGTCGGTTTTTTAAAAACGCTTTTTTCTGGGTTTCTAGCTGGATTTCAAATACCGTCAACTTTTCTTGCCTCGCGACTAGGTGAAGCCCGAACTCTCTTGATCGGAACTATTGTTACAAGTATTTCTGTATTTTTTTATGGTTTAGCACCGGCCTTTGTATTTTTATGTTTGCTGCTAGTTGCTGGCGGGCTTGGTTCGAGCGTACAGCATCCCTTGTCATCATCAATCATCTCTAGCGAATATAATGATAGCAATAAGCGAAGAGTTGCGCTAAGTACATTTAATGTAGCTGGTGATATGGGAAAACTTGTTTTACCAAGTGGTGTTTCGTTCATTGTCAGTCAATATAGCTGGCAAGCGGCAAGCCAGATTATGGGGATTGTGGGCCTAGCGATTGCAGCGCTGCTATTTATAAATAGCAGAAATTTAATTGCTCATAATGGGCATTTGCAATCTGACAAACAAGCGAGTGGCTTCAGTGGGTGGAAAGCGAGTAACGCTTTTTGGGCCTTGTTACTGATTGGTATTATTGACAGTAGCACCCGAATGGGATTTCTGACTTTTTTTCCTTTTTTAATGCAGCAAAAAGGGGCAGAAGTGGCGACAATCGGTATCGCATTTTCTCTAGTATTTGCTGGCGGGGCCATGGGTAAATTCTTTGTGGGGACCTTGGCTACGAAGGTGGGCGTGCTGCGATCGGTAATTATTACAGAAATATTAACTACATTTTTTATCATAAGTATACTGAATTGTTCTTTACATATTGTGATGATAATTTCTTTGCTCTTAGGAATTGCTCTAAACGGCACGTCTTCTGTGCTTTATGGTAGCGTCCCTGATTTAGTGAAAGCAGAAAATCAAAAACAAGCGTTTGCGTTATTTTATACAGCAACGATTGCTTCTGGCGCAGTTTCCCCCTGGCTGTATGGAATTTTCAGCGATGTAGCTGGCATTAACATCTCTGTATTTGTTGTAGCGCTTGTAGCGTTAGTTACAATTCCTTTGACCATACCGATCAATAAACATAATCAAACTGCGCAGTCATAGTACGCACTGTAAAATAAAAAAGACTAGCTGGTTATACTCAAAAAAGTATAGTCAGCTAGTTTTCTTTGTCAGATTGATTCATTATGCTTTTTTATAAGGAATTTTACTTTCGCAAGGTACGCCTGTCTGACACTTGCCGCAGCCATAACGAGGAGCGTATTTTTCGGTCGTTTTATCGAGAAAGGCAGCACAAAGTACATGATTTTTTCCCTCTTCTAGTGAAATTGCCTTGGCCGGGCATTTCCGGGCGCAAGCCCCGCAATTTGTGCAGTATTCATAGAGAGACTGATAAGTTCTTGAATCAGGCGGTATTTCTAAATCAGTAATTAAACTACTGAATCTTCCGGCGATGCCTTTGCTTGTGATGAGTCCTTTAGAAAGACCGAAGGTACCGAGGCCGCAGATGAAAGCGACATGACGTTCTGACCAATTACTCGTAAACGCGGCTTCGGGATGAGGCGTAGCTGGGTTTAAGTATCTTTTTGCCCAAAAACGTTCGTCTAGTGAAGGAATGATACTATGATAGCCTGCAGCTTCTAAAGTGGATTTAATATGTAGGGTTAGCTTATTGATGAATAGCTGTCCTTCAATGCGGGCATGAAGCCATTCGTCTGGCGGCCAAAGCGGATCTTTGTTATTTTCTTTTTTTACTTGTTCAGTAAAGGGAAGAAAAAAAGAAATAACTGTTTTTCCTTCTGGCAGCCATTCTTGCGGCAGCAGAAAATGTTCACCAATTCCAGTGGCTTTTTTCAATTCACTAAAATAGGGATCCGTGGCAGCTCCAAAGGAAAAGATTGGACTTTCGTACATCTTTAAACCAATTACTTTGGGGGAAAGCGCAATTTCTTTAGCGATATAATTGTCTTTGGAAGTCTCGGTGAAGTGGGCGGCTAATTCGCAGATGTCTGTTTTATTCATATTACCACCTAACCTTAATTTTTTAGATAGAGAAGTGTTAATCGACTGTATATTTACTATACTGTATCAAATGGAATCTGTAAATTTCTAATTTATTATAAAAAGGCTGCCGTACTAAGATGGTCTCATACCAGATATGGTAAGTCCCGCTTAGTGCGACAGTCCTTTTGTTTGGCTATATCCAATACTTTGGGAAGAGCCTTAGATGACTTGATAGTACAGCCCATGTTCCACGCAGTAAAAATAGAGTTTGCCGTGTCCGAGCTTGGCAAAGCGAACTTGCATATTCCATTCAGGGTATTGTTTTACTAGCAAGACTCTGTCGCCAGTTACGTAGGCGATAAAGGAAAGATAATGGACTTTGCTCATTTCATGAGGAGAAGTAATATATAATTCATCTTCCACCGTATCGACAACGAGTCGATGATCTTCCAGCGCCTTTATCGGTGTTTGCGCTTCTAGTTTTTTGCCGCAGCAAGATACGGTGGCGTTGCCTGAGGCTGTGACTAGGTTATTACAGTTTGGGCAGACGTAAAATGCAAGTTTTTTCATGTTTCCTCCATTCAATTCGTTAAGCGCAATACTTCCTGATAAAAGTTCCTCAATATTTACATTGAAAATTTTCGATAGCTCAGGCAGCAAGGAAATATCAGGGCAGCCGAGACCTCTTTCCCATTTGCTAATCGCTTTATCGCTGATATTCATGGTATCGGCAAGTTCTTTTTGAGTCATGTTTTTTTCTTTGCGCAGAGTATAGATCAATTTACCAATTTTTTCGCAATTCATCATATCACCTCACAAAGCTAGTTTAGCGGATCTTTCATAAGGAGACAATAAACGAACCGTAGAGTTATTCGTGAATAATCAATTCTAATACGTCAGGTCTAGAATAGTGACCGGTTGGATCAAAATCCATGCGGCTTAAAGGAACTAAGTCTAAATTTAAATCGGCATACAAGATTTCTTCCCTGTCCCAGACAGGAGCGACAACGTATTTTCCAAATGGGTCGACAATGCAACTACCGCCGGGACAGAAGTTTCCTGGATAATTTTCCAGTTCATGCTGATAGTTAAAATCGGTGGGATACATATCTTTGGTTACATATTGATTACAGCCAATGACAAAGCAGCGCCCTTCTAACGCAATATGCCGCATGGTGCATTGCCATTCTTCGCGGCTGTCCGCTGTTGGCGCTAAATAGATGGATACTCCTTTTTGATACATAGCGGCGCGAGCTAAAGGCATATAATTTTCCCAGCAGATGAGCGAACCTACTATCCCATAAGGGGTATCGATTGTTGTTAATGTATGGCCATGGCCTTCACCCCAAATCAGGCGTTCTGTGCCTGTCGGTTTTAGCTTGCGATGCTTACCTAAAAAACTGCCGTCAGGGCCGAAGAATAGGTATGTGCAATATAAAGTACAGTTTAATTCATCTCGTTCGGTTACGCCCATGCACACGTAGGCATTGGCTTCAGCAGCGGCTTTTCCGATAGATTCGGTGTCGATACTTGGTACCATGACTGAATTATCATAATAGCGTTTCCAGTCTTCACGACCTTCCATGGTTCGCGTTCCCACTACGTAGCCATAAGAAAATCCCCGCGGATAGGCCGGAATAAATGATTCGGGAAATATAATGAACTTAGCATTGGCCTGGCTGGCTTCTTTTATTAGCTCGATGGCCTTGTCGATAGTTTTCTGTTTATCAAACAAACTAGGAGCAGCTTGTACTACGGCTATTTTTACATTCTTTTCGGTATTCTTCATAAATAAAACCTCCTAAGTATTTCTTTGACTTTACTTTATCATAACTTCCTAATATGATAAAAATGAATTTATTTAATTTAACTTATGAATTATATTGATAAGGAGAGCTATGAATCACAATTATCTAAAGACTTTTCTTAAAGTCGCCGAGTTAATGAACTTCTCACAGGCGGCGCAGCAGTTAGGATATTCTCAATCGACAGTTACGATTCAAATTCAGCAACTAGAAGAAGAACTTGGGGTTCAGTTATTTGATCGGTTTGGGAAAAAGGTTTATATATCGCAACAAGGCGAGGCTTTTTTGCCTTTTGCGCAAAAAATTATTAAGCTAGCCATGGAAGCGCAGGAAGCTCTCGTTGTGCAGCAAGAGCCGACTGGCGTCTTACAAGTAGGCATTGTTGAATCGCTTTGCAGTACTATATATCAAGAAATTATTGAGACTTTTTTATTACGTTATCCTAAAGTTGACTTGATAATCAAGATAGCGACTACATTAGAACTGGTAAAATTGCTGCAACAAAATCAAGTTGATGTAATAGTAACTTTAGATAAAAAAATTAATGAACATAATTTTTGCCGGGCTATAGAAAGAGAAGAAAGGATTGTATTTCTTGCTTCTAAGGCGCATCCATTGGTTTACAAAACACATTCTGTTTCTTTACAAGATATAGTTTGCGAAAAGTTTATTTTGACGGAGAAATATTGCAATTATCGCGAGGTCTTTGAAGAAATATTGCGAGAGCGTAATTTAGCAGTTGCGGCGCGACTAGAAATTGGTAGTACGAATTTAATCTTTGATCTGGTAGTAAAAGGATTAGGCATTACGCTTCTACCAGAGATTTGTCTTTCTTATTATCCTGTGCAACAAGAAATAGCTATTTTGCCAATCTCGGATTGTTCTATTAAGTTATTTACGCAACTTATTTATAACAAAAATAACTGGGTAAGTCCGGCTAAGCAGGCGTTTATTAATATAACAGAGCAGTATTTATTTCCTTGATATCTTTTAGGATATAACTATTTTTAAGAAAGTTTTGTGGTATAATGATAAGCAAATAATTTAAGGGAGCCGCTGTAATGAATACAATAGAAATTCAATTGACTAAAGGCGAACCGGGACAGCCTTGTCCCATCGCTAAAACGCTTGATGTTATTGGAACGAAGTGGACCTTTCTTATTATCAGAGATCTACTGATTGAAGGAACCATGCGGTTTAGTGATTTGCAAAAATCCATGAAAGCGATTAGTCCTAAGACCCTTTCATTACGACTGCGCGAATTAGAGGAAAAGGGAATTGTGAATAGAAAAGTCTATCCGGAAGTACCGCCGCGCGTCGAATATTCCCTCACTGAAAAAGGCCGCTGTTTGGAAAAAATTTTTATCGAACTGAAACGTTTTGGACTTACTTTATAAATACAATGAGAGCAAAAAGAGTCGATAAGCTTTTTGCTCTCATTTATTTTTTGAATTTTTTCTGTGATAGTACCAAAATTTCTTTTTGGTAACTAAGTTCTAATAACGTTTTTCTTAAATTTACTTGGTTTTTTCTGTGAAAAAGTAGATTAGAGCTATGATTGGTAGAATTAGTCCGAGGAGTGACGCCGCGAACCAGCCACCGTAAGCGTAAGACCAGCCGCCTAGCGATGAACCGGCTGCTCCGCCCATAAAGAATACAGCCATAAATACTCCATTCACTCTCCCGCGGATTTCACTGCCTAGAGAATAAATAACTCGTTGGCCGAGAACAAGATTTCCTGATACGGCCATATCTAAGGCGATTGCAGCGATCACTAGTATTGTTAAGGCGAAATGGGAAGGTTCGCTGGTGATATTTGTTAATAGGAAAGAAAGTATCGCAATGACAATGGCCAATCCTGTTAAGGGCTTCGTCCAGCCTTTATCAGCTAATCTACCAGCAATGGGAGCTGCAACAGCACCCGCTACGCCAGCAAGAGCAAATAGCGCAATTTCTTGCTGTGATAAATGAAAATGATGTGTGAGCCATAGCGGAATGACTGTCCAGAAAAGACTAAAAGAACCAAATAAGCAAGCTTGATAAAAGGCACGGCGCCGTAAGAGCGGCTTGGTAGCAAAGAGTGATATAAGCGAAAGTAACAAACGACGATAGCTCAGGGTTGGTACAGGAGTTCTTTTGGGTAGAAAAAAGGCTAAGAGAAGCGCAAGCAGTGCTGTTAAGATAGCCGAGATCAGAAAAATAATCTGCCAACTCCATAAACCGGTCACTAGGCTGGCTAAGGGACGGGAGAGCATGATCCCAAGCAGCAGTCCACTCATGACATTGCCGACGGCCTGCCCGCGCTTTTCCTCAGGTGCGAGATGGGCGGCGTAAGGAACAAGAATTTGCGTTGCTACAGAGCCAAGCCCAAGTAGTAAAGCAGTAGCGAGGAAGAAGAACGCATTGGTTATCTGGGCGGCGCCGATTAGAGCGGCGATTAAAGCAATTAACAAGATAAAAACGAGTCGGCGATTTTCGATAAGATCAGAAAGCGGTACGATAAATAAGAGCCCAATGACATAGCCGATTTGTGTTAAAGTGACGATAAATCCGGCTAAAGAGAGGGGAAGGCCAGTGGCGGTGCTGATAGGGCCGATTAAGGGCTGGGCATAATAGAGATTGGCAACAATTACGCCACAGGCGACTGCCAGGAGCACTGTAATCCAAGTAGAAATTTGTTGGGAGTTTTTTTGATCTTGCTTCATAGAGAATCCCTGCCTTTATATTTTTTTGCCAATTTACAATACTAAACGTTTAGTTTTTTTTTGTTGATTAAATTATATACTATACGTTTAGTATTGTAAATATGTTTTTCGTTTTATTATGGAAAAATATTTAGTATAATGTACGTATGGTTTTCAATACCTGAAGTAGAATGGAGGTGTTTGTTTGGAAAAGAAACGAGGACGCCCTCGCGACGCTGCTACGGAAAAAGCGATTCTTGCGGCTTCCTATGAATTGCTCTTGGAAAAGGGCTTTAGCTCCGTCACTGTAGAAAAAATCGCGGAACGAGCTAAAGTGAGTAAAGCTACGATTTATAAATGGTGGCCTAATAAAGCAGCTGTTGTAATGGCTGGCTTTTTATCAGCTGCTATGTCTAGACTCCCCGTGCCAGATACAGGATCAGTAGTAGAAGACACTATTATTCAAGCCGGGAATTTAGCTCGCTTTTTGGCGAGTCGCGAAGGACAAGCGATTAATGAGCTAATTGCCGAAGGGCAATTTGATGCAAAGATAGCTGAGGAATATCGGCTAAGGTATTTTCAGCCGCGTCGCCTAGAATCAAAGCGAATTCTGGAACGAGGCGTTCAGCGAGGCGAACTGAAAAAAGATTTGGATCTTGAATTATGTATTGACTTAATTTATGGTCCGCTATTTTATCGGTTGCTGATAACGGGAGAACCTGTTAATGAAGTATTTATTAAAGCTGTGGTGTATCATGTTTTTAATGGAATTCAATGATGAATAAAAAAATCCAAGGCCTTTTTCTTAGGCTTTGGATTTTTTGTTTGCATGTTTAAATGTTTCTGTAGTTACGTCAATAAAGGCTCGTAAGGCAGGCGACAGCCATTTATCTTTATGATAAATAATTTGTGTCTTAATTTGAAAGGGTGGACCGATCCAGGGAAGAATCGCGAGTCGGCCTTCTTTATATTCTTGCTCTACAGCGATTCGCGGTAAAAAGCCAATGCCCCAGCCATCCATGACGAATTTTTTGATTACGTCATTGCTGCTGAAGGCAATGACCGAGGCTGGAGTGACGCCAGCTTGGGTGAGAATGCTTTCAAAAATCCGGCGATAACTGCACCCTGGTTCTGTCAGAATAAAGGACTGATTGTTCATATCCTGTACTGTAACCGTTTTTTTGTATGCCAGAAGATGGTCAGGGGCTGTTATAATTGCCATGGGTTCTTCAAAAAGCGTATGACTTATAAAATCAGTTTCTTTGGTGGGTACATCAAGGGAGACCATAATATCGACAGTGTTTTTTTTCAAGTGGGAACGGTAATCTGAACAGATATCCAGAGTAATGTTGATCTCAACATGGGGATAGCGAGCGCGAAATATTTTAAACACTTCTGGTAAACGATGCGTGCAGAGTGATTCGGCAGTACCAATACTGAGAGAACCGCAAGGTGAAAGTGAATTGGCCAGGACAGCTTTGGCCTCTTCTGATAATTTTAATATTTTTTCTGCATAAACATAAAGATCTTCGCCTGATTTCGTAAGCTTGATTTGTTTGCCTAATCGCTCGAAGAGTAACGTGCCAAATTCTTTTTCCAACTCTTGAATTTGGTTAGTAATGGTTGATTGCGCGTATCCCAAGTGCTGAGCTGCTTGGGTAAAGCTTAGTTTTTTCACAACAATTGTGAAAGTTTTCAGTTGTCGCAGTTCCATAAATTAACCACCTATCAATTTTATTGAATTAATAGATCAAATCTATCCATTTTATCTATCGATAGCTCTATGGTAATATAACTTCAAGGATAAATCCAGTCTGAGATAATCAATTTAGGGAGGTTTAAAATGGGAAATATTACTGCTGTGACAATAAAAGAACATATGGAGAAGCTAGGCGCCGATTTGTGCCAAATCGCTGCTGTTGAACGTTTTACAAAGGCACCGTCTGGATTTCATCCTGATGATATTTTTCCTGGTTGCCAAAGTGTCGTTGTTTTTGCTGTAGCTATACCAAAAAGTATTTTCTGTTCTTCCTCGCAAGCTCTGTATACTTTCGCTCACTTAAAATTATTTGATAAGCTTAATTCGATTGCCCTTACTGCTGCGATGGAATGGGAGAAGCACGGAATTAGTTCTGTTCCTGTGCCAGCATCGGATCCTTATGAATATTGGGATGAAAGTCGGCGTCGCGGACAGGGAATACTTTCTTTAAAGCATGCGGCAGTACAAGCTGGATTAGGGAAGATCGGAAAAAATACACTTCTTTTAAATGAACAGTTTGGCAATCGTCTTTTACTGGGCGCTATTTTACTCAAAGTCGCGGTAGAGACTGATCAGTTATCGAAAGTGGAAGGGTGTTTGCCCAATTGTCGAATTTGTTTAGATTCCTGTCCAAGTCAAGCGTTAGATGGCATTACTATTGATCAAAGCAAATGCCGCGCCATTTGCGGCAAAAGTTCCGAAGGCGGCGGTTTTATTTACTCCTGCAACATGTGCCGGACTAGGTGTCCCAAACATCTAGGAAGATAAGTGGGATTAAAAGTCAGAGGAAACTAAAAGGGCGCCAGTACAAAAATGATTTTGTATGGCGCCCTTTATGATAATATAATAAATTTCTTAGAACTTACTAGAAAAACCTAAAGTAACGCCTGTGGCGTTATAGGAAGGATTGCGTGTTTTAAAGCCATCGGAAACATGCATAAGCATATAACCGAGATGAATGGAAGAATCTTTATCAAATTTATAAATAAGTTCCGGACCGATTCGCCACATAAAATTAAAGGATCTTCCGCCAGCCGGAAAAGCTTTATCATAAAGAATAAGTCCGCCGCTCATATCAATAGCTGCTGAGAATTTGCCTGAGCGATATTTTTCGTTACGCACCATATAAACAGGGCCGACGCCAACAGTGGAACTATCACGAGGCGTATGCTGGTTCAGATTTGTTAGTGTAACATTGCCATAAGCCCGAGTAACGGTGAGACCGCGATAAACAGAGCGTGTCTCGCTTTCAGAAATTTTTTGTAGGATATGTAGGGAATAAGTATCTACTTTACGATCACTCGAAATCGGTGTGAGGTAATCAAAATCTAGCTCAATCTGATTTTCTGTCGGAGCAGCAGGTGTTGTTGCAGTTGTGGCAGCTGCTGCAGTCACTGCAGCAGTGCTAGTTGTAGTCTCAGCAGCCGATGCTTCCGGTAGTCCTAGTAAAAGTAGCGGAACAGTAAGAGCTAATGGGATAAAATTGCGCATCATGAAGCACTCCTTGTGTAACCAGTTTGTGGAACCCTTCTAGTAAGAAAAGCAGTATATCTTTGATTCTCTATTGAGTAAAGTTTTCCCTGTTTATCAGGAGTCTTTTCAAAAAACTCGCTGAAGTGGTATGATACAGATAGTAATTATAGTGGAACAAGAAAGGACTACATTTTATGAAAATTATTGATGCGCATCTTCATTTTTGTGATGAACCTTATTTCGACCAGATTGCTGAAGCGGCTGGCCATAAAAATACAAGTGAACATTTACA
>URQW01000073.1 GCA_900550105.1 uncultured Pelosinus sp.
ATTTACATCTTTGAGATGAAAGGCATTATGCTTGATCTTACAAACATGAAAGGAATTATTCTAATTCTGCTTTCTACATTGTCCGCAGCTTGCTATAATGTTTTGGCCCGAAAAATAGCTAGAAAGTATTCACTCACTGTAATCACCTATATTATGGCGACGCTTGGCATGATTACTTTCAACGGCATCGCTCTTATCGAGCATGCCACAGCTCATACTCTAGCTTATTATTTTGCACCTTTTGCCAACAAATCGTTTTTAATCGCCACCTTATATCTTGGTGTAATCTCATCCTTTGGTACAGCTTTTTTATCTAACTATGTACTGTCAAGAATGGAAGCCTCTAAGATGAGTGTCTTCAGTAACTTAGCTACACTTATTACCATCTTCGCCGGAGTCGTGTTTCTACAGGAAAAATTAGAATCCTTTCACATAATCGGCGCAGCTATCATCATTCTCGGCGTGATCGGAACGAATTATTTAGGAAAAAACCAAAAGAAAACTATCGATTAAATTCAAATAGTTTTCTTTAAGCCTTCCTGGGGGTCATATTCTATTCAAATCGACAATCGGTTGATATATATCTAACTCACAATAATTATCTTTACATAAATTATTATTGATATATTCAAATCTAAATGTATCAGCAAATTTATAACCTGATTTTAAGCCCCATTTCGAATATAGATGAACAAGTAATCGCCCCACTTGTCTGCCATTAATTTCATCAGGGCGAAAAAAGCCAACAAAACGAAAAACTACATATTTGTACGCAGGTATGACAATTGCCTCCATATGATCCGGGGTATGGTCAAGATCCTGGACTTGCAGCGATGGCATATAATAAATGCAACCATTCCCCGTGTCACTCCAATCTGTATAACCAAAGTAAACTTCTGAATCAACGGGATTCGTAATCTTATCCCTCTGGTTATAAAAAAAGTCTCTGCCATAAAGGTTAGCAATCTTATCACCAGACTTGCTAAGGATTTTATGTTTCACGCCAACTAGATAAAACTGGGGTTTAAACATAAACGAAGGCTTGTAGATCACAGAATTATTAACTGACATAATGTCATCGATATTTAACTTTTCTTGAATGAGTAGTGACATCGGCTCCAATCTGATCTTTAGCGGCGTAACCCCAAATTTCTTGCGAAAAGCTCTAATGTAAGACTGCTCATAATCAAAGCCGTAATCCATGGCGATGTCAATGACTCTTCGATTCGTATCTTTAAGGTCAGAAATACTAGATGAAAGCTTACGGAACTGAACATATTCCATCAATGATTCACCTGTCAACGATTTAAACATTCTGTGCAAGTGGTATTTCGATATGCCACAATGCATAGCTATATCATCTAAAATGACCTTATTGTACAAATTTGCTTCTATATATTGAAGACATGCAGCAATCGTTGCTTTTAAATCCATGATTATATACTCCTGACCTCTCCTGATCATTTCCCATCCATTTTCAAAATACCTCAGTTGCAGTATCTCTTCTCCTATTTCAGGCTGAATAAGACTTAAGAACCAGTGTTGCATTATGTCCGCCAAAACCGAAGGAATTAGTCAAACCATAGTTTATGGCTGCCTCTTTTCCTTCATTAGGCACATAGTATAAATCACATTCCTGATCTATCGTCTTGTAATTGATTGTTGGCGGCAAAAATCCATCCTTAAGCGCTGAAGCGGTAATAATTGCCTCTATGGCTCCCGCGGCTCCTAATAAGTGACCGGTCATTGATTTGGTTGAACTGACTGCAAGCTCATAGGCATATTTTTGAAAAACAGTTTTTATGGCATGTGTTTCAATTTTGTCCCCTAGGGGCGTTGATGTGCCATGAGCGTTTATATAACCAATATCATCGGGTTGTATCCCTGCATCTTCTATTGCCAGCTTCATACACCGGGTCGCACCTTCTCCCGCCTCAGCTGGAGCGGTAATATGATATGCATCATTGGTGCAACCATAACCCACGATTTCTGCAATAATAGTAGCACCCCTCCCTAATGCATGCTCAAGTTCTTCGATAATAAGCGTACCGGCACCTTCTCCCAGTACGAACCCATCTCGCTCCAAATCAAAAGGTCTAGACGCCATGGCTGCATCTAGATTGGTCGTCATGGCTTTCATTGCACAAAAGCCAGCGAATGCTAACCTGGTAATAGAGGCCTCTGTTCCACCGGCAATCATCATGTCAGCACCATTTCTTTGAATAATTTTATAAGCATCACCAATGGCATTAGTCGACGATGCACAAGCTGAAACAGTACATTCTGTAAATCCCTTGACACCATATTTAATCGCAATAAGTCCGGCAGCCATATTAGGTAACATCATTGGCACCAAAAAAGGACTAATTCTGCTAGTTCCCTTTTCTAAGAGTACGCTATGCTGCTGTTCAATGCTTTCTATCCCACCAATCCCAGTTCCAATAAGTATTCCCACACGCTCTCTGTTCAATTTTGTAAAATCGATTTTAGCTTCATCCACTGCCATTTGCGTAGCCGCCATGGCGTACTGGGCGAATCGGTCCATTCTTTTAATTTCTTTCTTCTCTAAAAACTGATCTGGCTCAAAGTCCCTTACCTCGGCCCCTACCTGTGTAGGTAAATCGGATACATCCATTCTCTCTATTCTCCGAATGCCTGACTTACCCTGTTTAATTGACTGCCAGAGTTTATCTGCGCCACACCCGAAAGAAGATACAGCTCCCATCCCGGTAATAACAACTCGTCTATTCATTTTATAATCCCTCTCTTATCATAATTTTATTTTAATAATTGCTAATCGGTTTTAAGTCTATTAGAGTAATCAAAATTCAACTTTCCTGAGTCTTACTAAAAATAACACATATTCAGTATCAAAAATGAACAGCTGTTGCTTTTTGACAATGACATTACGAAATAATCAGATCATATCGGCAATAATAGTTACTGCAATTATTCAAAATCAGCATTATACATAAAAACCAGCTCTGTGCGATACAGAGCTGGTTTTTATATAATGATTTTCACTGGTCTCCTTCACAGAAATTAGATCTATCAGGTATTGCACTCAAAAACATGCTGAACCCAATTTACTCTTCAGCAAATTCAATTCTATTGCGCCCATTGGCTTTTGCTTTATAAAGAGCCTTATCCGCCTCACTAATATTTTCAAGTACATTATTCTTAGGCGAACATTTTATTGATGCAACACCGAGACTGATTGTAACATAATCAGAGATTCTCGAACCTGTATGGGGAATACGCAGCCGTTCAACACCGCTTCTCATTTTTTCAGCAATTACCTTGGCACCTTCCAGGTCTGTTTCTGGCAGCATACAAATAAACTCTTCTCCTCCGTACCGAGCAACAATGTCTGCAGTGCGACAAATACTGCTTTCTAAGATTCTTGCAACTTGTTGCAGACAGTTATCGCCACAAAGATGCCCATAATAGTCGTTAAACGCTTTAAAACAATCAATATCAATCATAATAAAAGATAACATTGCCCCTGAGCGCGATAACCGGTCATACTCTACAGACAGTATCTGATCAAAATAACGCCGATTAGCCAAGTTCGTCAATCCATCTATATTACTTAATACTTCAAGTTTTTTAATCGTACTTTCCAGTTTTTCTTCAACGAGCTTTCGCGAATGAATATCTGTTAGCATGACGAAGAGTCCCGTAAAATAACCATCATTATCCATCATCGCTTTTACAGAAATAATCACCCAATGCCTTGCTCCATCTTTTTTTCGCAAATAAATCTCATATACTGCGTCTTCGCCACGCATTCTTTTTTGCAGATTTATTGCGAGTTCACCCAAATGTTCTTCAAATACTAACTGTTCAAAATTACTTCCTACTAATTCTTCTATTTCATAGCCAAACATAGCTGCTAATTTATCATTGGCAAATGTAATCGTTAAATCTCGCTTCAAAATTAAAATACCCTCACTGGCAGTTTCAACAATAAATCGATAAAGAGCTTCGCTCTCTTTTACTTTTTCTTCTGCTATTTTACGATCAGTTATATCCATACCAAGAACGACAAACGAAACCACATTCCCCGCATTGTCAAATTCGGGTATATAGTCAACTTTGACCCAGCGTTTCCCGATTGCTACCTCAAAGTAGTGTTCATAAGTTACAGACTTGCCCATTCTAACTGCTTCAATATATTGAATTGCATTTTGATAGTTTACCTCCGGTAGTATTTCCTTCATGTGCCGACCAATAATTTGTTCTCTAGGAATATTATAGCCTCGTGCAAATGCTTCATTAACAAATTCGTACCGTAAAGTAGCAGCATTGATATATGAAATATAGACAGAAATACTATCTATAATAAAATATAACTTTTCATCCAATTTTTCTTTAAGCTTTACTTCTTTTAAAATTTGTAAAATGTCCTTTATCTCGCTATCACTATTCCCTTGAGAAAAGCGTCCGGTTGTCAAACATCTCACTCCTCACACAATTCAAGAGAAACCATCTCGCCGATCTCCCATTCAAGCAATTTCATTTATGCAAATATATAGTTTTTACAGCTCTGATGCGAACAGCTAGTTTCGCCAACCATCGGCAACACAAAATCGCTCAATAGAACGCTTTCTAAATAGCAATAGCCCAAAGGTTTTTCCTTTAGCTCATTGTTATGTTTATAATAAGTACATTCTCAAACATTGTCAAACTATAACTTTTGATAGATTTTTTAGAGAAAAAACTGTCTTATTCCTTGTTAAGGAAGACAAAAATCATCATCCTCTTCAATAAAAAACCACTTGATATATTTTAAATATCAAATGGCAATTAAAATCATGTCCATATTAGGATTTTTTGATTTATGTCTATTTTTAATATGTATAAAGATTATTTCATTAATACCTTTTCACTATTATCTACTAGAGTAAACATACTCTCTTGGTGTAATTCCGAGAATACGTTTAAAATGTCTATTAAAATGGCTTTGGTCAGCAAAACCCGTCTCAAAAGCAACTGCCAATATAGATTGACCAGTCAGTAATAATTCCTTTGCTTTTTGAATTCGAATAAAAATTTGATATGTATGCGGGGGAATGCCCATTTCTCTTTCAAATTCTCTTAGTAGATGGAACTGACTTTTTCCTGAAATAATTGCTAATTCTTGTAATGAAATACTTTTGTTATAGTATTGATGAATGTAATCTTTAACAACCTTCACAACTTTATTATCTCTTTTTTTATTCAATTCAACATAGGTTAACGTAGAGTGTCTCTGTAGTATGGTCGCTATAGTATTTATAAAGACAGATTGATGTTCCATTGATAAAGGAAAATGCTCAAATAATGCAAATAAGTTCAGTAATTTTTCAGCACATTCATTATCAACTATAACTGGATTTGGAAAATAAGGGATCAAATTATTTTTCTCGTCCATTTGCTCTGCAATTTTCTGCAAACATCTTAGACTAGGATACATAATATGGTACCGCCAGCCGATCTGTTGATTAGCTGCGGCACCAGTATGAATCACTCCTGGGTTCATTAACACAATACTCCGTTGAGGCGCCCACTGTGTATCTCCTTTATAATCGAAAACCTCACAACCATCTTCAATTACTCCGATACCAAAGCCATCATGCCAATGGCGTGAAAAAGCATGTGTTGTGTAGGAAGCCTTATATATCTCCAGATTATTCATATCTGCTACTCTAACACAGCTAGCTTTGTTCTTTTTGAACATGACCATGGAACATAAGCCTCTTTCCAACATTTATTATATGAATACCATAGAAGAGTCCACCTATGATTATTATAATACCTACGAACTCAAAATAGTGAGGTAATCGATATTCAAAAATATAACCATATAGCAATCCAAAGATCATTTCTCCCACAATCAATTGTCCAGCAAGGGCCGTAGGTAAACGATTAGATGCCTTATTCCAAAAAACGGTTGCTCCCCATGAGCAGAGAAAACCTAATATAAGGCTGCCTAGCCAAAAATAGACGTTACTTTCGTCGGGCTGGAATAAGTAATAAATATAAAAAGAATGAGAGTATAGTGATAGAATAACTAAAAAAAACGTTAACAAAATAAAAGTAGCAATCCCTGAGATCGTTGCCCAATCTTTCGAAGAGATCTGTGGATGTCTCTTTAGAAACCGCACATTCGCCACACCATACCACGTCCACAGAGCAAGCGCCACAATCCCGAAGAAAAGGCCAAGAATATTATTAAATAACGCATCATTCATTTGCAAGTTATAACTATTTATAACTATAATCCCGCATAATACTAACAAAACTGACGGGAGTACACGCTTAAAAGAAAACTCGCGAAATAGCCAGTTTCCATATAAAGAAACTGTTATTGGTAACATACCTATTACTAGTGTTGAAAGTGTTACCCCTGCCAATTGAATAGCAAGCACCAAGAAAAAGTAATAACCAAGATTACCGCAAAAAGCAAATAACAACGCCTGCGACCATATCTTCCTACCACCATTAGGGAAAAACATATTCTTTTTCCTACAGAGCCAAATTACAATTGAAAAAACTCCGTAGACCAAAAATCGTCCACAGGTAATTTCAACAGCACTATATGAAGGCAATAATTTAGGTATGATAAACGCTAGCGCCCAGATTCCATCGGCAATGACTGCATATATAATTCCCGAATTATAACTCATAAAAAAAGCCTCCATCAAATGATAGAGAAAGTTTACCACGCTATTAGCGTTAAATCTTGTATGATATTGCTCTTTGGAAACGTTTTTCACATCATATACATTAGTAATCTATCTACATAAAGAGGAATCAATCGATTCGCTTATTTCTGTACAATCTATTTGAAGCATCTTCTTGCTATATATCTTTCTTCATTTTCATGATCTTACCTTTTTACCTGCTCTAATATATCCGCGCCAGCTTCATTATGATTATTTTTTCTTATATTAAAATTAGCTATATATACAGAAAACAAAATAACTGTTCCGCCTAAAATTTGAACTTTGCTCATTGGCTCATGCAAAATAGTAAATCCACCAATTGCCGATATAACTGGAATAAGATTAATAAATAAAGAAACACTACTAACTCCTAGTAGTGCCATTGCATATACATAAAGATAATTTGCTAATGCTGAGCAAAAAACACCTAAATAAATCAAATGAAGAATAATAGAAGAATCAATAAAATTCCATTCCCATGTCTCAAAAAAAGCAAATGGAATCAAAGCCAATGTACCAAAAAATATTTGATACGTTACTACTGCTAACTGAGAATATTTGCTGCTTAAAGGTCTTGTGATTAAAGTATATACTACCCAGGCCACGGCGGCGCCCAACATAAATAAATCACCTAAAAAGTCCTCTTGGGAGGTTTGCTGAGAAGAAGCGACAATACAATACACTCCTACGATCGATAATATAACACTTATTATTTTGATCCAAGACAGCCTTGTTTTAAAAACCAAAAACTCTCCTAGTACTGTTAGTATAGGTATTGCCGCAATAATCATTGAGGCCGCCGATGCTGTAGTCATTTTGATACCTATATTTTGAAAGTTATTAAATACTGCCACTCCAAGCAATCCGGACAAAATCATTAATGGAATATCTTTCCTAGATAAATTGGTGCCTGGCTCCATTTTTTTTAGTAGAAATAAAAGAATAACTGAAGCGATAGAAAAACGAAATAAGGCAAGCGTCATTGGTGGAATCACAGCCACAGTTACCTTAATACTGATAAAAGACAATCCCCATAGTGCAACAGTACATAAAATAGCCGACAATCCCATTAAACGAGACCCATTCGTGTTCATATTTTTACCTCCTGCTATTCAGATTTATTATTGTAAAGCTAACTTCAATATGTTTGATATAATTACTCAATACTGTATACATTCCTATAAAAATACAAAACCCCTGCACAATTACCATTGTTTCTTCAAAAATTTTACATTATCCTTCTATTGTTGTCGCAAATTCTAATTTTATGAACATCCGATCCGCAACATATCCTGATATAAAAAAGGCCTGAAGTCCACAAATGGAACTTCAAGCTTTTTCAATTTATTTTGCATTTTGATGCGCTATTCAATTTTCTGCTTGCGCTTCTTGCTCTACAGTTTCGTTACTACGCTTAATCATTCCCCTGTTATTAGAGCATTTGTTTCGCAGATATCACCGTTACTTCCATGACCGCACGAATCCAAGAGAATTTTGCCTTCATACGATCAAAATCTTCACCTGATTTTATAAAGTGAGTACTTCCCTTGACGATAAAACCTGTTCCTTTGTTTTTATACCCCATTACTTCCCGGCAGGCAATCGAAAGAATTGTTTCGTTGTGGATTGCAAGATTTTTTTCGGTTTTAACAAAACCAGCAACCGGAATAAGCAGCTTATCATTTTGCGTCACTTCGATATAGCTATTCCAAGTATTCACTAAATGAGGACCATCGTCGCCGCTAGTTACAATCGAAACCGCGCTATCGACAGGATGTGAAAGAATCTCCAATAATTTTTCGTTGAGCATAATAATAACATCCTTTCTTTTTACAAATCTAATTGATTATCTGATAGGTATTATTATAAAATACAAGTGACCCCAATAATAGAGACAGTTTTTCAAACTTCAACGGGGTCAATTCTACATACGCCATTACCTAGTTCCTATGACTGACAGCAGTTTAGCTTTTCTAATTTACGATGATTGATAGGTGAAAATTGATGTTTATATTAGATAACAATGATCGTCGTCCTTTACATGTTAAACTCTATAATCAGATTAAAAATCAAATTTTATCTGGAAAACTGACTCCAACAACCAAACTCCCCTCTGTTAGAAATTTATCGCAAGAACTATCGATAAGCCGCAATACTGTAGAGTATGTTTATGAACAATTATGTACCGAGGGATTTATCTATAGTAAGCCACAGAGTGGATACTATATTTCACTACTAGAACAAGAATTCTCCCCTTCCCTTTCCCAAAAGATAGCATCCCCTTTACACCAAGCCGATAAAAAAACATATTTGTTTGACTTTCACCCAGCTCATCTCTCATCAGATAGTTTTCCCATTAAAAGTTGGCGTAAACAGCTAACAGATTGCCTGCAGGAAGATCCAAAACAATTTGCTTTATACAGTGATCCCTGCGGAGAAATTGAGCTGCGCAGGGAAATCCAACAATATTTAGAGCGTTTTCGCGGCGTTTCTTGCGCTCCTGAGCAAATCATTATTTGCTGTGGAATACAAGATAGTATGTCCAACCTTGCCCAAATATTAAGATCTGATCACTCGGTATTGGCAGTTGAAGATCCTGGACATTGGATTCCTAGATCAGTGTTTCAAAACCACTCTTATTCGATTCGTTCTATTCCAGTAAATTCTGATGGCATAGACCTAGACTATCTAAAAAGCACCGATAGCACGATTGTCTATGTCACTCCATCCCACCAATTCCCATTAGGATACATTATGCCTGCCGAAAATCGACTAAAGTTAATTCATTGGGCAGAAACTATCGGAGGCGTAATTATAGAAGATGATTATGATAGCGAATTACGCTATCACGGAAAACCAATTCCGGCACTGCAAGGCCTACACCCAGAAGGAAAAATCGTCTATATAGGTACTTTTTCCAAAATTTTATCGCCGGCCCTTAGAATAAGTTATATGGTCTTGCCGTACCAGCTTTTAAGTACTTATAACAAGTTATTTGGCAAATATGCCGCAACCGTCTCATTATTAGAACAACGAACGTTATTAAGATTTATGCAACAAGGCTATTTAGAAAAACATTTGAGAAAAATGCGCACAAAGTATAAAAAAAAGCATGATGCCCTCGTCAAATCTGTTGATTGTCATTTCGGAAATCACGCCCATATTCTCGAACAAGGGGCTGGACTTCATATCGTTTTAGAATTAGTTGATTGTTCTTTAGACGAACAAGAACTTATACGCCGTGCAGAGGAGAAGAGTATCCGTTTATTGCCCCTTCCTAGTGTCTGCCAAAAAAACAAGGCTCATGCACCAAGAATCATGCTTGGATTTGGCGGCATGAGCCCTGATGACTTGGATAAAGGCATTGAACTATTGTCTCGCGTCTGGAATTTATCATAATAGCTCTTGATTTTCATCGCTTCAATGACCTCGTTATTTTAGCAATATTCTGATCCTCATGCCTTTTCTACATCCCAATGTATTTCACATAATCAGGTATTGACATGAGCTGCATTTCGAGTTTTACTTTTGTTTCTTCCGTTACGTAATTTTGCGTTGCCATTTCATATCCGGCCTGTTCAACAAAGCGTACATACTCATTTACTATTGATTGGATTTTCTCATTCTTGCTTTTTAAGAGCTTACCGCAATTACGATAAATCTCAAGAACAGGATTACAGGAAGCAAACACTACTTTCATGGTCTCAAAATTATTGTTGCCTGGAAAACCACAGTTTGAAATCACCACAAATTGTTGCGTTTTAGGTTTAGAATTCGCAAGGTCAAAATTTTCATCTGATTTTATAATTAAGGGACTCTTCAGCGGCACAAGTCGATCAACAAAGTTCTTGAGAACTGCTGTCATATTCCATGTGTAAACAGGCGAAGCAAAGCACACCACATCAGCAGTATTATATTTATCCAAAAGACCTGTCATATCATCCTGCATCACGCATTCTCCTGGTGTTTTAAACCAACAGGCAAAACAACCTTTGCAGTATCCAATGTTCTTATCAATTAAAAACACATTTTCGGTATCAGCACCAGCTCTTTTTGCACCTTTCAAAAATGCTTCTGCAATCACATTTGTGTTGCTGTTTGCCCCAGCGGGGCTTCCGTTAAACACTATAAATTTCATTTCATTCTCCTTTTTAAATTAACTGATAGAATAACCCTTGTTTCCACCTTTAGTGTTTGCACTATTCTGTACCTCCATGTATTAATTGTACAGAGCCTTCATCGGCTTTCCAATAAACGCTCCGTAGAGTGGTTTATTATGGAGCCGCACGCCACTGGCTCAAAGCGATAAATAAAAATGCCCTGAAGTTATATTACTTCAGGGCACCGTTCATTTATTTTGCATTTTGATGGGCTGCACCGTTCTCTGCTTGCGCTTCTTTCTCTACAGCCGCACTGCCGCGCTTAATTGCTTCTCTAACCATAGAACCAACTTCGCCTGTTGTCACATCGCTCCAGTCATTATCTTCCACTTTTTCGCCAAAGCCAAGATCATGGGCTAATTTATACTTTGTTTCCTCTGACATAACGCCGCCTTTATGAGACATAGAAAACACCTCCATAAATATTTTTAGGAAGCCTAAATATAGTATTTACCCATTTAAATCTTGTTATGTTTCAATGGCATAGATTTTTTTATTTTTCTCGAATTGGAAAATTAACAATTGCGGCTAACGAGGCCAAGAACATATCGACATACCATACCCACAAATAATTGCCATCATGAGCCATAGCAAGTCCGCCAAGCCAAGCGCCAAGAAAGCCGCCGATTTGATGGCTTAGCAAAGTAAGCCCAAACAAAGTAGCCAAATATCTTGTGCCAAAAAGTTTTCCTACAAGCCCTGCCGTTGGCGGCACCGTTGCCAACCACGTAAATCCTAAGAAGGCGGCAAAAATGTAAAAAGTCAGCTCGGTCTTGGGCGCTAATAAGTAAGCCATAATCATCAAGGCCCGGCTTCCATACATGACAGCCAAAATATACTTCATTTTATAACGCATCCCCAGTGAACCAGCAGCTAAGCTACCGCCAACATTAGCTAATCCAATAATTGCCAAAGCCGCTGCTGATACAGTCGCGGAATGACCACACAACGCGACTTCGCCTGGTAAATGCGTCACTAAAAAGGCAATATGAAAACCGCAGGTAAAAAATCCGGCATGAAGACACCAATAACTCCGATCAGAGAAAGCAATCCTAATCTGCTGCCAAATTCCCTCACTAGTATTTTGAATCGCCTCTTTTGAATGCTCCTGGGGCTTGTGCCGAAACAACGCAGCCAGCGGAATAGTAAGCAGCGTAAAGCCAGCCATAGTAAATAAGGCGGCGATCCAGCTAACTCCATGAATGATGGCCTGCAATAAAGGAGCAAAAATAAATTGGCCGAGCGATCCGCCTGCATTGATAAAGCCCCCGGCAAAAGAACGTTGCTCTGGTAAGAGTTGATGCGAAGTAGCGCCAATCAAAATGGAAAAACTGCCTGCTCCAGCGCCAGCGGCGCTCAAAATCCCCATAGCCAAAATGAGCATACTTTCTGATTGGGCGAAGGGAGTCAATACTAAACCGCCAGCAAGAATCAACGCTCCAGCCACCAGAACGCCATGAGGGCCGCGCTTATCCGCTATAGCACCAAAAATTGGCTGAGCTAACCCCCAGACAAACTGTCCTATTGCTAAAGAAAAACTAATTGCTACAATCCCAAGCCCTGTCGCATCATGGATTGGCGCTACAAACAATCCTGCTGTCTGCCTAGCCCCCATAGTAATGGCTAAAATAGCGGCAGCGCTAAGCACAAACAGCCAGGCTGATCGCGTTAAATTCACTAAAGTCACTCCCTCTCATCTCTGTCAAGCTAATGCTGGATAGGTAAATAATAAAAAATGAGTTATATTCAACATAAAATGCAACAAAATAGCGGCCTCAATTCGTTTAGTCCGCTCATAAATCCAGCCGTAACCTAAGCCCGCGATGGTTCCCCAGATACTGTAAGCAATGCCGCCGGCATAATGAGCAAAACCAAATAAACAGGCCGTAACAATAAGTGCAGCATAACCGCCCCAAGCAAAGCCTTGCCAAAGTTCACCGAGTTGTTTTTGCAAAAAGCCGCGAAAGAAGGCTTCTTCAGGCACACAGACAAAACATAAGTTTGTAAAAAGCCATAGGGGAAAACGATCAGGCAATTTAGGATCAAAATGGACTTCACCAAAAGCCACGGCAAGAAGCACTAACATACCAACAAATAACAGGCACCTAACTTTCATTGCTTGCCACAGCGAAGCCCATTGCGTTTTGCTTGCAATCAGCCTATGACCAAAACCAAGTAGGAGCAAGCCAACAAGCGCCTTGTCAAAGTTTAAATACATGGTAAACGGAATGCCGTCTTGACTAATCTGTATATTG
>URQW01000074.1 GCA_900550105.1 uncultured Pelosinus sp.
CCTGTGCGCTTGATACAGTCGATGCTGACTTCATCCGTGATATTGAACCAGGCGAGATGGTCGTGATCGATGATAGCGGCGTAAAAACTTATCAGCTTCCAGTGAAAAAGAAGAAAGCCTTGTGTGTCTTTGAATATATTTATTTTGCTCGCTCTGACAGTTCTATTGACGGACAAAGCGTTTATCAAGCGAGACTAGCTATGGGACGTCAGTTGGCGAAAGAAAGCAAATTTAAAGCCGATATTGTGATATCTGTACCAGATTCTGGTACGACAGCTGCTTTAGGATTTTCGGCTGAATCAGGCATTCCTTTTGCCGAGGGTCTCATCAAAAATCGTTATATTGGCCGTACTTTTATTCAGCCAGAACAGAAAAAACGCGAGAAGAGTGTAAAGCTGAAGTTAAATGCTGTTCGTTCTGTCGTGGCAGGAAAATCAATCATTATGGTTGATGATTCGATCGTGCGGGGTACAACAAGCGGAAAAATTGTAAAAATGCTGAAGGAAGCTGGCGCTAAAGAAGTTCATATGTGTGTTAGCTCGCCGCCGATTACGGATCCTTGCTTCTATGGGATTGATACGTCAGTACGGAAAGAACTGATTGCGGCAACGAAAACAGTAGAAGAAACCAGAGACTATATCGGTGCTGATTCGCTTCACTACTTGTCGATAGAAGGTCTTCATGAAGCGATCTCTCAGGTACCGCCAAGTGATATGTGCTATGCTTGTTTTAACGGAAAGTATCCATCTTGTATACCAGGCGAAAAAGAATGTGAGGGAAATAAATATGTCTTCGAACAAAACTGAGCCAACGGCGGCTTCTGTAACCTACAAAGACTCAGGTGTGAATATTGATGAGGGCAATAAAGCTGTAGAACTCATGAAGGAACATGTTCGTTCCACCTACCGTCCGGAAGTCATGGGAGACATCGGCGGCTTTGGCGGTTTATTTGCGTTAAGCGGTCGGTATGAAGAACCGATTCTTGTGTCAGGTACTGATGGCGTAGGCACAAAATTGAAACTGGCTTTTATGCTTGATAAACATGATACAATCGGTCAAGATGCTGTGGCTATGTGCGTCAATGACATTCTGGTACAAGGGGCGGAACCCTTATTTTTCCTCGATTATTTAGCCGTAGGAACCTTAGAATCAGAAAAAGTTGCTACGATCGTCAGTGGTGTGGCCAAAGCTTGTAAAGAATCAGGCTGTGCGCTAATTGGCGGTGAAACCGCCGAAATGTCTGGTTTTTATCCTGACGGCGAGTATGACTTAGCTGGTTTTTCCGTGGGCATAGTTGATAGAAAGAAATTGATTACTGGCGAGACCATTCAGCCCGGCGATGTTATGATCGGTTTGCCGTCGACTGGCGTTCATTCTAACGGCTTTTCGCTTGTTCGGAAAATCTGCCTAGATATCAAAGGTTTTGATCTTAAAGAAGTTGTGCCGGAACTTGGCAAACCGCTAGGCGAAGAATTGCTTACGCCGACACGGCTTTATCCGAAGGTTTGTTTGCCGCTCTTTAATAAGTTTACGATTCGCGGCATGGTTCATATTACTGGCGGCGGGTTCTATGATAATATTCCTCGTGTTTTACCAAAAGGCTGTGCCGCAAAAGTATCTGTAGACTCCTGGCCGAAGCTGCCCATTTTTGAATGTCTGCAGAAATGGGGCAATGTGGCTGATAAGGAAATGTATCGGACCTTTAATATGGGAATTGGCATGGTTTTCGTGGTACCGCAAGACGAAGCGGATGCTGTAATTGCTTCGCTAGCGGCAGCAGGCGAAGCTGCTTATAAAATCGGAGAAATTGTTTCCGGCGATCAGGAAACGATCCTGACAGGAGGCTCTTTCTAATGGCTTTTCGGCTCGGTATTTTAGCCTCTGGCCGGGGAAGTAATTTTGTGGCAATTCAAGAAGCGATTTCGGCGGGACAAGTCCCGGCCGAAATCGCTGTTGTAATTACCGACCAGAGTCAGGCTGGCGTTAGAGAAAGAACTGGGGAAATTCCCTGCTTATTAATGGAACGCAGCGCTTATGACAGTAAACAAGCTTTTGAAATTGCTCTAGCAGAAAAATTAGCTGAATATAAAGTAGACCTAGTCGTTCTAGCTGGCTTTATGCGACTCTTAGGCGGTGCTTTTTTAAGCCGTTTTCCTGGTCGTGTACTTAACATTCATCCATCATTGCTTCCTTCTTTTCCGGGACTTCATCCTCAGCAGCAAGCGCTTGACTATGGTGTTAAAGTCTCAGGCTGTACAGTCCATTTTGTCGATGAAGGGATGGATTCCGGTCCGGTTATTATGCAGCAAGCGGTTCCGGTTCTCGATGAGGATACGGAAGAGACTTTGGCAGCGCGGATTTTAGAGCAGGAACATAAGTTATATCCCGCGGCTATCGCGTTGTGTGCGCAAGGAAAAATCTCTCTTACGGGAAGAAAAACCCTGCAAGAGAAATAGGAGAGAAGACTATGGCAAAAGTAAAGCAAGCATTAATTAGCGTATCAGATAAAACGGGCGTTGTGGAGTTTGCCCGTCAGCTTCATGAACTAGGCATTAAAATTATTTCTACAGGCGGCACGATGAAAACCATTAAAGCGGCTGATATTCCTGTTACTTATGTAAGCGATATTACTCGTTTTCCGGAAATGATGGATGGTCGGGTAAAAACGCTACATCCTTATATTCATGGCGGCATTTTGGCGATCCGTGATAATGAAGCCCATCAGGCAGCCATGAAAGAGCATGGGATTGAACCCATTGATCTTGTGGTAGTAAATTTGTATCCTTTCCGTCAGACCATTGCGAAGGACGGCGTTACCTTAGAAGAAGCTGTTGAGAATATTGATATTGGCGGACCCGCCATGATACGGGCAGCAGCAAAAAACTTCCATGATGTAGCAGTTGTTGTAAATCCAGATCGTTATGAGCAGGTAATCGCTGAGCTAAAGGCCGATGGCGTTGTAGCTGATAAGACTCGTATGGCCCTTTCGCGGGAAGCATATGCTCATACTGGCGCTTATGATGCCTGCATATCTTCTTATCTGGCTAGTCAACTTGGTGAGGGCTTGTTTCCTGAAGAAGTTCAGACTGTTTATGAAAAAGTGCAGGATTTGCGCTATGGGGAAAATCCTCATCAAAATGCTGCTTTTTATCGCGAAAAGTATACAAAAACAGGTGTCGCTTCGGCAAAACAACTGCATGGAAAAGAACTTTCCTTCAATAATATTGTCGATGTAGAAGCTGCCTATGCCATTGTAAGTGATTTCGCCCAACCAGCTGCAGCCATTATTAAGCATACCAATCCTTGCGGCACTGGTGTCGGAGCATCGATCAGCGATGCGTATCATAAAGCCTATGTGTCAGATCCTACGTCAGCTTTTGGCGGTATTATCGCCTTAAATCGAACTGTTGATAAAGAAACGGCGGAGCTCATTGCCAGAACGTTTATGGAAGCCGTGATTGCTCCTGCTTTTGACGAAGAAGCGTTAGCTGTTTTAACAGCAAAGAAAAATCTCCGTCTGCTTACCGCACCATTGTTAACTGCCACGGAACATGCCCTGGATATGAAAAAAGTATCAGGCGGGCTGTTACTGCAAGCAGCAGATCGTGGCGTAGATAGTCTTGACAGCATGACTGTCGTGACGAAAAAAGCTCCTACCGAAGAGGAATGGGAACAACTGCT
The DNA here is from genome assembly GCA_900550105.1 of uncultured Pelosinus sp. Lineage (GTDB taxonomy): Bacteria > Bacillota > Negativicutes > UMGS1260 > UMGS1260 > UMGS1260. Next base: position 3,682 of record URQW01000074.1, read on the forward strand.
CTTTGCTTGGAAAGTTGTAAAACATGTAAAATCCAATGCGATTGTTGTAGCAGGCGATTTCCAGACTTTCGGCGTTGGCGCTGGGCAAATGAATCGTGTTGGATCTGTAGAAATTGCTTTAAAGCAAGCCGGGGCTAATAGCGAAGATGCTGTTCTTGCTTCTGACGCTTTCTTTCCGTTCCGCGACTCTATAGATACAGCAGCAAAAGCTGGTATTAAAGCGATTATTCAACCTGGCGGTTCTGTTCGTGACCAAGAATCGATTGATGCGGCGAATGAGCATGGCATTGCTATGGTCTTTACCGGCGTTCGTCATTTTAAACATTAAGAGGGAGTGATGGTGTGCGTATTCTCGTAATTGGTAGCGGCGGCAGAGAGCATGCTCTTGTTGAGGCAATCAGCCAAAGCCCTAGAGTATCAAAAATTTATGCAATCCCCGGGAATCCTGGCATGGGTGAGAAGGCGGAATGCGTCGCCCTTACGGCAACTGATGTAGCGGCTCTTTCTCAGTTTGCTATTGACCATAAAATTGACCTCACTGTCGTAGGTCCGGAAAATGTATTAGCGGCAGGTCTTGTCGATGAATTTACCGCGAAGGGCCTAGCTGTTTTTGGTCCGACTAAACTAGCGGCGGAAATTGAATCTTCCAAGGCTTATGCCAAAGCATTGATGAAGAAGTATCAGATTCCTACAGCAAAATACGCTGTCTTTACGGAAAAGGAAGCTGCTAAGGCCTATATTCGCGCTGAAGGTGCGCCTATTGTCGTAAAGGCTGATGGTTTAGCAGCAGGCAAAGGCGTTATTGTAGCGCAAACTGTCGCGGAAGCGGAAGCGGCTGTGGATTCGATGCTTGACGCTCAGGAGTTTGGCGCCGCAGGTTCGACTGTAGTAATTGAGGAGTGCTTGTTCGGTGAAGAAGCTTCGGTTCTTACCTTTACTGATGGCAAAACGATTCAACCTATGGTGGCTGCTCAAGATCACAAACGGGTCTATGATAAAGATCAAGGGCCTAATACGGGTGGGATGGGAACCTATGCGCCAGCGCCAATTATTACGGACAGCCTTAAAGAAGAAATTATGGCTAAGATCTTAAAGCCGGTTATTGCGGCAATGGCGAAGGAAGGACGTCCTTATGTGGGTTGCCTCTATGCGGGGCTGATTATTACAGCGGAAGGCCCTAAAGTCATTGAATTCAATGCTCGGTTCGGCGATCCGGAAACACAAGTGGTATTGCCCCTATTAGAATCCGATATTGTGACGGTTATGGAGCATTGTACGCAAGGGACGCTTGAGGAATTCAAGGTGGAATGGAAAGATGGCGCTTGCGTCTGTGTAGTACTTGCTTCAGGCGGTTATCCGGGATCGTATCGCAGCGGTTGCGAAATTATGGGCCTTGAGAAACTTTTGCCGGAAACTTATGCATTCCATGCCGGAACTGCAGTGAAAGAAGGCAAGCTTGTTACGGCAGGCGGGCGAGTTCTTGGTATAACAGCTCTGGCTGCTAACTTACAGGAAGCGGTAAATCAAGTCTATAAAGAAGTCAATAAAGTTCATTTTAAAGATGCTCACTATCGCACCGATATTGCGGCAAAAGCCTTACCTCGTTAACGTAAGACGGCTTTTGCCGTCTTTTTTTGTAAAAAAAGCTTGACCATTGCCTGGGAACGTAATAAGGTGATAAGAGTAAAGTGAAAAAAGTTTATAATTTTATAATACAGATTGTTCTGTTTTAGGCTTCTAGGTGAGGGAGTGTTACAGGTGACAAAACAACTCAACATGGCAATGGTAAATGATTTTTATGAATTAACAATGGCGAATGGCTACTTAAAAAGCGGACTCGCTGATCAAATCGCTTATTTTGATATGTTTTTTCGCCGCGTACCTGATGATGGCGGTGTTGCCATTATGGCTGGCGTAGAGCAATTAATTGACGAATTGAAAGATCTACACTTTGATGAAGACGATATTGCCTATCTTCGGTCACGGCAGATCTTTAGCGAAGTCTTTTTGCAGTACTTAGCAGATTTTAAATTCTCCTGTGATGTCTGGGCTATACCGGAAGGTACGCCTGTGTTTCCTTATGAGCCGATTATTACGGTACGAGGGCCGGCGCTCCAGGCGCAGCTTATTGAAACCTTAGTACTTCTGACAATCAATCATCAAACTTTGATTGCGACGAAGACAAATCGTATTGTCCGGGCGGCAGGAAATCGGCCAGTGATGGAGTTTGGCACACGGCGCGCCCAAGGCGCTCATGGCGCCGTACTTGGCGCTAGAGCGGCTTATATTGGCGGCGCGGTGGGCACTGCTTGTACGGCTGCTGATAAAGATTATGGGATTCCGGCATTAGGAACGATGGCTCATAGCTGGGTACAAATGTTTTCTTCAGAATTGGAAGCATTTCGTGAGTATGCTCGGATTTATCCGAAAAACTGTACTCTCCTTGTAGATACTTATAATGTGCTAAAATCAGGTATTCCCAATGCTATTCGCATTTTCCGTGAGGAATTACTGCCGAAAGGAATTCGTCCCGGCGGAATTCGGATTGATAGCGGTGATATTGCCTATCTGTCGCGGCAAGCCCGCAAAATGCTTGATGAGGCTGGCTTTACGGACTGTAAGATCGTGGCGTCTAATTCACTTGATGAATTTATTATTCAAGATATCTTGACCCAGGGAGCCAAACTCGATGCCTTTGGCGTTGGTGAACGATTAATCACAGCGAAGTCTGATCCTGTATTTGGCGGCGTTTATAAGCTGGCAGCGATTGAAGTTTCAGGAGAGCTTATTCCTAAAATTAAACTGAGTGAAAATGTTGAGAAAATCACGAATCCAGGCCATAAGCAGGTGTGGCGTCTTTATGAAAATGCTACAGGCAAGGCTGTGGCTGATGTAATTACATTATTTGAAGAAGTGATTGATGATCAGAAGCCTTATGAAATCTTCCATCCAGAATTCACTTGGAAACGCAAAATAGTGAGTTCCTTTACAGCTAAGCCCTTACTTGTACCGATTTTTAAGGCTGGTGAATGTGTTTATGCACAGCCTTCGTTAGATGATATTCGAGCGTATCGTGAACAAGAAATTGCTACAATCTGGGAAGAGGTTTTGCGGTTTACGAATCCTCATCCTTATTATGTTGATTTATCGAAATCGCTTTGGAATATGAAAGAAGATTTGCTGTTAACTCATACAATTAAATAGTTTACGTAAATGTTATAAGAATGCAGCAAAAGACACCGAAATAGGTGTCTTTTTTTATGGAGAGTATACTTGTAAGTAGGAGTGGAGTCTCTTTCGCCGTGACAGTCCTGTCAGATCATAGAAATAGGATATATCTTGTAAAATAGGATATACCTAAAAGAAAAGACTTTGCGGCAGAATGTCTGCCAAGGCAGAAGGGGATTTGGTATGAGTGAACAACAACAACTAACTAGAGGTCTCAAAGCAAGGCATATTGAATTGATTGCTCTAGGCGGAACCATTGGCGTTGGTCTATTTATGGGATCAGCCAGTACGATTAAGTGGGCAGGACCGTCAGTGCTGCTGGCTTATGCCTTAGCCGGACTTGTCATGTTTTTTGTGATGAGAATTATGGGAGAAATGCTGTTTTTAGAGCCTGTTACTGGTTCGTTTGCTACCTATGGGCATAAGTATATTCACCCCTTAGTTGGCTACTTGACTGCTTGGTGTTATTGGTTTCTATGGGTTACTGTCGGGATGTCCGAGGTAACGGCTATTGGAATTTATGTGAAGTATTGGCTGCCTGATTTGCCACAGTGGCTACCCGCGCTTGCTGGCGTTGCCTTAGTCGCTTCCGCCAACTTGGCATCAGTAAAATATTACGGTGAATTCGAATTTTGGTTTGCGCTGATAAAGGTTGCAACAATTGTAGTGATGCTCGTTATTGGCGTTGGCATGATCTTCTTTGGTTTTGGCAATATGGGCCAGCCGATTGGTTTAGAAAATCTTTATAGTCAAGGCGGCTTTTTTGCTGGTGGTTGGGAAGGATTCTTGTTTGCGCTTTGTTTGGTAACGGCGGCTTATCAAGGGGTCGAGCTAGTCGGGATTACGGCAGGGGAAGCGCAAGATCCGCAAAATACATTACGCCGCGCCACTAAGAATATTATTTGGCGTATTTTGATTTTTTACATTGGCGCCATTTTTGTTATTGTTACAATTTATCCCTGGAATCAAATTGGCACAATCGGCAGTCCCTTTGTGATGACTTTTGCTAAAGTTGGCGTGACGGCGGCAGCTGGCATTATTAACTTTGTTGTGCTGACAGCAGCGTTATCAGGCTGTAACAGTGGCATTTACAGTGCTGGTCGGATGCTCTATACGTTGGCGGAAAATGGACAAGCTCCCGCTTCTTTTGGCAAAATTTCTAAGAGTGGCGTACCCGGTAATAGTATTGCTGTAACGATTGTGTGCCTATTATTCGGCGTTTTATTGAATTATTTAATGCCGCAATCAAAATTATTTTTGTATATTTATAGTGCTAGCGTACTACCAGGTATGATTCCTTGGTTTGTACTGGCAATTAGTCAGATGAAGTTTCGGAAAAAATGGGAAAATGAGATGAAAAGCCATCCATTCACGTCACCGCTTTATCCGATTAGCAACTATATTACGGTAGTGTTCTTGATCTTTGTGCTGATTGGCATGTGGTTTAATGAAGATACGCAGCTTTCGCTGATTGTCGGCGCTGTTTTTTGCGTCATTGTAATCGCCAGTTATTATATTTTTGGCATGGGCGAAAGAGCGCGACAAAAGCAGTATAATAAAGGATGATTTTCTAAAACTTTACTTACAAGAGGGAAAGCGGTAGCTTTCCCTTTTTGCTATCTGTCACTACGCAGGAAACTTTGCCCAGCGGAACGAATAAGAATAATGATATTTGCATAGGAATAATGTGCAGGGACTACAAATCTTTTAAGGAAGAGGTTAACGCTATATGCAGACAAAATCAAAAGATTTGCTTCACGGCTTTATTATGGAAGAAAGCAAGCCAGTCGCTGAAGTAAATGGTACAGCCAAAATCTATCGCCATGTAAAAAGCGGCGCTCAGTTATTTTATCTGGAAACAGATGATGATAATAAAGTATTCAGCATTACTTTTAGAACTCCGCCGACCGATAGTACGGGATTGCCTCATATTTTGGAGCACTCGGTTCTATGCGGTTCACGTAAATTTCCTACGAAAGAGCCTTTCGTTGAATTAGTAAAAGGATCGCTCAATACTTTTTTGAATGCTATGACTTTCCCTGACAAAACGATGTATCCTGTGGCTAGCCGGAATGACAAAGATTTCCGCAACCTCATGGATGTTTATCTTGATGCTGTTTTTTATCCCAATATTGCCAAATACCCTGAAATTATGATGCAGGAAGGCTGGCATTATGAATTAGAATCCAAGGAAAGTGAACTTACCTATAAAGGCGTTGTTTATAATGAAATGAAAGGCGTTTTTTCATCGCCTGATGCTGTGTTAGAACGGAAAATTCAAGAAGCGCTTTTCCCTGATACAACCTATGGGGTTGAATCAGGCGGCGATCCGGAATTTATTCCTGATTTAACGCAGGAACAATTTTTGGCGTTCCATCAAAAATACTATCATCCAGCGAACAGCTATATTTTCCTGTACGGAAAGATGGATATTGCCGAAGAGCTGCGTTTTATTGACGAAGAATATCTAAGTCATTTTTCGGCCATCGCGGTTGATTCGGAAATTGAAAAACAGCCAGCTTTTGATTCCACTTATGTAGCGACCTATCCCTATCCGATTTCCCCCAGTGAAAAAGAAGCTGATAAGACTTTTTTAAGCCTAAGCTTCGTCGTCGGTGAGGCAACAGATCCCGAAGTGGCGCTTTCCTTTGATATTTTAAATCATTTGCTGCTTGGCACACCGGCAGCTCCTTTGAAAAAAGCGCTGCTTGATGCGGGAATCGGCAAAGACGTTTATGGTCAATTTAATCAAAGTATTTTGCAGCCTGTCTTTACTATTGGCGTCAGAGGCGCCAATGAAGATCAGCAGGATGATTTTGTGCAGATTGTTTATGAAACACTAGAGAAACTCTCGCAAGAAGGCCTTGATAAGAAACTAGTAGAAGCATCGATCAATATTCATGAATTTCAACTACGTGAAGCCAATTTTGGCAATTACCCGAAAGGGTTGATTTATAATATTAAATGCATGGATAGCTGGCTCTATGGTGCAGATCCTGCTGTGCATCTTGCCTTTGAAGCTCCTTTGGCAAAAGTAAAACAGGCTCTCAAGCAGCCGTATTTTGAGCAGATGATTCAAGAAAAATTGTTAGGCAATACCCATCAGGCTATAGTTGTAGTGAAACCAGAAAAAGGTTTGGCTGAAACTGTGAACCGTGCGGTAAAGGACAAGCTCGCTCAATATAAAGCCGCTTTAAGCGAGGCAGAGCTTGAAACGATTATTGCGCAGACGGAAAAGTTGAAAGAACGCCAGCTTGCGCCTGATTCGCCGGAAGCGCTTAAGACAATCCCGCTGCTCAGTCTTGCTGATATTTCCCGGGAAACAGAAGAATTGCCGCTCAGCGAAAAAGATCTCAATGGAGCGAAGCTGCTACTTCATCCGTTATTTACGAATAAGATTGCCTATGTAAATCTCTACTTTGATAGTGCTGTTGTGCCGGAAAGTCAACTGCCTTATCTCTTCTTGCTTGATAGTGTACTGGGAAAAGTAAGCACAGAGAAGTATAGTTATGGCGAATTGTCTAATGAGCTCAATATTCATACTGGCGGTGTATCCTTTGCCTCCATTGTTTTTTCGGAAAAAGATGATGATCGAATTCTTTACCCGAAATTTAAAGTGAAGGCGAAGGCTCTTGTGAGTAAACTAGGTGAACTTATGGGCTTGCTTGGTGAAATACTTGGCCACAGCTCCTTTGAAGATCGCAAACGGCTTAAAGAATTGATCGGTGAATTAAAAGCGAAAATGGCTGCTGTCATTTTAGAACGGGGTCAATTGATTTCGTCTAGCCGTGCTCTTTCTTATATTTCACCAGTATCGCAGTTTAGGGAAAAAGGCTACCTATCTTTTTATCATTTCCTAGCTGATCTTGATAATAACTTTGAAGAGAAGTTTTCTGAAATTCAAGCGAATTTGAAAAAGACGGCTGAGCTTGTTTTCACAAAGCAAGGACTAATGATTAGTCTGACGACTGAAGCAGAGGACTACCAGAAATTTTGTGAAGACTTTACTGGTTTGTGGCAGGAACTCAAAGAGAGCAGTGAAGGACCTAAGTCGTATGAATTTTGCTTTGGCGCAAAAAATGAAGGCTTAATGACATCAGCCAAAGTTCAATTTGCCGCTAAAGCCTATAATTTCCGTCGCTTAGGTTATACCTATCATGGCGGATTGAAAGTGCTTGAAACGATTATGCGCTATGATTATCTGTGGAATCGCATTCGCGTGCAGGGGGGCGCTTATGGCGCTTTTGCTCAGTTTGAACGAAATGGCAACATGACATTTGGTTCTTATCGCGATCCCAATCTTGCTGAAACCCTGTCTGTCTATGATGAAACAGCCGACTATATTAACGGCTTTACCGTAAGTGATCGGGAAATGACGAAGTATATTATCGGCACAATGAGTGGGATTGATGCACCTTTAACCCCTTCGATGAAAGGCGAGAAGGCGACAGAATATTATCTGCAGCATATTACGCAAGCCGATCGGGAACAAGAACGCAAAGAAATTTTAGAACTGACGCAAGAAGAAATCCGTTCTTTTGCTCCGCTTGTTAAGGAATGCTTTGGAGCAAATTATTTGTGTGTTCTCGGCGGCAGCGAAAAAATTGAAGAAAATAAAGCATTATTCGGCGAACTTATTTCTGTTTTTGAATAAGTCTGCCTGAGCGATTTGAAAGAAAACCGGCAGTCAGGGCTTAAGCCTGCTGCCGGTTTTTGCGCCTAAAAGCGAGAGACAAAACGTTCCAGTCGGTTAAGGGCTTCCTGTAAATGTTCGGTGGAATAGGAATAGGAGCAGCGGATAAAGCCTTCGCCGCAAGCCCCGAAAGCATCGCCAGGAATTACAGCGAGACGCTCTTCCTGCAACAGTCTTTCGCAAAACTCTTGCGAGGATAAACCGGTTTTTTGAATGGAAGGGAAGATATAGAAGGCGCCTTGCGGTTCAAAGCAGGACAGCCCCATTTCTGTTAGTCCTTTGTACATAAGCTGGCGGCGTACATTGTATTGATCAATCATTTTGCGCATCTCTTTGTAGCCATTCTTTAGTGCTTCTAAAGCGGCAATTTGGGCGGTAACGGGAGCGCATAGCATGGTATATTGGTGGATTTTTACCATGGCGCCGATAAAATCTTCATTTCCTAAAGCATAGCCGATACGTAGTCCGGTCATTGCATGGGATTTAGAAAAACCGTTTAATAGAATCGTTCTATCTTTCATGCCAGGTAGAGCGGCAAAGCAGACATGGCTGCCTTCATAAGTCAGTTCTGAATAAAGCTCATCGGAAATGACAAGCAGATCGTGTTTTTCCACTAAAGCGGCAATGCGGCTAAGTTCTGCTTGGGGCATAATTGCTCCGGTTGGGTTATTGGGATAACCTAAAATAATAGCTTTTGTTTTGGTTGTGATTTTTTCTTCCAACTCTTCAGCGGTTACACAAAAGCCACGACTGGGATTGGTAGCAATCGGAACAGGGACGCCGCCGGCAAACGTTACGCAGGCCTGGTAAGCTACATAGCATGGTTCTGGAATCAGCACTTCATCGCCAGGGGCGACGATCGTTCGAATTGCTAAATCAAGCGCTTCGCTGACGCCGACTGTAACGATGATCTGATTTTCCGGATCATAGTCTACTTGACAGCAAGAGGAAATATGGTTAGCGATTTCCTGACGGAGTTCCGGTAGGCCCGAATTTGATGTGTAACTTGTTTGCCCTGCTTGCAGGCTCGTGACGCAGGCGTCGATAATATGTTTTGGCGTTGCAAAATCAGGTTCGCCGACGCCTAGAGAAATTACATTTTCCATAGTAGCGGCAATGTCAAAAAATTTACGAAGTCCCGAAGGCGCTACTTGGTTTACAACAGGGGAAATACGATTTGACCAGTTCATTAAAAATCCTCCTTCAAATAACATGAAAATTCAATAAACAAAATAGAAAAAACAAAAAGGGATCAGTTTCATCCTGTAATAAAAGGACGAGAACTGATCCCGCGGTACCACCTTACTTAGCTACTGCTCGCTTGGCTTCAGTAACGTTG